>JBLILC010000057.1:0-14279 GCA_047635635.1 Octadecabacter sp. | reverse complement strand
TGCAAACTCATTTTTTTTTCAGCAAAAATTAAAAAGGCTGGGCTTTAAATTGGCGCGGCCTTTTGAGTTTGTGTTTAAATTGGAAATAGGTCCAAGCTGCTAATTTAACTGGATAAAAGAGATTAGCGTATCAGGGTACCAGTTGCGATAGCTTCGATATCGCCACGTACTAGGCCAATGTCGTCTAATTCGCGTATTGTGAGCTTACTGAGTGAGTTGCGCGTCATGCGGCAGTCATTCCAAGAAACTACAGCTGCAATCATGGAGATAATTGAAAAGCTGTTTTTTACGGTTGGGGTGCGGAAGTCGGTGGTGGCCATTATAAAATCTCTTATTGGGTGTTGACTGGAACATCTTAAATAGTGTCATGATAAAGGTCAGTTAGGACGTTCATTTGTGGCGCGCCAGTGCCATTTAGTCATGGGTGATATGCGAATTTTGCATGACCGGATTTTGTAGTAATAGTACTGAAAATAAGGTGTGTGATGACGTCCTTGAACGTCGTTGATGCTGGGTGCTATGACGTTCTTAAACTTTAGTTTTTGCTGCATTTCAGTACCACTGGTTGCCATAATAACAATGAGGGATTGGCGAGTGTTCGCCTTTTGTGCTAAACGGTTTTTAAATGAAAAAAAAGAGGGCAGTGATGCGAGTATTGGGCATAGATCCAGGGCTGGTGAACATGGGGTGGGGTGTGATTATGGTAAGTGGATCACGGCTAAGTCACGTCGCCAACGGCGTATGTAAATCAGGTAAAGGCGATTTGGCGGTGCGGTTGTTGGCGCTGCATGATCAGCTTGTAGCTGTGATTGCAGAATTCGCTCCCGATGCCGCTGCAGTTGAACAAACGTTTGTGAATTCGAACGGTGCGGCTACACTCAAGCTGGGCCAAGCACGCGGTATTGCGATGCTAGTGCCTGCTCGCGCTGGCTTGGCGGTTGGGGAATATGCTCCGAACGCAATAAAAAAAGCAGTTGTCGGGGTTGGTCACGCTGATAAAACACAAATCGCACATATGGTGAAACTGCAATTACCTGGTGTTGTGCTGTCAGGCACTGATGCAGCGGACGCATTGGCAATTGCGATTTGTCATGCGCATCATCTGCAGTCGGCATCGACCAGAATGAGAATCGTAGCGTGATTGGGCGCATTGCTGGAAGGTTGGAATACCGCGCTACCGATCACGTGCTGATCGACGTTAAAGGTGTGGGTTATATTGTGTTTGTTAGTGATCGCGTCATGGCGACGTTACCGCGTGTTGGCGAGGCGGCGGCGCTTTATACAGATTTGCTTGTGCGGGAAGACGTTCTGCAACTGTTCGGGTTTACAACTTTGGCTGAAAAGGAATGGCACCGTTTGTTAATGTCAGTGCAAGGTATCGGTGCAAAGGCATCCTTAGCGATTTTGGGTACGTTGGGCGCTGATGGCGTCAGTCGATCGATTGCGATGGGCGACTGGGCGGCGGTGGCTACGGCAAAAGGTGTTGGGCCAAAAACTGCCAAAAAAGTTATTCTAGATTTAAAAGACAAGGCGCATAGCGTAATGGCCATGGGAGGCATGGTGGCTGGAGTGGCGCCTGCGCTGGGGATGTCGCCGTCTGATGATGTGGAGAACGTTGAAAATATGGCTGCTGTTATTGAGCGATATGATGTTCCTGCAGCGGGCAACGCCGCAGCACAATCTGAAACATTATCTGCGTTGAGCAATCTTGGATATGGACCATCTGATGCTGCTGGTGCCGTAGCGCAAGCGGCGGTTGAAAATGATGGGGTGGATACGGCAACGTTAATTCGAGCTGCGCTAAAATTGCTGGCACCAAAGGGGTGAACGATGTCTGAGTTTGACCCATCGCTACAACCTGAACTTCAATCTGAGGACCTCGCACGCGAGGGAGATCGGGCTTTGCGTCCCCAGATGTTGTCTGATTTTGTTGGACAGGCAGAAGCGCGTTCCAATTTGGCGGTCTTTATTGAAAGCGCCAAGCGACGCGGTGAGGCTATGGACCACACGTTGTTTCATGGGCCACCGGGCCTTGGTAAAACAACGTTGGCGCAAATAATGGCTCGCGAACTGGGCGTTGGCTTTCGCATGACGTCTGGGCCTGTTCTTGCCAAGGCGGGGGATCTTGCAGCGATTCTGACCAATCTCGAAGCACGGGACGTTTTGTTTATTGACGAGATACATCGACTCAATCCGGCGGTGGAGGAGGTTTTGTATCCCGCACTTGAGGATTTCGAATTAGATTTAGTGATTGGTGAGGGGCCTGCGGCGCGTACTGTGCGGATCGAGTTGCAACCCTTTACTTTAATTGGTGCGACGACGCGAATGGGCCTGCTGACTACGCCGCTGCGTGATAGGTTTGGCATTCCAACGCGCTTGGAATTTTATACGATTGAGGAGCTGCACAAGATTGTCACGCGCGGCGCGCGTTTGATGGGTGCACCTGCGACTCCGGACGGCGCACAAGAAATCGCCAAACGCGCCCGGGGTACTCCACGTATTGCGGGAAGGCTGCTGCGCCGCGTTGTGGATTTTGCGATTGTCGAGGGCGATGGGACTGTGACTCACGCTATCGCTGATAGTTCTTTAACTCGGCTTGGGGTGGATCATCTTGGGCTGGACAGCGCGGACAGGAGATATCTGAGGTTGATTGCTGAGAATTATCAAGGTGGGCCCGTTGGGATTGAAACCATGTCGGCGGCACTTTCTGAAAGCCGTGATGCTCTAGAGGAAGTCATAGAGCCATTTTTATTGCAGCAGGGCTTGATCCAGCGAACCCCGCGAGGCCGCATGTTGGCGCAAAAAGCATGGACGCATTTGGGTATGGCGGCACCAAAACCGCCCAGCGATTTGTTCCATGGCTAGCTGCCCTGCAAGATGCCGTTTTTTGGCCTAGTTAAAAGTGTAACCTTTCGCTCTGCCACAAATTCCCTATTTAGAGTTACATGATGGATATTACTGAAATTGAGTCTTTGTTTACGCGCGCGGACGATACGTATTTGTGCGCCCGTTGGGGTCGTCCGATTGTGCCGGTGGTGTTTGGCGTTGAGGTTGAAACGATCAGCCTGTTAAAGGGTGCCTTTGAGGCGGTTTGTGTTTTGGCAGGTCATAAAATGGCAGAGACAGACCCAGAGTTGGGTGCCAACGTGATGATGATGTTTTGCCGTGAGTGGAGTGATTTATCAGCCGTGCCTGATCTTCATCGATTGGTGCCAGAATTGGAGAAGCTTGTCGCACGCTTGACTAAAGTGGAGGCAAACCAGTACCGGATTTTCCGGTTTGATGACCAAGGTGCTATTCAAGCCTGTTTCATTTTCTTGCGTATGGACGCGCAGTTGAGGGAAGTTCCTGCCGATACATTGGCACTGTCGCAAGCTGTGCAATCTATTTTGCTATGGTCAGATGTCGCGTTTGTAGATGCGTCACCGTTAGCGATGGTGGGTGGCAATGCAGTTCTGCGTCCTGACATCGCAGGTGTGATCCGCGCTGCTTATGATCAGGTGATGCCAGCTGTCGCACACGACCCAAGTCACGCGATGCGATTATCGGCACGAGTTGAGGTTTTGCAATGATTCACCGGTTTCCGCTGCGTGTTTATTACGAAGACACAGATTTTGGCGGCGTCGTCTATTATGCTAATTACCTGAAATTTATTGAGCGCGCCCGTAGTGAGTGGGTGCGTAAAATAGGGGTTGATCAAGTTGCGCTGAAAATGAATGATGGTGTGGTGTTTGCTGTTCGCCATATTGAGGCGGACTACTTTTCGCCTGCACGCTATGATGATGAACTGGTCGTGACGACAGCTGTTGAGAGTGTTTCTGGAGCTCGATGGGTCGTGCGCCAAACTGTTGAGTGTGGCGGCAAGGTGTTGTTTCTAGCCATTGTTACGATTGTGGCGATTAACGATGTAGGAGCGCCAACGCGCCTTCCAGCGGTATTTCGCCAAAATCTTAACTAAAAAAGTTGTGTAAACTTAAGTTTACGCGCGTTTTGTTGGTAATCCTGTCCAAGCTCGTCTACATCTTGTTTTAATGAGAGGCCAAAATCGGTCCGTTAAAGCAGAGCAGGCATTATGGAAGTAGCTATAGATTTCACCATGTGGGGCATGTTTGCTCACGCAACTCTCCCAGTTCAACTCGTAATGGTTTTGCTGGTCATAGCATCCATATGGTGTTGGGCCGTGATCGTCGACAAGTGGGTTCAATATCGCAAAGCTCGCACCGAAGCCCGTTTGTTTGATGAGGCGTTCTGGTCTGGTAATCCGTTGGACGAACTTTTTGACCGCATTGGTGCCACTCCAGTGGGTTCGTCGGAAAAGATTTTTGTGGCTGGAATGTTGGAATGGCGCAGATCGCACCGGCATGATGGTGGGTTGATTGCAGGGGCTACAGCGCGGATTGACCGATCCATGGACGTGGCTATTGCCAAAGAAACTGAAGGCTTGCAGCGCGGATTGACCGTGCTGGCGACAGTTGGATCATCTGCCCCGTTTATCGGACTTTTGGGCACGGTCATTGGCATCATGAACGCGTTTATCGAGATTGCAGAGCAGCAGAACACCAATTTGGCTGTTGTGGCACCGGGTATTGCCGAAGCACTTTTGGCGACAGGATTAGGTTTGATGGCGGCTATTCCTGCCGTCATTTATTATAATAAGTTCAGTGCGGATGCAGACCGTGTCGTCAGCGGTTACGAAGCGTTTGCTGACGAATTTGCAACCATTCTGAGCCGTCAGTTGGACTCGTAAGTCATGGAACAGGGATCGCGCAATGGCGGGTAGTGTTATCAAGCCAGATGACGGTGGCACCGGCAGACGGGCGCGTCGTCGCGGCAGTCGGTCTATGCCTATGAGCGAGATCAACGTTACGCCGTTTGTTGATGTTATGTTGGTGTTGCTAATTATTTTCATGGTTGCCGCGCCGTTGTTAACAGTTGGTGTGCCGGTGCAATTGCCGGAAACGGCGGCTAATGCGCTGCCGAATGATGATGAAGAACCTTTAACGATTACACTGACTGCTCAGGGTGAGGTTATGATCCAAGCGACTGTCGTTGCACGCGGTGACCTGATCCAACGATTGCAGGGTATTGCAGTTGAGCGTGATGGCGACCGGATATATTTACGCGCAGATGGAGCCAATGCGTGGGACGATGTTGCGCAGATCATGGGTGCGCTGAATGCGGCTGGGTTTAATAATATTGGTCTAGTGACTGACATTGGTGGGCCCACTTTGGACGGGCAAGACGGGTAAACGCAGATGAGCCCTAAATGAGCATCGGAACCACCCTTTCAGGTACAGGTCACGCGGCTTTGGTCGTGTGGATGGTTGTGGGCTGGGGCATGTCGTCTGATCCGCCCCCGTTTGAGGTAATGGATGTGTCCGTCGTATCTGTCTCAGAGTTTGCTGCGCTGACCCAAGGGATTCAGCCGGACCTGCCCCCCAGCGAATTGGCGGTAATTGAAACACCTTTGGTAGATCAAACGCCATCAATTTTAGTTGAGCGAACACCGCCTGAGATCGCTGAGCTTCCTCGGCTTGTGGTGCCACCTGCTGTTGAAACGCCGCCTGAAGCGCCTGATTTGACTGCACCTGAAACTGGTGTGACAGGGATTGGTCCCGAAATCCCGGACACGCCGCTGATTACGACCCCAGCGCCGTCTGCTGAACTTGGCAGCAGCACACGGCCTATTCCACGTGCCGCGCCTCGCGTTGCACCCGAAATTGTAGCACCGCCAGAGCCAGATGCCACCGTCGCGCCAGAGGTGGTGCAGGCCGCAACTGAGGAGATTAAAGTCCCCATTGAAAAAATAGTTGAAACGGCTGAGGAAACGACTGCTCCCGAAGCAGCGTCGGATCAGATAGTGACAGAGGCTGAAGAATCAACTTTTGCACCCGAAATTTCATCGCGTCCACAAACGCGACCACAGCTTGCCTCTGCTGTTGTTGAAACCCCTAACGAATCTCCAGTTAATCCTGTTGCCGCAGCTTTGGCAGCAGCAGGAGTTGTTGAAATACCTTCGCCAACACAGACCCCTACAGCCACGCCAGGATTATCTGGTGGGAGGTTGTCGGATGGAGATAAATCAGGCTTTTTGCGTCAGATCGGAAACTGTTGGAACGTAGGGTCAACCTCTACAGGTGCACTAAATACCGTTGTAGAAATGAGTTTCAGTATGACGCCTGATGGTAAGCCCGTGCAGAGCTCATTTGATTTACTCAATTTTATTGGTGGAAATTCAAACGACGCAATTACTGCTTATAAAGCGGCTCGCCGTGCCATAATAAGATGTACAGGTGACGCTGGCTATGATTTACCGCGTGACCAATATGCACAGTGGCGAAGTGTTATTCTGACCATCGACCCTACAGAGATGCGTAACCGATGAAATATATCCAACCCAGACGCCAGATCCGTGCAGGTGAAATCTCCCTGTTGCACTTGCGGGTAATCCAGTGAGTATAGGCGACATGATGACCAAATTTATGACCCTTTTCGCGGCGATTATCCTCGCCTTTGCAATAATAACGCCAGCATCCGCGCAAGAACCCTTGCGGTTGACCTTACGCGATGGCGTGATTGAAGCCTTGCCGTTTGCATTGCCTGCTTTTCAAGTGGAGGTTGTTGGTTCCGAAGACATGGCCGCAGACATCAGCCGAGTAATCACTGAAAATTTGAATGCCACGGGTCTCTTCCGTCAAATCCCAGCTTCGGCGTTCATCTCGACACCTGCCAGTTTTGATAGTGTGATTTCATTTCCCGATTGGCGCGCCATTAACGCTCAGGCTTTGGTGACAGGGGCTGTCGCGGTGAACGGCAATCAAGTGACGGTAAAGTTCCGTCTTTACGATGTTTTTAGTGGTGCCGAAATGGGTGAGGGGCTGCAATTTGCGGGCACGATTGATGGTTGGCGTCGCATGGCTCATAAAGTATCTGATGTTGTTTATAGCCGGATTACGGGTGAAGCTGGATATTTTGATAGTCGCGTTGTTTATGTAGCTGAAACTGGTCCTAAAAATGACCGCGCAAAGCGGTTGGCGATCATGGATTATGATGGCGTAAATGTTCAGTATTTGACCGACAGTAGTGCGATTGTTCTGGCGCCGCGGTTTTCACCTAGTGGGGATCGAATCCTATACACAAGCTATGAAAGCGGATTTCCGCGTATTAATATTTTAGATGTAGCGACTGTTTCGCGCCGGCAAATGCTTACAGCGGCTGGAGAAATGGCGTTCAGTCCGCGTTTTAGCCGTGATGGATTGCAAGTGATTTATTCACTGGCCAATGGTGGCAACACTGACATTTATCGTACGAATTTAGTAACAGGTCAGAACACGCGTCTGACCAATACACCAGCGATTGAAACTGCGCCGAGCTTTAGTCCTACTGGATCCCAGATTGTGTTTGAATCTGACCGCTCTGGCACCCAACAGCTTTACATCATGTCCGCAAATGGTGGTGAACCGCAGCGTATTTCATTTGGAAATGGCCGATATGGCACTCCTGTATGGTCGCCACGTGGTGATTTGATTGCTTTTACCAAGCAGGATGCAGGGCGGTTCCACATCGGTGTTATGCGCACTGATGGCACTGAAGAACGCTTACTAACTTCGTCATTTTTGGATGAAGGCCCCACATGGGCTCCCAATGGGCGGGTGATAATGTTTGCACGCGAAACCCAAGGGTCGGACGGCACAACGGGGCTATATTCAGTGGATATCACCGGACGCAATCTGCGTCGCGTCATCACACCCCAAGGTGGGTCTGATCCGTCTTGGGGGCCCCTTCAGAGGTAATCACGCATTCGCGATTCTCAATCTGGAATAGACATGCTAAGGTTCACGTAAGTGTAAACAAAAGAATAACGGGACAGACCCATGAAACACCTAATCAAAACTGCTTTTTTAATTGGTGCTCTTACGTTGAGCGCCTGCACTAACGCTGACAGGTTTAACAGTTCTGATGCGATTGGTCTTAGTGGCGCGAACTCTGACAACATCAATCAATTTGCGCTTGACGGTGTCAACAACCCGTCCAGCCCGCAGTATTTCAGCCAAACTATTGGTAATCGCGTGTTGTTTACAGTTGATACTTCGACGCTGACTGCAGTTGGGCGCAATACTTTGGATGAGCAATCTGGCTGGTTGTCAAGAAACTCTGATTATCTGGCCGTGATCGAAGGCCACGCGGACGAACAAGGCACACGCGAATATAACCTTGCACTTGGTGCACGTCGTGCAAATGCGGTGCGTGAGTACTTAATTTCCAAAGGCCTTGCGTCAGGTCGTATCCGTACGGTGTCCTACGGCAAGGAACGTCCACTTGCGGTTTGTTCCGATGAAACTTGCTATGCGCAAAACCGTCGCGCGATTACGATCATTTCCATTGGCCAAAACAGTTAATCTAGTAAAGCTGTTTAGCTTTTTTGGGGGACGATATGTTAAAAATACTAGCCCTTATTGTTGTGATGGCCTTTTCCGCTGGAGGGGCTTTTGCACAAGAGCAAAAATTGGCAAATATTCGTCTCGAACTTTCAGTTTTGTATAGTGAATTAAATGTATTGCGAGATGAATTGCTTGCTTCTGGGCAGTCTGGGCAAAATTATGCAGGCGCCACGCTGCTGGATCGTCTGAACACGATCGAAGCCGAACTCACACGCCTAACGTCTAAAACTGAAAACCTTGAGTTTCGTATTGTCCGAATTACACGTGACGGTACAAACCGTATTGGCGATCTAGAATTTCGTCTGTGTGAGCTTGAAACTGACTGCGAAATTAGCTTGCTTGGTGAAACCCCCAGCCTTGGTGGTGTTGACTTAGAACCCGCAGATCCTGCACTTGAAGTCCCTCTTAGCGATGGGCTGTCGCTGGCAATTGGCGAAAAAGAAGATTTTACTCGTGCGCAGGAGGCTCTTGCCACCGGAAACTTCCGTGGCGCCGTTGACCTGCTTGCGACCTTTAACCAGACTTATCCCGGCAGTCCTGTAGCTTCTGAGTCACACCTTCTGCGGGGACGAGCGTACGAACAGATGAATGAAATACCGAACGCTGCGCGCGCTTACCTTGCTGCGTTTTCTGGCAACCCTGAGGGTCCTCTGGCTTCCTCTGCTTTAACAAGACTTGGTAAATCCCTAGCAATTTTGGGCCAACTAGAAGACGCCTGCGTTACGTTGGGCGAGGTTAGTGTACGGTTCCCGGGCGCAGCTGAGGTTGGTGAGGCACGCCAAGCGATGGCGAATTTGGGATGCAGCTAACTCTTACTGATCGATTTAGGGATCAGGTAAAAAGGCTATTGGTTGATCCATGGGAGACGGGCCCTGTTGTGATTGCGGTTTCTGGCGGCAGTGATTCTACGGCATTGATGCATCTTGCTGCGGAAACGATTGATCGTGAGCGGCTGCACGTCATCACTGTTGACCATGGGTTTCGTGACGTAACGGATGAGTTGGCATTGGTTGCAGTGCAAGCTGAATCACTTAATCTAAAACATAGCGTTTTAAACTGGAACTGGGACGGCCAAGGTAACATTCAGGCGGCAGCGCGCATCGGCCGTTGGGCGGCGATCACGCAGTGGGCAGCAGACCAGCACGAAGTTGTCAGTTGCATGACTGGCCACACCCATGATGATCAGGCAGAGACGGTTTTGATGCGTTTGGCGCGTGGGTCAGGGGTGGCAGGATTGGCTGCGATGAAAGAGTTAATCACCACGTCGTCAGGATTGCAGATCTGTAGACCATTGTTGCAAGAAAATCGTCACAATTTAAGGGTATGGTTGACAGAGCGTGATGTCATTTGGTCTGACGATCCGTCGAATGATGACATTCGATTTGATCGTATAAAGGCACGCAATATGCAAATGGCTTTGGCCAAACTTGGCCTGACATCGGATCGTCTCGTGCAGACGGCTGCGCACATGCAGGCAGCTCGGCGCGAAATGACTGATTATGCTGCCATGATTGCGCAGACGCACATCATGCAAACTGCTGGGGACGTATTGTTTCCTGCAACGTGGCCCAAACACAGTGACGTCGCGATCCGCCTGTTTCGTCACGCATTGCACTATGTTGGTAACGGAGCCGGTAGTGAGGGTTATCCGCCAAGGTCGGACGCCACACTGTCATTGTGGCAAGCAGCGCAGAGTGGACAAGGCGGCACATTGCACGGGTGTTTAATCAGCGTTGAAAGTAACCAATGGCGTATTTCGCGCGAAGTGGCAGCAACGCCTGAGCCGAAACTGTGGCATAACCATAATTGTAGTATCATGTGGGACAACCGTTGGCTTCTGTCTAAAGATTCTGAGGTGAATTCTTATGGAAATTTAACTGTTCGCGCGCTGGGTAATGCCATTCAAGATGTTCCTAACTGGCGGAACCTTATATTGCCGCGTAAGTCACTAATGGCTACTCCTGCCGTATTTGAGGGCAAGAACCTGATTGCCGCTCCGATTGCGGGGCACCCAAACGGATTTGACGCGCGCATTGTCGCGGATTTCGCATCTTTCTTGCTTTCCCGTTGAACTCAGACCCCGAGCCTCTATCTTAGGTAGGAAGAAACCAAACCTATGGTTTGCGTTTTAGATGTTTTTCTAAAGGAGTGTCGCCTTGGGCAACGCACGCAATTTGGCCTTTTGGGTCGTGCTTTTCGTTCTAGTAATCTCGTTGTTCAATTTATTTGGCAACGGACAGGGAGCAACGCAAGCTAACGAAAAAAGTTATTCGGAATTTGTGCAGGCGGTTGACGCTGGTGCAGTTTCAGAAGCCCGTGTTGATGGTGAAAAGCTTTACTACCGCGGTTCGGATAACCGCAGCTATCAAGTAATCATCGGAGCAGACACAGGTGTTACTGACTTATTGATCGACAGCGGGATCCCGCTAACATTTGAGGAACAACAGCAATCTGGCCTAACAACATTCCTAGTTAGTCTTCTGCCGTTCTTGTTGCTGATTGGCGTATGGGTTTTCTTTATGAACCGGATGCAAGGTGGTGGCAAAGGTGGCGCTATGGGTTTTGGCAAATCTAAAGCTAAGATGCTCACTGAGAAATCAGGCCGGGTTACGTTTGACGATGTGGCGGGCATCGACGAGGCCAAAGAAGAGCTGGAAGAGATTGTTGAGTTCTTGCGTAATCCGCAAAAATTCTCACGTCTTGGTGGTAAAATTCCCAAAGGCGCTCTTCTTGTTGGTCCTCCTGGCACTGGTAAAACTTTACTGGCTCGTGCTATTGCGGGTGAGGCAGGCGTACCCTTCTTTACAATTTCTGGTTCTGACTTCGTTGAAATGTTTGTTGGTGTCGGAGCGAGCCGTGTTCGTGATATGTTCGAACAGGCGAAAAAGAACGCGCCCTGCATTATTTTCATTGATGAAATCGATGCTGTTGGCCGTGCTCGTGGTGTAGGAATGGGCGGTGGAAACGATGAACGCGAACAAACTCTCAACCAACTACTAGTTGAGATGGATGGTTTTGAGGCCAACGAAGGTGTCATCATTATCGCTGCGACCAACCGTAAAGACGTTCTTGACCCTGCACTTTTACGTCCGGGCCGCTTTGACCGTCAGGTCACGGTCGGTAACCCAGACATTAAAGGCCGCGAAAAAATTCTTGGGGTCCACGCACGTAAAACTCCGCTTGGTCCTGATGTTGACCTCAGAATAATTGCACGCGGTTCTCCTGGTTTTTCAGGTGCAGACCTTGCCAATCTTGTGAATGAAGCAGCGCTTACAGCTGCTCGAGTTGGTCGACGTTTTGTGGCAATGGCCGATTTCGAATCTGCTAAAGACAAAATTATGATGGGTGCTGAACGCCGTTCTATGATCATGACCGATGCGCAAAAAGAGATGACGGCCTATCACGAGGCTGGTCACGCAGTGGTTGGTATCACAATGCCAAAATGTGATCCTGTTTATAAGGCCACTATCATTCCGCGTGGTGGGGCCTTGGGGATGGTGATGAGTCTACCTGAGATGGACCGTCTAAATATGTTCCGGGACGAATGTCATCAGCGTTTGGCTATGACGATGGCGGGCAAGGCAGCTGAGGTTATCAAATATGGTGAAGATCAAGTATCTAATGGTCCTGCTGGCGATATCCAGCAGGCAAGCCAGTTGGCACGTGCAATGATCATGCGCTGGGGCATGTCCGACAAAGTTGGCAACATCGATTATTCTGAGGCACACGAAGGCTACTCTGGCAATACTGGTGGCTTTTCAGTATCCGCTGATACTAAAGGTATGATTGAAGAAGAAGTTAAGGCGTTTATCGAGACTGGGTACCAAAAGGCTCTCGAAATCCTTAAGAAAAAGAATATTGAATTTGAGCGTCTTGGTCAGGGCCTTCTTGAATATGAAACGCTTACAGGTGCCGAGATCAAGCGGGTAATGGCTGGCGAGACGCTGAATCGCGACGATGACGATGACGGCATGGATATTCCTTCAGAGTCGGGCAATTCAGTTACGGCGATTCCCAATACTAAGCCACGCAAACCAAAGGGTGACAGGGACATGGAACCGGAACCTTCCACATAAGCTGAAAAAGTACGACAGGAAAAACCCCCGATCCAGATGGTTCGGGGGTTTTTTTATCTGACGTTAATATATTAATTTGCAAGATTTGACTTGAGATTATGATTACTTAGCGTCACCTTAGTGTGCAAAGGAGATTATTCATGCCTGCACTCAAACCAACTCACTACACTGCTGAAATCGTTTGGTTGGGGGTCGTAATGACGGATGACCGTGCAGACTTGATGGCACCCGCTCGCAATATGTTGGAGTTGACGTTCGATGGAGTTTCTGGTGCGTTTCACGCCGGTCTGACGCGTAACGCTTGCGCGCGGGTGAAATCTCAATATGCCATGGGCACACAAATCAAGAATGAACGACAGCTTAGCATCATAAGCCAAGAAGAGCTTGAGAAGATCGCTGCCAAAATGGGGGTTAATGAGTTAAACCCTGCACGTCTGGGAGCGACGATGGTCATCAAAGGCATCGCTAATTTCACCCACGTTCCGCCGTCATCACGGCTCACGGCGCCTAGTGGCGCTACTGTGACGATCGATATGGAAAATCTACCTTGCCAGTTTCCGGCGAGATCCCTAGCAGCGGACCACGGGGATAGTGCTAAAAAATTCAAATCTGCCGCTAAAGATCTTCGTGGTGTAACGGCGTGGGTCGCAGCAGAGGGAAGTGTTGCGGTTGGTGATGTTCTGACATTGCATATACCCAACCAACCAGTCTGGTCGCCATAGAGCTCAAATCCCACTGTCCGCCGATTCCGACTGTGATAATGTCGTTATCGAGTTTAGTAACTTGTCCCAGGCGTGATTAGGGTGTGCCAAAGCGTCGCAAAAAATAGCGTATGCTGAAATCACAATGGACGTTTCGTCCAGACTATCAAACCTGAACTGAGGAAATAACTATGGGTTACAAAACTGACATCGAAATCGCACGTGAAGCCAAAAAGTTGCCTATCCAAAAGATTGGTGCGAAGTTGGGTATTAGTAGTGACGATTTGCTGCCCTATGGCCACGACAAGGCAAAAGTTAGCCAGTCGTTTATTAACTCCATTCAAAAAAATAAAAATGGCAAGCTGATCTTGGTTACTGCTATTAACCCAACTCCAGCTGGCGAAGGGAAGACAACGACGACTGTTGGGCTTGGCGATGGATTAAACCGCATTGGTAAGAAGGCTGCTGTTTGTATCCGTGAAGCATCGCTTGGACCAAACTTTGGCATGAAGGGTGGGGCTGCCGGTGGTGGTTATGCACAGATAGTGCCAATGGAGGACATGAACCTGCACTTCACAGGTGACTTCCACGCGATCACATCTGCTCATTCGCTACTGTCAGCGATGATCGATAATCATATTTATTGGGGCAACGAGTTGGAAATCGACATTCGTCGTGTTGTCTGGCGCCGCGTTGTTGACATGAACGACCGTGCTTTGCGACAAATCACTGCTTCCCTGGGCGGTGTGGCCAACGGGTTCCCACGCGAAGCGGGTTTTGACATCACTGTGGCATCAGAAGTCATGGCAATTTTGTGTTTATCAAATAACCTTAAAGATCTAGAGAAGCGGCTAGGTGATATGATCGTGGCCTATCGCCGCGACCGCACCCCTGTATTTGCGCGTGACATCAAAGCAGACGGGGCGATGACTGTGCTGTTGAAGGATGCAATGCAGCCTAACTTAGTGCAGACATTGGAAAACAACCCTGCGTTCGTACATGGCGGCCCGTTTGCAAACATTGCGCATGGTTGTAATTCAGTTATCGCAACAACAACGGCG
>JBLILC010000056.1:0-14334 GCA_047635635.1 Octadecabacter sp. | reverse complement strand
TTTGCCAAAGCATTCTTTGGGCATTTGCAATTGCCGCGTCTGGAAGCAGCAGGGTTTGCAGATCACGATCTTTAGCAAGATCATAGGCCAGCCGACCGATACGCTTTGCGCCCAGCGCGTTGGCGCAAATACCAGACACCTCGACGTCAGTTTCAGGGCCATTTTGCAGAGCCGCATGCATCGCATTGGTTGTTTCGGATTCTACACCGATGATCTTTCGGTCCTTAAACCACGCCATAGCACCCCCGATCAGACCGCCACCACCAATGGCAATAATAATAGTATCCGCATCTAGCCCTTGCGTATCCCATTCTTGAAAACAAGTCCCCTGACCTGCAAGGGTTGCAGGGGCGTTGTAAGGATGAATGTCGAGCGCGCCTGTCGCGACCTGATGTGCTTTAGCGGCGGCAGCTGCATCGGCATAGGCACCTGACACAATATGCAGCGTCGCACCTGCCTGACGAATCACGTCGATCTTAGCGGAACCAGCGAATTCGGGGACGAAAATGTGCGCATCATAGCCAAGCGTTTTAGCTGCGCAGGCAACTGCGGCTCCGTGATTACCACCCGATGCAGCAACGATACCAGCAGGCGGCACATCTGCTGTTAGCAATGAATTGAAAGCACCGCGTGCTTTGAACGAACCAGTGATTTGCGTGTGCTCAAACTTAAATTGCAGTGGCAGTCCAAACGCATTTGAGCGCATAATTGGGGTGATGTGCACATGGCCTAAAATTCTGGCCGCAGCAGCGTTTATATCGGAACGTGATACAGTGTTATTTTGGGTCATGGCAGGCCTTCGGTCATTGGACAATCTTCTTTCAACCTGCCACAAAATTGCAAAGCCCAACAAGGAGCAGATCCATGAAAAACGACAATCCCCACCACTCTTTGCGCGACAGTCAGCAAGATTGTGATGAGGCCAACCATGTACCAGACACACCACAGACCCGCTCGCCGGCCTATGCCCTTGCGTATGCGGATCCTGACTTCATGTGCCGTGATGAATTGCGTCCAATGCGATTGCAATTGGAATTGCTCAAGCCAGAATTAATATTGAACGAGCAAGGAATCACATCCACCATCGTGATGTTTGGTGGCGCACGGATACCGGAGCCTTCCAAAAAGGACACCGCACGCACAAAGACGTTGGCCGATCTATCAAAGTATTACAACGAGGCGCGCAAGTTTGCAAAATTAATGACACAAATGGGCGAGGCTGGTGAAAACGTGATTGTCACCGGTGGCGGACCTGGTGTTATGGAAGCTGGCAACCGCGGCGCTATTGATGCTGGCGGGCAATCCATAGGGTTGAACATCGTGTTGCCGCACGAACAGGCCCCAAACGAATACGTCACACCCGAGCTGTGTTTTAATTTTCACTACTTTGCGATTCGAAAAATGCATTTCTTGATGCGCGCCAAGGCGATTACAGTTTTTCCAGGCGGCTTCGGAACATTGGACGAAACATTTGAAGCCCTAACGCTAATCCAGACAGGTCGCATGAAACGCGTACCATTCTTGCTATTCGGTCGTGAATTTTGGGAAAGCATCATCAATTGGGATGCACTGTCAGACGCCGGTACGATTGCAGCAGACGATCTTGCCCTGTTCCAATTTGTGGAAACCGCCGAAGAAGCTGTCGCGGCTTTGGAGAACTGGGAAGGCGCTGGCGAA
Organism: Octadecabacter sp.; assembly: GCA_047635635.1. Classification (GTDB taxonomy): domain Bacteria; phylum Pseudomonadota; class Alphaproteobacteria; order Rhodobacterales; family Rhodobacteraceae; genus Octadecabacter. The sequence goes on along the minus strand of JBLILC010000056.1, from coordinate 12,657 downwards.
AAATGCGCGCCCATTCCAGGACACTAAAAATTAATGCGACGGAGTTAAACAACACCTCAGCGCGCTGCCTACGATGTGAGTGCTGTGGGAACGGAGCGCGAGAACGTCACAAAAGGTTCGATTAGCTGCGTTCCAGATTGTACACCTTTTCAACCTTAGCGCCATTAAGCCAGATTACAGCAAGGCTGCCACCCTATGCGTCAACTTTGTAACCTTTACCTTTAATTTGGTCGGCGAGCTCGGATCAGCCGCTTGAACAGGTAAAATAACTCGTAAAAAACGCACAAGGAATTTTGCGTACATCCTCATCGCTTTGGTGCTAAGTAGACCACGCTGTATCGCTGTGCATACAACTAAGCTGTAACTTGTGCCCTGGTAGCGCATGAGGGCCAAGGACTTATAAATTTGGTAGTTAATATTATGGAGAAGCTTCTATATCGATTTTTTTACGCGATTTACGGGCACGTTCAGTGGCTGATTTCAACTGACCGCAAGCGGCCATGATATCTTCGCCACGAGGTCGACGAATTGGTGATGCATAGCCCGCGTTGTAAATGATATCTGCAAATGCTTTAATACGATCCGCGTCTGAACGTTTATAGGGCGCACCTGGCCACTCGTTGAACGGAATCAGATTGATTTTGGCAGGGATGCCTTCAATAAGTTTCACCAATCGGCGCGCGTCTTCGTCTGTATCATTAACGTCTTTCAGCATCACGTATTCAAATGTAATGCGTTCTGAATTAGAAACTTTCGGATAGGCGGCCAATGCTTCGAGCAGCTTTTCAAGGTTCCACTTTTTGTTAATCGGCACCAGCTTGTCGCGAATTTCATCAGTAGTTCCGTGGAACGAGACTGCCAGCATACAGCCAATTTCATCCGCAGTCCTGTGAATTTCCGGCACCACACCAGACGTAGACAGCGTAATTCTGCGACGCGATAATGCAATACCTTCACCGTCCATTGCGATCTTCATGGCGTCACGAACATTTTCAAAATTATAAAGCGGCTCACCCATACCCATCAGTACGATATTTGATAAAAGGCGTGGGCCATTTTCACCCGTGCCCTGCCCTGGTTCAGGCCATTCATTTAGGTCATCGCGCGCAAGCATAACTTGGCCAATAATTTCACCTGCCGTAAGGTTGCGGACTAATTTTTGGGTGCCCGTGTGACAGAACGAACAGGTCAGCGTGCAACCGACTTGGCTTGAAATACACAATGTGCCACGGTCTTTTTCTGGGATATATACCACTTCAACCTCATGGCCGCCTGCTATACGTACAAGGTATTTGCGGGTACCATCAGTTGATACGTCTTTGGTGACGACCTCAGGAAGTTCAATTTTAAAATGTTCAGCCAGCGTCGCACGAAAACCCTTGGACAGATTTGTCATCACGTCAAAATCACGTACGCCCCAATGGTATAACCATTGCCAGACTTGGTTGACCCGCATTTTTGATTGTTTTTCAGTTACCCCAACGCCAATCAGCGCGTCACGCAACTGATCCCGTGTCAGGCCAACAATGTTCATCAGGCCACCTTCGGGGAGGATACGTTTGATCGTCATGAAGTCTTGAGTGATGGGCGCTTGCAGTTGCATAAGAATCGACTCCGGTTCGGTACTTGGGCTTTCTTGCGCCCTATATAAGACGCATCTTGATAACACAAAGGGCCGGCTTTCAAAGAAAACCAGCGCAGTGCATTTTGTACGCTGTACGTTTTAACTGGAGCAGCGATTAGCGGCTTCTTCAACGCCAGCGGTAAAGCCGAGCAACGAGAACGTGTCGTTTGTGACGGTGCCACGGCCGGACCGGGCCGAAACAGTCGCTTCTGATCCACGTTTCATTGCAGCAACAATGCGTGCATCATCTTCAGGCGTTGCAGGCCAAGCCCATTCGCCTTCCGTAAACAAATCATATTTGGTTCCACCAATATCGAGTTCAGCTGTCGATCCACTTGCGAACGGATAACCGCCTGTGAACGTCACTTGACCGTTTACACCAGCAGCAGGGCGATAGAACACGAACAACAGAATTTCGCCACGGCGCACCGATACAACTTCTCCATCGCGAGAGTTAACGGTTTCCTTAGGCGCTGAAACAGCCCAACACTCAGTTGGATCGTCTTCAACGAATACGGACCAGTCTGTGTTGGCCGCAACGCGGTTTGAACTGGCTTCCTGCGCAAGGGTGGATGTGCCCAAAGTTACCGTGGCGGTCATAAGGGCGAGTGCGCCAAGCGCGTGCGGAATTTTTGTAATCATAAATACAGCCTCCAAGCTGTCCGTGCCTCTAGTTGCTCTGAATAGCGAAGCACCTCTGGTGGATACCTTTTCGACTAGATAGAGCGGTTTCAACTCGATAACATTTCTAATAGCAATATTTTGCCCAAATGGGAAAGCCTTTGGTCACACAAATTTGTGCGCAACATCGCACATCCGTCATAAATTTTGGGAAAAGCATGTCAGATCCAGTCGAATTTGTTGAACTTTGGCGTGGTGAGATGCTTGAAAGCGTCCATCGTGGCCATGCAGTTGTGGTCGATCAGGCCGGAGAGATCGTGCATGCGTGGGGTGATCCACAGGCTTTGACCTATCCACGCAGCTCGGCGAAAATGCTGCAAGCCTTGCCAATGGTGGAAAGTGGCGTGGCAGACCGATTCGGGTTAACCGTTGAACAACTGGCCTTGTCATGCGCATCCCATTCGGGGGCCGCAATCCACACCGACCGCGTACAGCGCTGGTTGAAAGATCTTGATATTGGGGACGATGCATTTCAGTGCGGACCACAATGGCCCGCCGACGTGCCCGCCCGCGACAGGCTGATCAAAGGCGAGACAAAACCGTGCAAATACCACAATAATTGTTCCGGCAAGCATTGCGGATTCTTGACCATGACCAAAGCCAACAATTGGGGGCCAGACTATGTCGAAGCATACCACCCATTGCAGGTTGCCATCAAACAAACATTTGAGGAATTAGTTGAGGAATCCTCACCCGGTTGGGGGATCGACGGCTGTTCCGCACCGAATCACGCCTGCAGCGTTTTGGGTATGGCGCGCGCAATGGGGACATATGCCAGTGCCGATGACTCTACGACACGCGGGGCCGCAATCGTTCGACTGCGCACTGCGATGATGACTTATCCCGAGCTGGTCGCAAACGAAGACCGCGCCTGCACCCACCTGATGCGTGCAGCCAAAGGCAAAGCGGCTGTTAAAACCGGTGCTGAAGGGTTCTTTATTGCGATTTTGCCCGAAATTAAGTTGGGCGTGGCACTGAAAATTGTCGATGGAGCTACTCGCGCTTCCGAATGTGCGATGGCGGCGATTCTTTGCAAATTAGGCGTTTTGGATGTTAATGATCCATGCGTGGCAGCATACCGCAATCCCAACCTCAAAAACTTCGCGGGACTAATCACCGGGGACATGCGGCCCAGCAAGGCGCTTGCCTAGACGTGTTCAGTCTTGGCGTAACCTTGGATATAAAGCAGCGCCGTTAAATCGCCGTGGTTAATGCGCACGTCGCACTCTGCAGCGACAGACGATTTTGCATGAAGCGCAACACCTGTGCCTGCGGCATGCAACATTCCAAGGTCATTAGCGCCATCACCAACGGCAATAACGTCTGCGTGGCTGATCCCAATACGTGCAGTGATGTCTTCAAGCGCTTGAACCTTGGCGGCTTTGCCAAGGATTGGGCGACCAACATCGCCTGTCAGCTTGCCGTCTCTGATTAAGAGAGTGTTAGCACGGTTTTCGTCAAATCCAAGTTCGGCTGACACTTGCGCAGTAAAGGCTGTAAACCCGCCTGACACCAAGGCCGCATAACCACCACTTGCCTTCATTGTTGCCAGTAATGTGGCACCGCCGGGCGTGTACGTAATGCGCTCTGCCAGCACTTTACCAATCACGGCTTCGTCCAAACAACTCAATAATCCAACACGTTCAATCAATGCCGCCTCAAAATCCAATTCACCGTTCATTGCGCGAGCTGTAATATTCGCTACCCGCGCGCCAACGCCTGCTTCATCTGCCAGTTCGTCGATACATTCCTGCTGGATCATAGTACTGTCCATATCGGCAAGCAGCATGGACTTGCGTCGACCAGGCAGCGGCTGGCAAACCATATCGATTCCCATCCCTTGCACGTCCATCCAAACATCCCAAAGATTCGCTGGCTTGGTTTTAACAGCAAATTCAGCCGCCTCGTCCGCCGCAAGCCATTGTGCTGATTGCCCCCCCCACGCATTACGAAGACTTTCCACCAAAACTGGCTGCAATTTGCCAGGCTTGGCGATCAGGGTAATAACAAACATGAAGCGGTCCTCCGGTGGCAATCTAAAACCCTGCCTGCGGAAAAATCGCAACCCGATCCACCAACTTTTTTTAACTTTTCTATTGCCGCGCTGCAGCAATGCCCATATCAACGCAGATGGGACACCCTTCCCCAACGAAGGGCGCTTATCTGGAAGGATAGCATAAATGGCTATTACGACACCGGCATCGCGGCCGGTAAACCCGCGTTTTTCATCTGGCCCTTGTGCCAAACCCCCCACATGGTCACTCAATGTATTGAAAGACGCACCTCTTGGTCGTTCACATCGTGCCGTCGTGGGCAAAAATAAATTAAAAGAAGCAATTGATCTCACACGCGATGTGCTCGGTATTCCTGCTGATTACCGCATTGGCATCGTACCCGCATCCGATACAGGCGCTGTGGAAATGGCGATGTGGTCTTTGCTTGGCGAGCGCCCTGTTCAAATGGTTGCATGGGAAAGCTTTGGCGCCGGCTGGGTTAGCGATGTCATCAAACAACTCAAGATCGAAGCATCAGAACACATTGCAGACTACGGTCACATCGTGGATTTGGCGGCGCTGGATTACGATCAAGATGTTGTGTTCACGTGGAATGGAACAACATCTGGCGTACGTGTTGCAGGCGATCCGATTCCTGCAAGCCGGGCTGGATTGACAATTTGCGATGCGACAAGCGCTGCTTTCGCACAGGACCTGCCCTGGGAGAAACTCGATGTTACGACGTTTTCATGGCAGAAAGTCATGGGCGGCGAAGCAGCTCACGGGATGATCGTTTTATCTCCACGTGCGGTGGAGCGGCTAGAAACCTATACACCACCTTGGCCAATGCCAAAGATTTTCCGCATGACCAAAGGTGGCAAACTTATTGAGGGGATCTTTAAGGGTGAAACGATCAACACACCATCAATGTTGTGTGTTGAAGATTATCTGTTCGCACTGCATTGGGCAAAATCTATTGGCGGTCTGGACGCATTAAAAATGCGCGCCGATGCCAATGCACAGGCAATCTGGAATTTCTGCGCAACACGCGATTGGATCGATAATCTGGCGGTAGATAATGCGACACGGTCGAACACATCAGTTTGTTTAAAGTTTACAGATTCGCGTATCAAAGACGGTGCTGCGTTCGCGAAATCGGTTGCAAAACAACTTGAGGTTCAAGGCATTGCACTAGACATCGGGGCCTATCGCGACGCCCCAGCTGGTTTGCGGATTTGGTGTGGCGCCACGATTGAGACAAGCGACGTCGAAGCGATGTTGCCGTGGCTTGACTGGGCCTTTCAGACCAAAATAAACGCATAAAATTATTTTGGATCAACCCGTATCAAAGCGGTGTGGTTCCACTCCAATAACTTCATTGAAGGACGCTTAACATGGCTCCAAAAGTACTCATCTCCGATAGCCTTTCGCAAGCCGCTGTACAGATTTTCCGTGACCGCGGGATTGATGTCGATTTCATGCCTGAACTTGGCAAAGACAAAGACGCACTGGCCGCTGTGATTGGTCAATATGACGGCCTTGCAATCCGATCCGCCACCAAGGTCACCGCCAAACTGCTGGAAAACGCGCCAAACCTAAAGGTCATTGGCCGTGCCGGTATTGGGACTGACAACGTCGACAAAGAAGCTGCATCCAAGGCTGGTATTATTGTAATGAACACACCGTTCGGCAACATGATTACCACTGCTGAACACGCCATTGCGATGATGTTTGCCGTAGCCCGCCAAATTCCCGAAGCATCCGCATCCACACATGCAGGCAAATGGGAAAAGTCAAAATTCATGGGGGTTGAACTGACAGGCAAAACCCTTGGTGTCATCGGCGCAGGCAATATTGGTGGCATAGTGTGCGATCGCGCGCGGGCATTAAAAATGAAGGTCATGGCGTACGATCCTTACCTTGGCGAAGAAAAGGCCGACAAGATGGGTGTGAAAAAAGTCGAGTTGGATGAACTGTTGGCAAATGCTGATTTCATCACCCTCCATGTGCCGTTCACTGACCAGACTGCAAATATCCTAAGTCGCGAAAACATCGCCAAGCTTAAGAAGGGCGTTCGGATTATTAACTGTGCCCGTGGTGGTTTGGTTGATGAAACCGCGCTTGCAGATGCGCTTAAGTCTGGCCACGTTGCAGGCGCCGCATTTGACGTTTTCGAAATTGAACCCGCAACTGATAGCCCATTGTTCAACTTACCCAATGTGGTGGTAACTCCGCATTTGGGCGCGGCTACCACCGAAGCGCAAGAAAACGTAGCTTTGCAAGTAGCCGAACAGATGTCAGATTATTTAATGACTGGAGCCGTGACCAACGCGCTGAATATGCCGTCAGTGACAGCAGAAGAAGCCAAGGTTATGAAGCCATGGATTTCATTGTCTGGCCACCTTGGTAATTTCATCGGTCAGATGACGGATGAACCGATTAAAGCCATCAACATCCTGTTTGACGGCACAGTATCCGAGATGAACCTTGAGGCACTAACGGCCGCGGTGGTTGCGGGCATCATGAAAATGGCGAATCCTGACACCAACATGGTCAGTGCACCCATAATTGCCAAAGAACGCGGTATCAAAATCAGCACAACCAAGCAGGATAAAACTGGCGCATTTGATGGATACATGAAGGTCACGGTTGTGACTTCGAAACGGGAGCGTTCTGTTGCTGGCACAGTCTTTAGTGATGGAAAACCGCGTTTCATCCAAATTAAAGGCATAAACATCGATGCTGAAATTGGTGCGTTTATGATCTACACCACAAACGAAGACGTGCCCGGTATTATCGGCACGTTAGGCCAAACTATGGGTAAACATAACGTCAACATTGCGAACTTTACGCTAGGCCGTTCTGCTGCAAATGGCGAAGCCATTGCACTGCTCTATGTGGACGAAGCGGTCCCCACCCTTGCCCTAAAAGAGATCGAAGCGACAGGTTTATTCACGCAAGTGAAACCGCTCACATTCGACGTAGTTTAAAAGCCCTAATCCCGCCTTTTTCCATAAGTATTCTCCAGGGACAAAGGCGGGGCACAATCCCTAGAAAGGCCAAATATGTTCTATGCTCTCGGCGATATCCACGGACAGGTGGCGCAACTTGATCGTGCTTTAGCTCTGATCAAAGCCGATGGCGGCAGCGATGCGGATCTATTTTTTGTTGGTGATCTTGTAGATCGCGGACCAGATAGCCGTGGCGTTATTCAAAAGATCATTGACGGACAAGACGCAGGTAAGCAATGGCACTGCATACTTGGCAATCATGATTTGATGTTTCATCAGTTTTTAAAAACTGCAAATGTAATTCATCCAGAAATATCTTCAGGCAAAACATGGCTGCATCACCGTCTTGGGGGTGTGCGTACCTTGGCGTCCTATATTAATGGGATAGAGCTGGACCATCCTGACTGGATCAGCTGGGATCATGCAAACGAACACGGTCTGGATCCTGCGTCAGACAGCCTTTTGAAAGCATTCTCGAATGTGGCAAAAAACACTGTTCCTGCTGCCCACCTAGATTGGATCTCGGAGTTACCACTCTTCATCAAAGCGCCACACAACCATATTTTTGTACACGCGGGCATTCGCCCCGAAGTTGCGTTAGAAAAACAAACACAAAGTGATTTAATCTGGATTAGGGATGGCTGGCTGGACCACACTGATCAACTGGACGCAGTGTATGTGCATGGGCATACCGCCCTGGAATTCCCAAAACATCACGGCAACCGTATTAATATTGATGGTGGCGCAGGTTACGGGCGGCCCTTGATTCCAACCATATTTGACGGCAGAGACTGGTTTACGCTGGATGACACCGGCCGCACACCACTACGCCCATAAATCGCGCGTATCGCCTTTCGGCCCCACACGCTGTCAGGTAAGTATCGCCAATGAAAACTAGTTTTACAAGACTGACCGATATTCTTAATCATGGGTTCGATACGATTATCGACGTACGCTCCCCCGCTGAATTCGCCGAGGACCATGTACCCGGGGCTATCAACTTGCCGGCTTTGTCCAATGAAGAACGCGCGCGGGTTGGGGTGATTTACGTACAAGAAGCACCTTTCAGAGCCCGCAAAATTGGTGCGGCATTGGTTGCACGTAACGTTGCAGGGCATTTGGACGGACCGTTAAAAGACATTGAAGGAAGTTGGCAGCCTCTGGTTTATTGCTGGCGCGGGGGGCAACGCTCAGGGTCTTTTGCATCAATCCTCACACAAATTGGCTGGCGTGCCAAAGTGATTGAAGGTGGCTATCAGAGCTTTCGAAACCTTGTGCATGACGTGCTGTACAAACACGCAGTACCGCATAAATTGATTCTCCTAGACGGCAACACGGGAACTGCAAAAACTGACATTTTGCACCGTTTACGAGAGCTCAGTGTTCAGGTCCTTGACCTCGAAGGGTTGGCGAACCATCGCGGATCTTTGTTGGGTTCAATGGCAGGCGGACAACCTGCGCAAAAAGGATTTGAAACAGCTTTGGCCTGTGCACTTGCACAGATGGACCCGACGCGGCCAATCATTGTAGAGGCGGAAAGTAGTAAGGTTGGCGAACGGGTCGTGCCACCAACTTTGTGGGCAGCTATGAAGGCTGCGTCACGCATTGAAATTGACGCGCCACTGGATGCGCGAGCGCAATATCTGGCGGATGCTTATCTTGACATTAGCGCCGATACTGCTGGATTAACCGCTAAGTTGGAGATACTGCGTCGTCACCGTGGCGGATTGGTCGATGGCTGGATTGCGCTGTTACGGGCGGGCGAGTTTGAGGCTTTGGCCCGCGTGTTGATGGATGAACACTACGATCCAACTTATCGATCAGGTCGCACACGCCACGGAGCCAATGTATTGCAGGAGTTTTCTGTGGCCGACTTGGGAATCGACGCGCGGAAAAATTTGGCGCTGCGCATCGCAGCATGGGTCGAGACAGTCAGCTAAACGTCACACTATTACCATCAATGATATCCCCAATGATCCAGACATTTATGTTCTTAGCCAACGTATTGGCCATGGCCTTTGGGACAGCAGCAAGCAGCCCACCACCTGTTTGCGGATCAAACATCAACGCACCGTTTGCCGTGTCAGGTGCAGTGACACGCGGGTCATTGCGGTTGTCATGGTAAAGCGTTGATCGAATACCAGCATTAGCGAGGTTCAACGCACCATCCATCAACGGCACATCCGATAGGCGCACATCCGCACCCACGCTAGACGCACTACATATTCCTGCCAAATGCCCAGCAAGGCCAAAGCCAGTCACATCCGTCATCGCATGGGCATCTTTGAGTAACTGCGCTGCCACGTCCTGCGGATGGATCATTGTTTGATAACAACTTAATACATCCGCCCCGCGTGCAGCCCTGCGCATTTCAGCTGCAAGGATTGTGCCAGACCCAATTGGCTTGGTTAACACTAGAACATCACCAACTTTGGCTCCAGCCAGCGTTATTGGCGCACGCTTACAAAGGCCAGTAATCGACAGGCCGATGGTTAACCCCTCGCCCATCGTCGTGTGCCCCCCAACAAGCGCGGCCCCACCTAGATTACGCGCTACTGCCTGAGTTATTTCAGTCACCGTGCGCTGCTGCAATTGGGCAGACATACGCGGCAGCGTGAGCGAAAGCACAGCAGCCTGCGGGTCTGCACCCATCGCCCAGATATCACCCAGCGCGTGGGTTGTTGTAATTTTCGCCATCATAACTGGGTCATTTGTCACTGCACTTAGGTGGTCTGTGGTAAAAACTTGCATCTCGCTCCCTGTTTTCAGAAGGGCTGCGTCATCGCCAGGTAATGAGATGATATCTTCGCGCGAATTAGCTGGAAGCGTTGCAAGCGCGCCCTGCAAGGCACCACGCCCGACTTTTGCTCCACAACCGCCACACATGGGAGCATCGCCAAGGGCTTCTTTAACTCCATCCGCCACACGCAGCGGCAACGGCTGTTTCATTACTGGCAAGGTGTCAAATTGATCCATGAATTTACGGTCAATATGATTTTTCCATCTCCATAAAAGTGCCCCACTTCGGGCCGTACCAAGCTTTTCCGCCAGTGCAGATTTTCCACCCAGAGAAACGAGTTTCAAATAGTCTTTTTGGGGATAATAATTACGCATGTTTTTTTCGCCCGAAAGACGAGCACGTAAATTATCAAACAAAAAAGGGGCCTCACGTACAGCAAATACACCCGCCTTAGGCCGTGGGTCGTGAGACAAATACGCACAATCACCAACAGCAAAGATGTCTGGGTCAGACGTTTGCAAAGTCGGGCCTACGACAAGAGAACCTTCATGTAGGTCCAACTTAATGTCTGCAATCCAATCGTGCGGGCGTGCACCGGCAGCACCTGTGGTAAAATCGGAAAGTATGAGTGTATCATCAGCAAGGCGCACCCCATCGATGCAGACTTCCGCAACATCAGCGTGTTCAACCAGTGTTACACCCAGTTTTTCAAGCGCAGCAAACAGACGGTTTCGAGATGGAGGGTTGAACCCATCAAGAACCTCACCACGATCAATCAAGGATACTTGCGGGGACTTGTCTCGCAGTGCATAGGCCATCGCCATTGCAAGTTCTGCACCCGCTACGCCGCCGCCGATTACGGCAATTTTAGGAGTGGTCGCGGCCTTACGGTATACATCCCACCGCAATGCAAATGCACCAAGTGGTTTGGCAGGAATACCGTGGTCAGCAAAACCCACAAGCTTCGGCATTTCTGACGTGACCCCGACGTCGATCGCAGCAACATCATAAGCAATATTAGGCCGATCCAGCAAAGTGATGGTTTTTGCTTTAGGATCAATCGCCATGGCGTTGCCAGCAATTAATCGGGCACCTGCAAACCGCGCAAGTTGCACGAGATCGATGTCCAACTCATCAGAGGTATAATGCCCAGCGACAAACCCTGGTAACATTCCAGAATAAGGCGCTGTTGGGTTTGGGTTGATCACGGTCAAGCGCACACCGGGTAGTGGGTTCATGCCCCATCTGCGCAGCACTAGCGCGTGGGTGTGACCACCGCCCACCAAAACGAGGTCGCGGGTGTATGGGATCGTTGCTATCATGGAACCTCCTTATCTGGACGCGCGCATTAGCGCGAGGGGCATATGATTACGACCGTTTCACTCGTAACCTGTCATTTCAAGATAGCCGACGCCTTTGTGCGTACCTGTGACGGTAATCGGTCCTTCCCAATAAGGCACAGAGGTATCCATCCAAGCTTGGTCGTTAATCGCGGCAACAGTGACGTCAACGCCACGCTCAGGAAGCGTCACGCGCCATTGGGTTGGGACTGTGCGCCCATCAACTGTTACGTTAGACACCGGTTCCGCGTTGAATGCACCGTCAGGATAAGCCGTCGTTTGGCCATCCGGTGTGATCCAAGTGGCAGATGTGTAAAAAGTTTGATCGGTCTGACGCAGACGAAACCCCATCAATTTGCCTGTGTCGAGAGAAAGCGAGAACCAGTCCCAACCCATTTGATTCTCTGACAACGGTTGCGACGACCATTCACGATCTAGCCATGCAGTTCCGCTGACTTGGACATCGCCGTCGGGCAACGTCAACGTGCCCTCAATCGAGTAAAACGGCTGAGAATAATAATAGGACGCTTGCCCCTCGGCAGACTTCACAGAGTAACCGTTATCACCGTGAAAGATGAGCGGACCAAGTGCTTCAAGATCCATATCATAGGCAAAATTTGGGCCGCTGGCGGTCATGCGCAGAGTGTTAAAGTCCTGGCCAATAAGCTGCCAATCATCAATCCATGCTTCAAACGGATAAGCGGTAACGCCAGCCTGCCCAATACCACCACGCGCGAGACGCTCCGTAACATAATGCGAGTCAGCTGTGGTGACGGCTGCATGACCCATCCACAGTTGCGGGGAGGACCATCCAGTACCGTTTTCTGGCGCAAGCGCGTTGCGAAACAGCGTCCATTGAAGGCCAAATGGCGTACCGTCTTCAGCTTCCAGATTACCAGTCAGATACCACCATTCGATGCGGTATTCAGCGTGCGGGCCATGATCTCTCGGAAAATCAAAGATTGCAGGACTTTGGGGGGTCGCAAAACTATCGTCCTCCATACCGAGGCCGGCAAAGCCTTGCGCTGAAACTGCAAAGGGGCACAACAAGAAGAAAAGGACTTTAGCGTTCATTGGAAAACACCTTGAGCAAATCGGCAGGACGCGTGCGGGCAAGTTTGTGGGAAGGCCATAAAGCCGCAAGAACAGCAGCGATCACTGCGAAAATTGCTAGGCGCAAATAGGCCATTGGGAACAGGTACATTGGCAGCCGCCAGCCAAAAGCCTCAACGTTCACAATCGCCAAAAGGGTCCAAGCGAGAGCTAG
>JBLILC010000055.1:0-15170 GCA_047635635.1 Octadecabacter sp. | reverse complement strand
GCGGACGCAGCCCCTGCTGACGTGGTGTTGCTGGCTGATCAAGATTGGTCTGATTGGCTTGTTACACAGGGTGCAGTTGCGCAAATGATGGCGTTTGCGGGCAACCAGTTGGTGTTGATCGGGCGCGACCATGCAACGATTAGCGATTCTCAGGATATTAAAGTTTTGTTAGGGGACGGTGTGCTTGCGATGGCGCAAGTAGATGCAGTGCCAGCGGGGCGTTATGGCAAGGCAGCATTGGTATCATTGGGTATATGGGACAGTATCGCACCGCGCGTCGTCCAAGCTGCTAACGTGCGGGCTGCGTTGTGGTTTGTTGAACGCGGAGAGGCGCCTTTGGGTATTGGTTACGCCAGTGATCTTGTGGCGCTGCCGGTCCTGACACAAGTCTATGTTTTTGCACCTGACACCCACCCAGACATCATCTACTCTGGTGCGCAGGTGACGCTGAAAGGAGCAAGTTTTATGGCATACCTTCAATCAGTCGTAGCGCAAGATACGCTTGTGCGTTGGGGGTTTTCCAATTTGGGCATTGTACAGTGACCGACTGGCTTGGCCCTGCCGAATGGACCGCTCTTTGGCTGTCCCTCAAGGTTGCGTTTTGGGCTACACTGTTCAGTCTGCCACTCGGGTTTGGGGCCGCTTATGCCCTGGCACGTGGATCGTTCTTTGGTCGTCAAGCGTTAAACGTTTTGGTACATCTTCCGTTAGTTATGCCACCTGTGGTGACAGGCTATCTGCTGCTCCTCGGTTTTGGTCGTACGGGGCCGTTAGGTGAATTTTTTGAACATTTGTTTGGTATAATATTTGCATTCCGTTGGACTGGTGCTGCACTTGCTGCAGCTGTCATGGGGTTTCCGCTGATGGTGCGCGCCATCCGTCTATCTATTGAGGCGATTGATCAAGGATTGGAAGAAGCAGCAGGTACTCTGGGTGCGTCGCGGTTGCGCGTTTTACGCACGATCACCTTGCCCTTGGCATGGCCTGGAATTTTGGCTGGGGCTGTGTTGGGGTTCGCCAAAGGTATGGGCGAATTTGGCGCGACTGTGACGTTCGTGTCAAACATTCCGGGGCAGACACAAACGCTAGCGCTATCAATTGACATGTTGCTCGAAGTGCCAGGGGGGGAACCCCTGGCACTTAGGTTGGCCATCGTCTCAATCGCCATTGCCGCTGTTGCGTTAATCGTGTCGGAGATCCTTGCACAGAGAGTCAACAGGCGAAGGGCTGCGTAATGCTACGTGTGTCCATTATTAAAAAATTTGACACTTTTGCGCTCAACGTGACGTTTGACGCACCTGCTGGTGTCACTGCGATCTTTGGTCCCTCTGGTTCTGGAAAAACTAGTGTAATTCGTGCAATTGCCGGCTTACTGGCTTGCGATCGTGCCGAGGTATCCTTTAAGCAACGTGATCTATCTAAGCTGCCCCTTCACAGGCGAAATATCGGCTATGTATTTCAAGATACACGTCTTTTTCCGCATATGTCAGTGCTAAAAAACTTGCGCTACGGTGGCTCTCATGGTGAAGACGCAATTATTGCAGTTTTGGGATTAGGCGATTTATTGGGCCGGTACCCCGCTTCCCTCTCAGGGGGTGAAAAACAGCGTGTCGCCCTTGGACGTGCTCTTATGTCTGCGCCAAAGGTTTTGCTATTGGATGAACCACTGTCAGCCCTTGATGCTCCGCGAAAAGCTGAGGTCTTGCCATACCTTGAGGCATTGCGTGATCTGACACCAATCCCGATTCTTTATGTCAGTCATGACATGGGTGAAGTCGCGCGGCTGGCCAGCAGAATTGTCGTTTTAAATCACGGTCAGGTGGTCTTGTCTGGTACTGTTGAGGACGTGTTGGCTGACCCTGTAGCCGTGCCATTTTTGGGAGTACGTGATGCGGGTGCCGTTCTAATTGGTCGTGTTGTTGGGCACGCAAATGATGGTTTGACCAAGATTGAAACAGGCGCTGGCGCGCTTTGGGTGCCGGGCACGGTGGGTCATGCAGGTAGCAGCGTGCGCTTACGGGTGCCTGCACAGGATGTTATTCTTGCGCGTGCCACGCCTGTTAATATTAGTGCCTTAAATGTGCTTCCTGTGACTATCACAGCGTTGGAACGTGGCACTGGTCCTGGCGTGGCGGTGGCACTGAATGCGGGCAACGCACGGTTGTTGGCACGGATCACAAAACGGTCGTGTGACGCGATGGGCTTGATTGTTGGTGATCAGATTTTTGCGATCCTTAAGGCTACAGCGATTGCGCCTGCGGATGTTGGTTAACGATAGGTTGTAATAAGATCGCCTTGCGCTGGTGTTGCTTCGTAAATTGCGCGCGCGATTGCGCGGCTTAGGCATGTTGCAGCGGCTGCTCCAATCGGAGCATAGGCTACATGATCTACGGGTGCGCCAGTCCCTGTTGACACACCAAATACCAGATCGCCGTCCAGCGGCGTGTGGGACGGCACAATCGCGCGGGCCATGCCGTCGTGGGCATT
Organism: Octadecabacter sp.; assembly: GCA_047635635.1. GTDB lineage: Bacteria > Pseudomonadota > Alphaproteobacteria > Rhodobacterales > Rhodobacteraceae > Octadecabacter. The sequence goes on along the minus strand of JBLILC010000055.1, from coordinate 12,683 downwards.
CACCGCAAGGCGGTGACATTGAGTTTTGGCCAATGTCGCGTCTGTCGCGATGATGGCGATTGTGGTATTGGTACCGATGGAGGCATGTGATCCCATTGCACTTTCTTTGCGGCTGGGGTCTGGCACTGTGTATCTGACTGTGGGGTCGGGCCCAAGTCCGCCAAATTCACTGTCCATTTCAAAAGGTGCGGCCCAAAAGTGACGATCTCCATTGGTCGTGACGCTACCCATGGCGTTTACCACAACAAGTGCGGCGACAGTCGTGCCATCTGGCAACACGACAGACGCCGATCCAAGCCCGCCTTTGTGTCTGGCGGCCATCGCTCCTGTCCCAGCACCAACGCTACCAAGGGCAAAGTTCTGTGCCGCGTCGTTCAATGCCTCGCGACCCAAAGCTGGATAGGGATTCACATCCCACGATTTATTTCCGCCATTGAGCAAATCGAACACAATGGCCCCTGGAACAATTGGGACGGTAACGTTGCCTATTGCGAACCCACGACCAATTTTGCGCAATTCATCGGCAACGCCGCCGCAAGCATCAAGGCCAAACGCGGACCCGCCTGACAGAACTAATGCATCCACTTTTTGTACGGTTTTATCTGGGGCTAAAAGGTCGGTTTCCCGCGTTCCAGGTCCACCACCCATTACGTGAACCGACGCTGTGAAAGGCTCATCACCTAGCAGAACTGTACTGCCGGACTTTAATGTGGCGCATTGCGCATTGCCAACCCGAATGCCCCTAATGTCCGTGATTAAATTTCGAGAACCAGTTTTATAAATCATTGAATTTTTCTACCCATGCCATGCCGCAACAGTTTTAAGTGTCGAAAACCCGTAAAGTGCCTCGAAGCCTTTTTCGCGCCCGTGGCCGGACTTTCCAACACCTCCAAATGGCAACTCAACGCCGCCACCTGCGCCATAGTTGTTGATGAATACTTGGCCTGACTTTAATGCCTTTGCCAGTCGCATTTGGCGTCCGCCATCCGAAGTCCAAATAGAAGCCACAAGACCAAAATCAGTAGAATTAGCAATGCGCAATGCATCGGCCTCGTCTTCAAAAGGTATTAAAACTTGCACTGGCCCGAAAATTTCATCTTGAGCAAGTGGGTGATCGGGTGGCACGTCAGCAAATAATGTAGGGGCGACATAGTGCCCTGCTGCGTCGGTTGCAATTTGGCCTCGTGCAGCAATTTTGAGGTCTGCACCTTTGGTAAGAAAGCTCATCACTATTTCTTTTTGGCTAGCGGATATTAGGGGGCCAACGTTTAAATCGTCTATCGCGGGGCCGACCTTTAGGGCGCGGTAGGCTTCTGACATGCGGTCACAAACCTTTTTGTAGACACCGCGTTGCACAAGAATGCGGCTGGATGCCGAACAGGTTTGGCCTGCGTTCTGGATACCTGCGTTTACTAAGAACGGCAGCGCCTGGTCTAGATCGGCGTCATCAAATACCAGTTGTGGGGATTTTCCGCCAAGTTCCAGCGTAACGGGGATGACGTTTTTCGCGGCGGCTGCTTGGATCATTGCACCAGTACTGACCGATCCCGTGAACGAAATATGGGCGATTCCATGGTGCGAAGATAAAGCCATGCCAGCTTCTGCCCCAAGCCCTGTAACTATGTTTAAAGCACCCGCTGGAAGGCCTGCGTCAGTTGCGATTTGGCCGAATGCCATTGCCGTAAGGCAGGCATCTTCGGCTGGTTTTAAAACGCAAGCGTTACCCATCGCAAGGGCTGCCCCGACGGATCGTCCAATGATTTGCATTGGATAATTCCACGGGATGATATGGCCTGTTACACCATGTGGTTCGCGCAGGGTGTAGACGGTGTAACCAGCTTGATAAGGAATTGTTTCTCCGGTAATTTTATCCGCTGCGCCACCATAAAACTCAAAGTAACGGGCGAGTGCCACAGCATCGGCGTGGGCCTGCGTTAGGGGTTTGCCAACATCCTGAGATTCTAGTTTGGAAAGTGCTTTCACATTGGTTAAAACCGCCTTCCCTATACGGGTTAGAATGCGGCCACGGTCCAGCGCCGTCATTGCGCCCCATTCGCCGTCCAGCGCATTTTTTGCAGCGATGACAGCGGCGTCGATATCGGCTTGTGTGCCGCGACCGATAGTAGTGAGTGGGAGGCCTGTTGATGGATCTGATACAGGAATTGTTGCGGTGGCTGGCGTCCATTTGCCACCGATTAAATGATGGGCCGTTGGGACATTGAACAGTGTTAGCAGCATGTCATGCCTCCTGAAAATTAGGCAGCGTTGGGGCAGCGGCCAATAGGGTTTGGGTGTAGGGGTGTTTGGGAGCGTTAAAGACGTCTTCAGTCAGTCCTTGTTCGACAATTCTGCCTGACTTCATCACCAAGACGCGGTCTGTTATGTTCCGTACAACTGTTAGGTCGTGACTTATAAAAAGATATGCCAGTGGGCGTTTTTGGGATAGATTAACAATTAAATTGATTACTTGTGAACGAACGGAGACATCCAATGCTGAGACTGCTTCGTCAAAAATGATTAGATCAGGTTCTACAATCAGTGCGCGTGCGATGGCGATGCGTTGGCGTTGGCCGCCGGAAAATTCGTGGATGTATTTGTACGCATCAAGTGCCGATAAACCGACATTTTCCAACGCGGTGGCTATGCGGGCATCAAAGTCGTCAGGTTGGTTGTCGAGCAAATGCCAAGGTTCTGATATCAAACGTGAAACACGGTGACGCGGGTTGAACGAACTGTAGGGGTCTTGAAACACAACCTGCATTTTCCGCCGCACTGTTAGGTTAGGTTTCTTACCTGTAAAAACTGGTGCGCCGTCCAGCGTGATGGTGCCGCCCTGCACATCCTCGAGCCCCAGAAGTACGCGAGTTAAAGTAGATTTCCCACACCCGCTTTCCCCTACCAAGCCGACCCTTTCACCGCGATCAATTGTGAAGCTGACATTATCGAGCGCGCGGAATTTTGGGTTTGGACCAAACAGTGTTTTGCGTGGTGCTGGGTAGTCACGGACTATTTGACTTGCGTACACAAGCTGTACGCCACCCTTATTTAAAGGCAGGTCAACTTTGTAACGTGACGCATCAAACAAAGCGCGTGTGTAGGGGTGACGCATATTGGCTAAAAGTTTGGATGTAGGTGCAGATTCCACGACGTGGCCTTTTTGCATAACAACGATGTGGTCGGCCAAGTCCGCCACAACAGCCAAGTCATGCGTAATAATCAAAAGCCCCATGTTAAATTCGCGCACAAGGTCCTTCAGGAGTGTCAGGATGTTAGCTTGTGTTGTGACATCGAGTGCCGTTGTCGGCTCATCCGCGATTAGAAGTTTAGGGTGCTTTACAATGGCCATGGCGATAACAACACGTTGGCGTTGACCACCAGATAGTTGGTGTGGAAACCGCGTGGGTGCTACGTCGAGGCCAACGCGCTGCAACATGTCAGTCGCGCGTTTGTACGCCTTTTTTGTGCTTGTATCCTCATGAATAAGAATGGTTTCGGCCACTTGTTTTCCAATGGTTTGGACGGGATTAAGTGCGGTCATTGGTTCTTGAAACACCATGCCCATGGTGTTGCCGCGTAACCTGCAAAGATTGGTTTCAGACGTCGTTAGGATGTCCGTTCCATCAAGCATGATTTGTCCAGTGATAAGCGCGCCTCGCGGCAGCAAGCCCATAACTGATAAGGCTGTCAGGGATTTTCCTGAGCCGCTTTCGCCGGTGATCGCGAGGATTTCACCGTACTGTAATTGCAGTTCAATGTCGTGCAGAATTTCTTTATCACCGATGGCCAATGACATATCGCTGATACTAAGTAGGGGCATGGTGGCTTTCATGACCGAGCAACCCTGATCCGTGGGTCGAGCCAGTCGCGCAGCCCGTCACCGAGTAGGTTGAGGCCCAGCACCATCAGTACAATTGCCATGCCGGGGATCAGTGCTGTATGCGGTGCAATTGATGTCAGCGTTTGTGCATCAGCTAGCATCCTGCCCCAGCTTGCAGTGGGGGGCTGTGCTCCTAGTCCGATGTAGGACAATGCAGCTTCCGCAAGGATACCGAGGGAGAACTGGATTGTGCCTTGGACGACCATCAGGTTGGTGATGTTGGGCAAGATATGTTCGATTGAAATGCGCAAGCTGGATTTGCCCGCAACACGTGCGGCCAAGATGAAATCGCGTTCCCAGATAGGTAATGCTGCGCCTCGTGACAGCCGCGCAAAGACGGGTACGTTAAATATGCCGATCGCGATGATCGCGTTAATGGCCGATGGGCTGAAGACGGCAGTAATTAGGATCGCGATCACTAGGCTAGGAAATGCAAACACAAGGTCGTTGCCGCGCATGATTAGTTCATCCAGGAATGATCCGCGCCTTCCAGCGGCGAGTAGGCCGAGTGGGATACCGACGCAAATGCCGATGCCCACAGCTAGGACAGCGACGGCGATAGAAGTGCGTGCGCCTAACATGACCATTGACATAATATCGCGCCCAAAGTGGTCCGTTCCAAGCCAATTGTGGGCGTTAGGTCGGTGAAGTTTATTTGGAATGTCGAAGGACTGTATGTTGAATGGTGTGTAGATAAACGACAAGGCTGCAAGGCTGAGGAAAATGAGTGTTAAGGTTGCACCAATGACTAAGCTCCGGCTCATGCTCGGTTTCGCAATCGCGGATCAACTGCAGCATAGGCCAGATCCACGGCGAAATTTACTAAAATAACCACAAATACCAGCAGCATCACCACGCTTTCTACGACAATTAGATCACGGGCGGAAATCGCTTGGAAAATAAGACGGCCAAGTCCGGGAAGGAAGAAGATCTGTTCGATGATAATACCCCCGGCCAATAGGAATGAGAACTGCAATCCGATAATTGTAAGGACAGGAATCATCGCGTTCCGGATCCCGTGTCGCCACAACGCTTGGCGGTAAGTTAGTCCCTTGGCGCGGGCTGTCCTAATGTAGTCTTCGCCCAAATTATCGAGGAGCGATGAGCGCATGACACGGGCGAGGATTGCGGCCTGCGGCAGTGCTAAGGCAATAGCAGGAAGTGTGAGCGATTTAAGCGCCAGCAGTGGATTGTCCCATCCAGAAAATCCACCAGCTGAAAACCAGGGGAGTTTGATAGCAAAGATCAGCACGAGTATCATCGCGAACCAGAAATTTGGTATCGCAACACCGAGTTGTGTGGCCCCCATGATTGACACATCACTCATTCCTCCGCGATTGCTGGCGGCTATGATACCAGCGGGAAATGCGATGATTGTAGAAAGAAGCAACGCGTAAATAGCGAGAGGAAAAGAGACCCAAATGCGGTCACTTATCAGTTCTGAAACGGGAATCTTGTAAGTCCATGAAATGCCAAAATCGCCCGTTAGCATCCCGGTGACCCATGAAAAATATCGCACCGTCAATGGATCGTTCAGTCCCATTTGGTCACGTAGGACCTCAAGCGTGTCGGGGCGTGCACCGACACCAAGCATGAAGGAAGCGGGATCACCAGGGATAATTTCGATGACAGTAAAAATAACTATGCTGGCTGCGATGAGGCTTAGAGTGAGAGATAACAAGCGTGATGAGATGTAGCGGATCATCATGACGATACGCCGAGAAAATAAGGGCGTTGCCCTATTTTTTGGCCTTCCTGAGATGTTCTGGAAGTAACGACGGGGAAAGAAAGAGGGTTTGAAGGGCAAACGCTGTCCCGCCCGTCGTTACGTTTCATTCTGACCAAGAGACGCCGGTTAGGTCTACAGTGGCGGTTGGCTGATCAAGCCAGAGGCCATTCAAACCCGCCATTGCAACTGTTGGTACCGCAAGCTGGAATAGGTAGCCGTTGACGTAATCTTCTGAGATTGTCGTCTGGGCTTCTGCTAGCAATGCGCTGCGGGTGATAGGGTCGGTGGTGGCGTTCAGCGTAACCATCAATGCTTGAAATTCTGGATTATCGTATTGGAAATAGTACTCCGGATTGGCGTAGATGCTTATGTCCATCGGTTCGGTGTGGGACACGATCGACATGCCAAAGTTTTTGCCAGTAAAGACCTCTTCAATCCATTGCGCCCATTCAAGGTTGCTTATTTCAGCTTTGATACCAACTTCACGCAATTGGCTTGCAATGATTTCACCGCCACGACGCGCGTAGGACGGTGGTGGCAGTTTCAGCGTGGTTGTGAACCCGTCAGCAAAGCCTGCTTCGGTCAGCAGTTCACGTGCCCGTTCTGGGTTGTATGTGCTGTTGGCGATCAGGTCGACATAGTCGGGGTTGTGTGGCGCAAAGTGCGTGCCGATTGGTGTGCCATAACCAAACATCGCACCATCGATGATTGATTGGCGGTCGATAGCCAGTGAAACAGCTTGACGCACTAAAACGTTATCGAAAGGCGGCATTTTGTTGTTCATTGAAAGGATAGTCTCACCCTCAGTATTGCCAATTAGGACTTGGAAGCGTGGATCAGCCTCAAACTGTGGTAGGTTTTCGGGGGCGGGGAAACCGACAAAGGCGTCAATATCTTCGGCCATTACAGCTGCAAAAGCTGCTGTGGGGTCAGAAATAAAGCGGAATGTGGCTGTTTCTAGTGCTGCAGGCTGTCCCCAATACGCATCGTTGCGTGTCAGTTCGAGGCGGTCACCTTGAACCCAGTCTGTGAAAGTAAAAGCGCCAGTACCAATTGGGTTCGAGGCAATGTTGTCAATGCTTTCTGGTGAGACGATCACTGCATCTCCCCATGCCATATTAAATAGGAACATGCCGTTGGGCTGCGTTAGCTTGACGGTAACTGTCAGCGGATCAAAGACTGTGACGTCAGCGATGTCAGCAAACAGGCCCTTTTGTGCATTTATGCTGTCTTCAGCACGTGCACGGTCAAGCGAGAATTTTACGTCTTCGGCGTCCATTGTTGTGCCGTCATGAAACGTCACTCCATCGTGGAGTATGAAGGAATATGTCATACCATCTTCAGAAATTTCCCAGCTTTTAGCTAGGCCTGCTACCACTGATCCGTCAGACATAAACCGTGTCAGTCCCTCAAAAACGTTGGAATATAACACTGAATCAATAGCTTGAGCAGCGCCACCTGTGGGGTCAAGGTTTGGTGGTTCCAGCTGAATGGCGACGGTTATGTCGGTTTGAGCAGCCGCGATACTTGCAGACATAGCAAGCATACAGGCGGGTATCAGTTTGGTGAAATGAGTCATTGAGGTTCCTCCCTATTTAATCTTTTGGCAGCAGCAGCGCGACCAGAGTTCTGGCCATAACCTCTACGCTCACCATCATATCGTCAACGCAGATGTATTCATCAGGTTTATGAGCCATTTCAAGAATGCCTGGCCCATAGGCGACACAGTTCTTGAGTTTGCCGATCCGATCGATGTGTTTTTGATCATATGTGCCAGGGCTGGCCACGAATTGAGCGGGTTTGCCAAGTACGGTCTGGATTTGTCCCGCGATGGTCGCGGCGATAGGTGCGTTGCGGTTGGTCATTGATGGAAGGACGTGGTTGATTTCTCTGAGCTCATAATCAAATTTGGGACGGCTGGATTTGAGGTTTTCAAGAATACCCGTCACCTCATCACGAACCATATCGAGTGGTTCTTCGTCTAAGAAACGCCGATCAATTACTATACGACACGAATCTGGTACACAATGTGCTGGCAGGCCCGTAAAATCGCTGGCCTGTTCTTTTTGCCCGCCGTGTATCGAATTTACGTTCATGGTCGATTGCCGTGCACCTTCTGGAACGACTGGCATATCGGTAATTCGCATTGCTATTACGGGGAACAGATCGGTTTCAAATTTTTCCAAAACAGCCCCCATGTGACGCACGGCGCAGTCACCAAGGAACGGCATCGAACCATGTGCTATTTCGCCAAAGGTCTCAATTTCCGCCCACCAACCTCCTCGGTGCCCAAGGCAAACGCGATCTTTGTTTAGCGGTTCTGGAATGATGACATGTTGGACTTTTTGGGGGTTAAAAAACCCTTTTTCTGCAAGATAGGCGACTCCACCATAGCCACCGGATTCCTCGTCGGCAGTACCTGAAATCTCAATTGCACCATTAAAGTTGGGGTAGGTTTCGATGAACGCCTCAGCAGCAATGATTGAAGTGGCAAGCCCACCTTTCATGTCACATGCGCCGCGCCCGTAGATTTTACCATCAATCAGGGCACCTCCAAATGGATCTTTGGTCCAACCGTTGCCAACCTCGACAACGTCGGTATGGCTGTTGAAATGCACACATTCACCATTATGCGCACCATTGCGCCGCGCGACGATGTTCCAGCGTGGATATTTTTCACTGTCGCCGGGTGTGCCATAGGCGCGTATCAGTTTTGTTGTGAAGCCGTGCGTGGACAAGCGGCGTTCCAGATAGTTACAAATGTCACGATAATTATTGCCTGGAGGGTTTAGTGTGGGGATGTGGATTAGATCCTGTGTCAAAGCGATGAGATCATCACGTTTATCAGTAATCCGAGTCAAAAGGGGGGTTAGTTCGGTCATGGTTTTATTATTGGCTAGGCAAACCTGCGCCGCAAGGGGCAGGAACTATTTTGGTGACGAGTCTGGTATTTGGATATGGCGTTGCAACATTGCTGCTAAATCGAGGCTTGCCTTAAGTCTTGTAGCTAGCAGAAATATCCCAGCAAATTTCCGCTGAATTAACAGTACATCTATCTGCAAAACGGGGGGCATGAACCCGTCTTCTAGGAGTGCGAGACCTTCTGCCTGAAGCTGGTAGGGCAGGTCATCATGACAGAAGTTAATTGGTGTCCCATCCCTGATTGTATCGAACGCACGACGAATCATCTGCGTTATTTTTACGCGGTGCGCATCGCTGGTTGTGGCGTCGAACAGCCCGATGTCTTGGGCGGTTTTCATGATGTCATTTATATCATCTTGCAATCCTGCACGGATCAACGCGCGATATTGGTCACCAATCATGGTGTCAATTGTGCGCACCGCCCCAAAGTCAAGTAGAACAATCTGTTGCGTTGTGGGCTTATACAAATAATTGGCAAAATTGGGGTCTGTCTGCATCAGGCCAAATTCAAATAATTCGCGAAAAGTCAGATCAAGAAGGTTGGTGATTATCTGATTGCGGACAGTTTGGGTATAGTTCTCCACATCCTCAATCGCGATACCGACTACGTAGTCCATCGCGAGGATACTTGGCGTGCACCAGTCTTCGTGTAACGCAGGGACAATAAATTGTGGTGCATCCAGTAGCAGGTTTTGGAACCGCAAAAGTTGCCTGCCTTCGCGGTCGTAGTCGGTTTCTTCATGAAGCTGTTTGCGACCTTCTTCGAGATAAGATGCCAGTTTAAAACCTTTTGGCAGCAGGCCCGACATGCGTATTAGTGCACCGACATTGGCCACGTCGCTGTCGATGCTGTTGGCCACGCCGGGGTACTGGATCTTCATTGCCAGATCGCGCCCATCTTTCAATTGTGCTCGATGAACTTGCCCTATTGACGCGGCAGCGATGGGCCGTACATCGAACTTCTTGAATGATTTAAGCCATCCGTCTGGCATTTGAGTATTGATAACCTGCTTTAGCTGCGCTGGCGGCATCGGGTGAGCGTCGTTGCGCAGTCGCGTCATAATTCTAGCCAGTTCTGGCGGTAAAAAATCTCCCGAATCCATCGAGATTAATTGGCCAATCTTCATCGCAGCACCACGCATTTTTGACAGCTGATCAGTGATGCGGGTGATGTTTTTTGGTGTGAGCAGGAGGTTCTTTACTACGGGGCGCTGGCCCTTGCTGAGTTGAGTCGCACCATTGACTACCATGTTTCCAAATACACCAAACGCCATTGAGCTTATATGGCCCAGCCGTGAAAGTCGTCCCGAAGGAATTGCTGTGTACCTGCCGTCGTTTGATTTATTGTCCACTTGGGCCTCTTACTTATAGGTTTCCCTGCGCTCACCAAAATCACGAACTCGCTTACGCCATATTTTATAACTTCTGGCTTTAAGCGTGTCGCGCATCAGAGCTTTGACATCCTTTTCACCAAGTCCGTACTCGGATTTAATGGTCGCAAAACCGACGTGATCAGACAACGCCATATGAACGATGTCGCTAATGTGCTCTGGGCTAAGACTCGATGTTTTAGACATAGAACTTAATTAGCTTCGAGGTCGGAGCTGTCAAACTTTTTCACCACGTTCGATAGCATCGAAAAACCGAACCGTATCTTCACTGATCGCGACACGCTTTTCATCGCTCATGCGGGCGTAGGTTCTGTAAGTCATCCCCATGCGGGGGTTGCGATTCAGCTTGTCAGCATTGCGATCCATGAAATCCCAGTAGAGGTAGTTAAATGGGCAAGCAGTTGGCCCGTTTTTAACGGTTGGTTTATAACGGCAGGATCCGCAGTAATTTGACATCTTATTAATATATGTCCCGCTTGCGGCGTAGGGTTTGCTGCCCATTATCCCCCCATCGGCGAAAAGCACCATTCCCGTGACATTTGGCAGTTCTACCCATTCGTAAGCATCGGCATAAACTAGCAAGTACCACTCGTTAACCTCATTTGGATCAAGTCCTGCGATAAGGGCGAAATTGCCGAGAACCATCAAACGTTGGATGTGATGAGCATAAGCGTTTTGTTTCGTCTCGCTGATGCATTGGCGCATGCAGTTCATCTGTGTATCGGCTGTCCAATAAAACGCAGGCAACGATCGTTTGGCTTCAAAAAAATTTAACGTTTTATAGTTTGGCATTTTAAGCCAATAAATCCCACGCACATATTCACGCCAGCCGAGGATTTGTCGGATGAAACCTTCAACAGAATTGAGAGGGGCTGTACCATTGTGAAACGCGGCCTCTGCACGTTGAATGCATTCGAGTGGAGTAAGTAGACCACAATTTAGGTATAAACCGATATGACTATGATACATCCATGGCTCGTCTTGGACCATCGCGTCTTGGTAGTCACCAAACATGGGCAAACGGTCAATAATGAAGCTATCCAATGCCATCAAGGCCTGTTCGCGGGTGACCGCAAAGTGAAACGGCAACAGATCCCCAAAATGATCGGCGAAATACGTCTCAACAAGGGCTATGACGTCTTGTGTGATTGAATCGCGCTGCGCGTGATAGTTGTCTGGAATACTAAGTCCTTTTGTGGGTGGTTTACGATTTTCAGCATCAAAGTTCCATTGCCCACCAATCGGACCGTCATTATCCATTAAAACAGAATATTTGCGGCGCATTTCGCGATAGAAGTATTCCATCCGAAATTGTTTGCGCCCTTCGGCCCAGGCTGCAAAATCAGTTGGTGTGCACAGAAACCGATCGTCTTCGCGGATACTGACTGGCAAGCTAAGTGCGTCTGACCAGTGGTACATTTCATCCTGTAAACGGTACTCTGCTGGCGCGGTGATTATAACTTCGGTTATGTCATGCTGAGCTACGACACGGGTCACTTCGCCCAACAAAGATCCAGAGTTTTTTGGGTCGTCATATTTAATGTATTGAACTTTGTGCCCTTGGTCCGACAGTTGCTCAGCAAAATGGCGCATGGCCGAAAATAAAAAAACGATTTTTTTCTTGTGGTGTTTAACGTAAGTAGCTTCAGTGTGAACTTCACACATTAACAGAATGTCGCCTTCAACGGCATCTCTAAGACTTGAAAGTGATCTGGTTAACTGGTCGCCAAGGATTAGCCGCAGTTTCATGGGTCGTGACGTATTTTCCACAAGAGGTTGAGTTGAATCCTGAACACTTTTTTCATATTTTTTCATGATTTGAATATGATGTTATGATGCGCAAAATCAACTAGCTAAATGCGTTCTTGAGTGTTTAAAAAGCTATTTTTAAGTTTGTGTACTTTCCGTTAGCGGTTGCTGAAGTTCGGTCCGTGTATCGAGGGTTTGGCTCGGGACCCATCAAACTACTCGATGCTATTATAGCTATTTGTCCGATGCCCTAAAGTTGAGATATAAAATGATCAATCTTTATTGTCAGATTTAAGCACAGATTTATTAACTTCCGATTTATTTTTCGAAGAGTTGAGGCTGTGCACGTTTATTCCATAGCAGTGTCTGAGCAGGATTATTTCCGCTAACTTCATTTGCCTGAAAAGGTTTAACCTGAACATCAATGTCGTGACGTGCCATCTGAGTATAGATAGCTGCAGATTTTGTATAATCATTGGAAGTGCTAAAGATATGGGCGTGTTCAAATTTTAATATGAGGCTGGCAGAGCAGCCCCCTGTTAAATAAATATTGTTAAACTTTTTTTATTAATTGTTACGCATTTTCCCCATGGGCAGCGAATACCATTTAACTTCAAGCGTACCGCAATGCTCCAAGCTTGAAGTTAAAGTGGAGGGCTTGGGAGTCTAATAAGACCGATCAAAATGAAATGTACACAAATCTACAAAAAGTTGTTTAAAGTGCTAATAAAGCTGTGATTTAAAATGTCGGTTTTGATTTGTCGTGAGCTCTTATATTGTATGCTTCTCAGGTTGCTTGCGCGTCCCTTAACAAAGCTTCGTAGATTTCAATTAAGGCGTCTGCTTCTTTTTCTAAGGTGAAATGTAGAGCCACGTGCGCCCGTGCTGCCGTTGACCAGCGGGGAAGGGTTTCTGGATTAGATAATGCATCATTTAATGCTATACTCATAGCCATGACATCATCGCAAGCTACCAAACGGCCAGTTTCTCCATCAACAATTAATTCTTCAAATGC
>JBLILC010000054.1:0-15940 GCA_047635635.1 Octadecabacter sp. | reverse complement strand
AGGTCGCGCCCGCGTCAACATTCACGGCACACTGAACCTTGAAACCTTTGATACGCCTTTCGTCGTGCCGATCACAGTGGATGGCGTGAGTGCCGTGCAATTGCTGGCCAAGATTGAGGCCTGCAATCAAGATAAACGCATCATCCACGTGATCTGGGACAACGCCGCTTACCACAAAGGGCCGGATGTCAGGGCTTTTCTCTCGCGCAAAAACTGCCGCATCCACCTGATCCAACTGCCGCCCTATTGCCCGCACCTAAATCCAATTGAAAGGCTCTGGGCCGTGATGCATCAACACGTCACCCACAATCGCACCTATCCCACGCAAAAGCTATTTACCGAAGCCATTCTGAAGTTCTTTCGAAAAATCATCCCAGAGCAATGGCACAACTTCCAAAATTAGGTCACTGATAACTTCCGCATCATCTCAGACCAAAATCTTCGGGTTTTGGAGTGAGCGGAGTATAGTCATTTTTTTCACTTTCATTGATAATTACATCTAGTTTGAGGTGGTGCATGTGACTTTTGGAAATGCGCCAAAGGAGTTCTTGAAATTAACATACGAGCCTATTTTGTGCATGTTCTGCCCGAAAACAGGTTCAATATGATTTCCTGCTACTTTATAGTTTAGCGGATAATTAGAGCTGTAAGCATTACCATTCCCTTTGATACTAACTTGAACGCTTAGCGTTCCGTCTATTCCGAGCATTTTTGCTGTTTGAGCTGCGATGTTATCTGCTGGAGGAGCAGATGAAATTACGTCTATGATATCATCTCTAGTCAATACACCAGAAAACTGAACCATAGCATCACCAACAAAACAAAGCATTTGACTGTAGGCGGGTTTTTAGGCGGGTTAATTCATTTATGGAATAAAATTATAAGCAATAACAAGATGATAGTAGCTTATTTGGAGCGGGTAACGAGAATCGAACTCGTAACTGAAGCTTGGGAAGCTTTCGTGATACCTTTTCACCATACCCGCGGTCCTGTCGAGTTAAGCAAAATGTACTCATTTAACAAGTAGAAATAAATGGATTGTGCTGGCTATGGTGTGTGCGGTATTTGTCGTTGACAAAAAACAGATAAAAAACGCGTTGTGACTAAAGATGTGGGCATGACGGCTGGAAAATATTATTTTTTATGATCTTTTTGTGTTGCCACCCGTCCTCCCAATTTAAGATGTGTAGCTAATAAATTTTGTGTAAATGTGAATAGGGAAATTTTGGTCGGTCTGTGCAAAGTTTATTTGAATAAAGCCACAGGCTTTCTAATGCACATCCTGTTATATCAAATTTTGATCCTAAGGATATTTATCAGCCAAAATACAGCCTAATATTGGCTTAGATAAAGCATTTAATAGTTGTCGAATTAAAATAAAGCCATGGGTTGTTTTAGTCAGTTTAAGCGTCGCCGTTGACGGCCGCCACCATCACCTCTGCCTTGGGTGTTAAATAAGACATCTGGTAATGGTGCAATGGAGCGTAGGGTTGTAAAAGGGTCTGTTGCGTGTGGAATGGCATTGGCGTTAACAAAATGTTCTTGAAATTTTGGTGCAATAGCGGTTTCAACTTTAGTAATTTCACGAACTGACTTTTCCACTGATGCACGAGCGGCGACGGAACAAAGTGCCATCCGCGCACCGGTCCCAGCAGCATTACCGGCTGACGTGACTTTATTTAGTGGGACATCAGGTATCATTCCCAGCACCATAGCGTGTTTGGGCGAAATATGCGCGCCGAATGCGCCAGCAAGTACGACGCGGTCCACGGTGTCGGTGCCCATTTCGTCCATTAACAAACGTGCACCGGCATAAAGCGCAGATTTTGCTAATTGGATCGCGCGGATGTCAGTCTGGGTAACAGTGATATACGGATCTCCGTTGGGGCGGCCATCGTAAATAGTATAAGAATGTGTGCGTCCTTCAGATTTGCACCGTTCGGTCCCGGTTTGTGCTGGCGATCCAATCAAGCCCTTGGAGTCGAGTAATCCAGCCATCCGCATTTCCGCCACGGCTTCGATAATGCCAGAGCCACAAATACCAGTGACTCCTGTAGATGCAATTGCGGCTTCAAAACCCTGCTCATTAGACCAGATGCCACAACCAATAACTTGGAAACGCGGTTCTTTAGTGACAAGGTCAATTTCAATTCGTTCAATTGCACCAGGGGCTGCACGCTGGCCACTGCTGATTTGTGCACCCTCAAATGCAGGGCCAGTCGGTGATGAACAGGCAAGAACACGGGTTTTGTTACCCAGCAAAAGTTCTGCGTTGGTGCCTACATCAACGATTAGCGTAAGCTCGTCTTGTTGCTCGGGCGCTTCTGACAAAGCTACAGCAGCGGCATCGGCTCCAACGTGGCCCGCAATGCATGGCAAAATGAAAATCCGCGCCGCGGGGTTCATGCACGACAGCTCCAGATCGCCCGCGTGTAATGATAGGGATTTTGATGTTGCCAACGCAAAGGGCGCTTGCCCAAGTTCTACTGGATCAATGCCTAGTAACAAATGGTGCATTACTGGATTACACACGAACACGGCTTCCATGATTTGTGCTGGCTGAATTTCAGCCTCAGCCGAAAGTGTGTCAGTCAGCGCGTTCAAGGCCATGCGCACCGACGTGGTCATTTCAACGTCGCCTCCAGGATTCATCATAGAATAGCTGACGCGGCTCATCAAATCTTCTCCAAATCGGATTTGCGGGTTCATGATACCTGATGATGCGGCGACTTCCCCCGTGCGTAGGTTGGTCAAATGGGCAGCAATTGTGGTGGAACCTAGGTCAATTGCCAGTCCATAAAGCGTCGTTTCATCATAGCCTGGTGCGATGTTAAGGATACGATGCACTGTATCTTGATGACCTTTGTGTAGCGTAACGGTGCAGGTCCATTTGCCTTTTCGCAACACAGGCTGTAGCTTTCGAAGTACGGACATGCCCGCGGTAATGCCATTAATATCCCATTGTTCTTTTAAAGCAGTGCCCAAACGTTCTAAGTCACCCGTGGGCGTGTGCATGTCCGGTTCTGCGACTTCGACATAATATGTACGCACGGCTGGATCCATAATCATGGCACGGGCTGATGCGGCCTTGCGTACGACTTGGCGGTGAACTTGGGATTCTGGTGGCACATCAATTACTATGTCGCCTTGTAAAGTCGCCTGGCAACCAAGGCGACGACCATCGATCAACCCGCGTTTGTCTTTGTAACGTTGTTCGACCAAGTTCCAGTCCGACAGGGCGGATTTGCTAGATTTAAGCCCATGTTTTGAAAATTCACCAAAACTTGGCTGGATTTGGCATTTGCTGCAAATTCCTCGTCCACCGCAAACCGAATCCAAGTCTACTCCCAATTTTCGGGCTACAGTCAAGATTGGTGTTCCGGCTACAAAATTACCACGTTTTCCGGAGGGGGTAAAAACTACTAAATAGTTTTTCATGGGATCGGTGTTCATGAACTGACAGCCTTTTGATTTTCGTTATTAATAGCGTGGTCAAATCCGCAATGCAGCCGCTATCCGTCGTATTATTGTTCAGGAACGTCATGAGGTTGGTTTGTAAGACGGGGCTATGTGTGCAAAATATCCTTTCCCTATGCCTCCATCCATGCAATTGGACAATTCCTAACGACCCCATGCTCAGGAGAGACGCAATGGAGATTCGCGAGGCTTTTACTTTTGATGATGTGTTGCTGGTTCCAGGGGCATCAAACGTCCTGCCAAGCACCGCAGACACCCGCACACGTGTTACGCAGGCTATTAGTCTGAATATACCACTTTTAAGTTCGGCAATGGACACCGTGACTGAAGCACCAATGGCTATTGCTATGGCGCAGGCAGGTGGAATGGGTGTGATCCACAAGAACATGAGTGTGGACGATCAAGCCCGCGAAGTTCGCCGTGTGAAACGGTTTGAATCTGGGATTGTTTATAACCCTGTCACACTTCGCCCAGATCAGACATTGGCTGACGCTAAGGCGCTAATTGAACGTTATAACTTCACTGGATTTCCTGTTGTTGATGAAAAAGGCCGCGTTATGGGCATTGTTACAAATCGTGACATGCGGTTTGCTACGTCAGATCGCCAACCGGTATCTACCATGATGACGTCTAATGATCTTGCGATTATGCGCGAACCTGCGGATCGTGATGAAGCGATTTCAATGATGAAGTCGAAGCGTCTCGAAAAACTATTAGTGACGGATAGCAATGGCGTTCTAACTGGTCTTTTGACTCTAAAGGATACTGAACAGGCTGTTTTGAACCCAACAGCATGTAAGGATGATCTAGGACGTCTGCGCGTTGCAGCGGCGACGTCTGTGGGCGACAGTGGGTTTGAGCGCACCGAAGCACTTATTGATTCAGGTGTGGATATAATTGTGATCGACACAGCACATGGTCATTCTATTGGCGTGATTGAGGCAGTTAAACGCGTAAAAGCATTGGGAGGTGGCGTGCAGATCATCGCTGGAAACGTCGCAACGGGCGATGCCACGCGAGCTTTGATTGATGCAGGTGCGGATGCTGTAAAAGTGGGTATTGGGCCGGGATCAATTTGCACTACGCGTATGGTAGCGGGCGTTGGTGTGCCACAGCTGACTGCGATTATGGATTGTGCAAAGGTAGCAGGCGATGTGCCTATAATTGCTGATGGTGGCATTAAGTTTTCGGGTGATTTTGCCAAGGCGATTGCTGCAGGCGCATCCTCCGCTATGGTCGGATCTATGATCGCTGGAACAGATGAATCTCCCGGAGAAGTTATTTTGTATCAAGGTCGTAGTTTCAAGAGCTATCGTGGTATGGGTTCACTTGGTGCCATGGCGAGTGGATCTGCAGACCGCTATTTTCAGAAGGACGCGGCGTCTGACAAATTGGTACCAGAAGGCATTGAAGGACAGGTCGCTTACAAGGGCAGTGCGGCGGTGGTGGTGCACCAAATGGTCGGTGGATTGCGAGCTGCGATGGGTTACACAGGCTGTGCGACTGTCGCAGATATGCGTAAGGATTGCTCTTTTGTTCGGATTACCGGTGCGGGGCTAAGGGAAAGCCATGTGCATGATGTGCAGATCACACGAGAGTCGCCGAACTATAGGGCTCTATAATGACACCTGCCGCGCGGGTTGCTGCTGCTATAGAAGTTCTTGACCTCATTTTCGACGGTTCAACGCCTGAGAAATCTCTAACTGGATGGGGGCGACGACATCGCTTTGCTGGTTCTAAGGATCGCGCAGCCATTCGTGACCATGTGTTTCAAGCACTGAGGTGCCGCTCGTCTTACAGCTGGCTTGGCGGTGCAGAAACTGGGCGTGGTGTTATGATCGGCGCGATGCGGGCCGCTGGGCAGGTGGACGAGATGTTTAGTGGCATTGCCCATGCGCCACGCGTGATTGAGGACGGTGAAGAATCGAGACCATTAGAGGACGCAGGGCGCGCATCCCAAAACGACATGCCAGCATGGTTATTGCCGCACTTCGATGACGCCTTGGGTACCAATTCTGACAGTGCTATGAAAATTCTAAAAACTCGCGCTGGCGTGTTTTTGCGGGTGAATGCAGCACGAACAAATACGATGGATATGATTGATGTTTTGTCGCGGGACGGTATAACAGCTTTACTTGTAGATAACATTAAGGATGCACTTCAAGTCATTGAGAATGAACGGCGTATATCACAAACTAATGCATACCTAACTGGCTTGATCGAGCTTCAAGATGCCTCATCACAATACGCAATGCTTGCCCTCGGTTTAACAGCTGGACAACGTGTTTTAGATTTTTGTGCAGGTGGTGGTGGTAAGTCACTCGCCATGACAGCTCTTGGTGCAAATGTAACTGCATACGATATTGATCCTCAGCGCATGATTGATCTTTCCCCGCGCGCAGATCGTGCAGGTGTAGTTATTAAAACAATATCAAAAGACGATCTGCAAATGTTAGTTCCATTTGATTTTGTTTTGGTGGATGCACCGTGTTCGGGCAGTGGTACATGGCGCAGAACTCCCATGGCAAAGTGGGATCTAACGCCAGAACGATTACTTGAATTGACACAGATCCAGGATGATGTTTTGGCCCGAGCAGCAAGATTAGTCGGGGCTAACGGAATCCTAGCATATGCAACATGTTCTATTTTTAACATCGAAAACAGTGATGTAGTTAATAGATTTGTTAAATTAAATAATAATTTTGAATTAATATCAAAAGATGAATGGAATCCAGGCCCAAACGGTGATGGTTTTTTTCTTGTACGACTTAGACGAACATATTGACTACACATATCATATGTATGTTGAGGTTGTGATATTAAAGTTTAAAAAATCGTTATTAGTTTTTATTTTAAACTAACTCATAGCTATTTTTGTTAGAACTGTAAAAAATGCTTTTTTCTATTTTAAAATTCTGGTCTTTATTACTACAGCTATAGATTTTTTACCCTAACTCTTTGTTTTGATAAGTTTGCTTACCCAGTGGATTTTGAAACTTTTTATTGTATTACTAGTTGTATTTTAAAGATTTTGGGACCGTAGAACATTTTTACTGATACAAATTCTGATTTTATTAAATAATAATTATACATAGTTGGGCTTCTTTGTGACTATTTCCACAATAAAAATAGCATTTACAAGGTTTAACTATAGGATAGTCAAAGCGTTTAATCTTAAATTTTAAAGATTTTTTATAAATTATGGCACAAAGATATTTTTATTAATAAAACCATAAACCTTCGGTAAAAGTTATAGATACCTAATAGTTTTGTTTTGGTTAAAATACCTTTCGGACAGAGGTGGTGGTAAGTTTTAAGCAGACCGTACCGAAAGAAGATTACATCTTTGGTTAAGCCAAATCTTGTAGTTGATTTTTAATTAATATTATTTTGCCCAGCAAAGACGGTACCATTTCAGTGTCGGAGTACGCTGATAAAGTTTCTGGAGAAGAAAAACCTTGAGATTGGTGTTCTGGATAAAGTATTTCTCGCCAAATGAGCGAATAAAAAAGTTCATAGATAGATGTACTAGACAGAGCGCAAGCTTTCAATATGGGATGCTGAACCAAGTAAAGCCGCATAATCATCCTCGACTACAGACACAGCAAAATTATACATGAAACCAGTAAAACGGCCTTTGTCATGAAAGGCGTCGGTAAATCCAAATTCTTTCAGGTAGGGCGCAAGCGCGCGTGCGACACCACCAACAAGATACACACCTCCAAAAGGCAGTTGGATTAATGACAAGTTACCACAAACAGTACCAAGAATGCGAGAGAACAAGGCAGCTGCATCTGTGGCACGTTTGTCGTCTTCTGACGCGCAAGCAGACATAATTTCTTGTGCAGTCGCTTCAAGTACCGTTCCTGCTTCATGACCCAGAAAAGAATAAACGCGTTCTAATCCACGCCCTGAAAGAACGTCTTCTACAGCTGGAAAACCGTGGGCGGTTGAAACAAATTGACATAACCGCAGTTCTTGTTCGGTTCGGATTGGCAGGTTAGCGTGTCCGGACTCTGACGGTGGTACAAAACGACCTGCGGCAGTTTCAAACACGGGGGCAGCATTAAATCCGGTCCCGACACCCACAACCAAACGCACAGCATTTGAACTCAAGGCTGTATCAGGTCCTTTGATAATTGGACGCAAAGATCCAGCATCTAAATCTCCAATCGCGTGACCTTGGGCTTGCAAATCATTCAAAATTGCAACGGTTTTAGCCTTTGTTGCCCGCATCAATGTCTCGCGGTCAATCGTCCAGTTAAGATTTGTCATTGTCGCTTTACCGTCACGCACGGGGCCTGCCACAGCTACGCAGGCGGCGGCGGGATTAACATTGCCTGCATCTGCTAAATAGTTCCGAAGGACTGCTTCCAAGCCAGAGTATTTTACATTCGAATACCGCCGGATTGTGTCGGGTAGGATGTCACAGCCGTTTGCTAATGCGCAGCGGGTATTTGTGCCACCAATATCAGCCACAAGCGACAAGGTGTTAGTTGGATGAGTCATGATCAGCGCTCCAAAGCGGATTTGAGTGTGTGATAAAAGACTTTTGGGGGACGTTTCAAGGTCTCAAAGTTTTTTTGAATGAACCCACAGCGTTTTTCGTACCTCAACGCCTTCCCATAGTTTTAAAAGGGATTAAAAAAAGTTCTATTAAAGCGGGTGCTATAGTCAATTACCCACAATACAGAAGTGTTATAAACTTTGATATATAAGATGCGTTTGGATGCATCTTATATGCCCCGTTTAATTTTCTGTTTTTAGTGAAGCACAGTGTTAAATCGCCAGTTTTTCGCTTGGGGGGTGCGCTTGTGGAAATTGTATCATCAATCAAGATAGTCCCCCAAATTTATCTGTGTTTTGGCAGGGGCTTTTGTTGGTCCCAACGGTGACTAAAGTCTATTTGTAGTACTGATGTTTGATCGAGTGTAATACCAGACTTGTCAGAGAATTATTTTTTGCCCAGCGACCTCAAAATGTAAATTAAAAAACATTCGTCATCTAATGCCATCATCAGCGCTATCACGAGAATTTCAACACCGTCACGTTGTTAGACATTTATTTCAGGTGAGACAGAGCAAAAGTGAGAATCCGCTAAAGGTTAAAAAAAGATACTTGAAAAGTGACGCTAAATATAATGGACAGTATACCTAGCAGTTACACCAACCAAATGAGTCAAATACTTTTTAATTTTTGCTTTAATGGTGTGATGATTTGTGACTTTTTCATTTATATGTGTCTGCGCATATAGTTCTCGCGTGCGCTGTATCTTTTGAAAAGGTCCAGGTCTTTAATCTTCAAAATTACTGTTTTATTGCTAAAGAAAATTTAGTGTTTTTTAGGCTCTGTACCGCTGGCCCTTTACTACACACAAGTAGAAGGCTAATCGGAACTATGGTCAAAAAACTCACATCACGTGTTGGCAAGAACACCAGCGGACGCGGCAACCGCGATCTCACAGTCAAGGTGAAAACTGCGCGCGGTAGGCGGATGTCATCTACTTTGTGGCTGCAGCGTCAATTAAACGACCCTTATGTTGTTCGTGCTAAGTCCGACGGGTACCGTGGCCGTGCAGCCTATAAAATACTAGAAATAAATGAAAAGTTTGATTTTTTCACACCTGGAAAACGTGTGGTTGACCTTGGTGCGGCGCCTGGTGGTTGGGTTCAAATTGCAGTACCAAAGGTTAATGCTTTAGGTGAGCGCAAAGGTAAACCAGTTGGCACGATCCTTGGAATTGATCTACAGGAGATGGAACCGATCGCAGGCTCTGAGCTTCATGTCCTTGATTTCATGGAAGATGACGCCGATCAAAAAGTCAAAGATTGGCTGGGCGGTAAGGCAGATATCGTGTTGTCAGACATGGCAGCGTCTGCGTCTGGTCATAAACAGACTGATCACAATCGTATCATGGCGCTGTGTGAAGCCGCTGCGTATTTCGCATTTGATGTGCTTGAAGAAGGTGGTGTCTTTGTAGCTAAGGTTCTTGCGGGTGGGGCAGAAGCTGATTTGCAGCGTTTGTTGAAAATAAACTTCAAAAAAGTTCAATATGTCAAACCTCCAGCATCCAGATCAGACAGTTCTGAAAAGTTCGTCGTTGCAACGGGCTTTCGCGGTGGTTCAGTTTTGTCGTAATGAACAGTTCTTCTGACTGTGATGATTAATTGTTAATGTAACGAGCTAGTACCGGTAATATGATTTATTCTAAATTTTGAATTTGCATTAGAAATGTCGCCTATTAGGCCTTTTAAATTGTTTAGAATAAATACTTTAACAAGTATAAAAATGTGATGCTAGTTACGACCAATAGGTAGTATGAAAAATTAAATTTGTGTGTTTTCGCAATATTTTTGTTTGAAGTTCGGACATTGTCGGTAAACGTTCAGGGCCATGTTCATGACAGTCCGTAGAGGGCACAAGCTGTAGTGACAGTTTAATTGAAAGCGCTTCAGCGAAACTTTAATTGGTTAGTTTTAATCTTTTAAAAGATAGTGGTTTGATGTAACTAAACTCGGTCAAAATTATGATATTTAAAGATGTTTGGTTCGTTGTAAATGTTTTTTGTTCATCGTTATCAGTATTTTCTTTATAAAAAAACATTAGTTGTGCGGGGTGGTGTAAATGACTACCGCTGGTAAATTCTAATTTTATTGCATAAATGGGCAATCAGAACTTATTAAATATGGACAAATTATGACCCACATTCTCGCCATTGACCAAGGTACGACTTCTAGCCGCGCCATATTGTTTAATGATAAAATGGCTGTGGCGCATGTTTCTCAACAAGAATTTTGTCAAATCTATCCTCAATCTGGTTGGGTTGAACACGACGTTGAAGAGATTTGGGATAGCGTTGTAACCGTGTGTCGCGATGTTGTGGCCAAAACCAGTGATATTGCAGCTATTGGTATTACCAACCAACGCGAAACTACAATTGTATGGGACCGTGAGACGGGCAAGTCGATTCACAATGCTATTGTGTGGCAAGACAGGCGCACTGCTGTCTTTTGTGAGGAGCTGAAAACCGAGGGGTTTGAGGTTGAAATCACCCATCGCACCGGCCTTTTGGCGGATCCGTATTTTTCTGGCACCAAGGTTCGATATATTCTGCAAACCGTTAAAGGGGCACAAGCATTAGCGGATGAAGGTAGGCTGTTATTTGGCACCGTTGACAGTTTTTTGATTTGGCGTTTGACGGGTGGAAAACGCCATGTGACTGATGCCACGAACGCAGCCCGTACGATGCTTTATAACATTCGAGAGGGCTGTTGGGACGTAATAATTTGTAAACGCTTAGGTATCCCGATGTCTATGCTGCCCGAAGTTCTGGACTGTGCTGCCGATTTTGGCACCACGGATATTTTTGGGCCCAATTTACCAATTTTAGGCGTTGCAGGGGACCAGCAGGCGGCAACCATCGGTCAGGCGTGTTTTGAACCCGGGATGTTGAAGTCGACTTATGGTACGGGTTGTTTTGCTTTATTAAATACTGGTCATGATCTAGTCAAAAGCCAGAATAGATTGCTTGGAACTATTGCCTATCAGTTAAATGGAAAAACAACTTATGCACTTGAGGGGTCGATTTTTATTGCTGGCGCTGTAGTTCAATGGTTACGCGATGGGCTGGGAATAATTGCTAAGGCGCAAGATACCCATCCGCTAGCTGAAAAGGCTGATCCGTCGGTAGAACTGTATTTGGTGCCAGCGTTTACAGGGCTGGGTGCTCCGTATTGGGATGCGGACGCGCGCGGTGCGATTTACGGTTTAACACGCAATGCAGGACCCGCAGAGTTTGCGCGCGCAGCTTTGGAAAGCGTCGGGTTTCAGACCCGTGATTTGCTTGAGGCGATGCATGCGGATTGGCCTGCGTCAAATGGTGGTGGCGCTGAGGCTGTTTTGCGTGTGGATGGAGGCATGTCTGCATCTGATTGGGCCATGCAGTTTCTTGCTGATATTATTGGCGCACCTGTTGATCGACCAAAGGTTTTAGAAACAACAGCACTTGGTGCAGCGTGGCTGGCTGGCATGCGTGCAGGAATATATCCCACGCAAACCGAATTTGCAGCAACATGGGCACTTGAACGTCAGTTCACTCCAGCAATGTTGGAGGTCGACAAAGACCGCCGATATATCGGCTGGAAAGACGCAATTCGCAGAACAAAGTCCTAAAATTTGGATATTAAATGCGTAGGTTTTGTCAGATTGGGGCAGTATGGTCCACACTGTGCAACATTAGATCTGGTGCTGTGTGAAATTCAAATTTTTATGGTTTATCCAAAATAAACTTGCGGACTTGTGATAGAAAGCGAAAAGAAGATCATTTGAAGTGAAATATGGCTCATTTTAATAGTTATTGTTAAGCCCAAAGCTTTAGTGGAAGTTAATTTTCCCAACGAAGAACGCTATAGGGTTCTCGACTGCTTTTAGTTTCTTTGAGATACTACACATATACAGATTTCTGACGTCCCGCAATAAACTGCTGTAGTGGCTAAAAAGCAGGCGATCAATTCTTTTTCAGGGTGTATTGTCCTCTATCACTTAAATGGTGTCCGATCATAAAGAAGTTAGAAATTCGGTTTTTTAGCCCAAGGACATACATTTTAAGACGTATTTTTTGACTTCTAGACAAGGTATTGATTTGGAAGATAACAAAAAGAACTCAACTAAAAACTTGATAAAGTAAATTTTATTATCAACCAAACCTAGCGTTCAGCCAACGCTCTAGTATAGCTCTTCTGGGTATTTATACGCCTTTGTATTCGCAACTGTTTGCCAATTAAGTGCTGCTATTTTACATTTGTATTTAGGCATTAGCACCTATGTATTATGCTGAAAATAATGATAGTCCTTTTATTAAATTAGTGGATTAAGCACCTAATTTTTATACGTAGCGATTTACAATGTTTTCAAAAATTTCTTGTTGGCCTGATGTGGGTTGTGGATCAAGTTTATGGATTTCTGCGAAGCCAGCGACCTCTTCCAATGTTTTGCTTGTTGCCAAATGGTCAGCGTCATTCCATCCCGCGTATCGTGCATCGCGGCGGTTTTCCAATGAACCGTCAGCTAACATTGCGTGGGCTGCTTTAAAGCCTCGTGCGCAAACATCCATACCACCTACGTGTGATGCTATGAGGTCAATTGGGTCAAGGGACTGACGACGCAGTTTTGCGTCAAAATTAGTGCCACCTTTGGTGAACCCGCCAGCTTTTAACACTTCGTAATAAGCAAGTGCCGCTTCGGGTGTGTTGTTGGGAAACTGGTCGGTGTCCCAGCCCGATTGATAGTCATTTCGGTTCATGTCGATACTGCCAAATAGCCCCAATGTGCGCGCCATGGCCAGTTCATGTTCAAAGCTATGACCTGCAAGTATGGCATGGCCCTGTTCAACGTTCACTTGCACTTCGTCCTCAAGCCCGAAGCGTTTAAGGAAGCCGTAGACTGTCGATACATCATAGTCATATTGATGCTTCATTGGTTCCTGCGGTTTGGGTTCGATTAGAATTGCGCCTTTGAAACCGATCTTGTGTTTGTATTCGACAACCATCTGCAAGAACCGTCCAGCCTGTTGCTGCTCGCGTTTAAGATCAGTATTTAGCAGCGTTTCATAGCCTTCACGCCCCCCCCATAATACGTAGTTTTCACCATCCAAACGGTGTGTCACGTCCAGGCAGGATTTTACCGTACTAGCGCAGTATGCAAAAACGTCTGGATCTGGGTTAGTAGCTGCTCCGGACATATAGCGACGGTTAGAAAACATATTCGCGGTGCCCCAAAGCAATTTTGGTCCGCCGTTTTCCATTTTTTCGCCAACGTAGTCTGCCATCTCGTTCAAGCGATCATGGCTTTCGCGCAATGTCGCACCCTCGGGGCGGATGTCGTGGTCGTGAAAACACCAGAATGGAACTCCGAGGATACGAAACATTTCAAATGCATCATCAGCTTTGCGTTTAGCCAGTTTTATTGTGTCAGCAGGAAACCAAGGCCTGTTAAACGTTTGGCCACCAAAAGGATCGCTGCCGTCACCGACAAAATTATGCCAGTAACATACTGCAAACCGAAGATGATCTTGCATAGATTTGCCGTCCACGATCTCGCTTGGGTCATAATGGCGAAATGACAATCCTTCAGTGCTAGGGGCAAAGGTCACGGGGGGAATGTTAGCGAAGTAACTGGTCATTGAGAAATTATCCAATTTTAAGATGTGAAGAATTTTTTGTAGATACGGTAGGAAGGTTTTCGCAGAGGTAGATAGCTGGTGTAATTAAATGGGTGTCTTGTACCAATGGTTGGACGTCGACCATTAGACGCATGATCCGTAAGGCTTCGCCAATGGCCTCATTGGGCTTTTGGTCGATTACGGCATCGATCAATCCGGCTTCAAGCGCGGTTCGTGATGTGGGCAGGAGTTCGTGTATAATCATAATTGGGCGAGTCATCGGAGTGATACCACTAACCCATTCAATAAGGCCGTCGTTGCCTGCACCAATATTATAAACGCCTGTTAGATCAGGATGGGCAATCCATGCGTCGCTGAGTACGCGGTGGATTGTTAGAGCTTCATCATAGCTTTTGACAGGTTCTAGTAGGCGGATGGCTGGAAAATAGGTTTGGATGAGGTTGCAAAATCCTTGCAGGCGTTGTGTATGGTCGAGTGCTCGGTTGGCGCCAATGATCGGAAGAACGCATCCTGAACGCTGCGTATGCGCCAGCCCCATCATCCGCCCGGCGGTTTTGCCAGCGACAAGGTTATCGATGCCGACATAATGATTGCGTTCAGTTGCAGTGATATCGGACACAAGCGTCACGATCTTCAGGCCCCGTGCCTTTGCGCGCAGTATTGCGGCAATTACGTTTGGTGTGTCAAAAGCTACTATGCAGACACAATCTGTTGTCATAGAATCAATTCCGTCTAGTGCATTAACTATAGCGGCTTCTGAAAATGTAGGAACGCGTGTAGTTTGAAAACGGGTGCGCAAAAGATTGGATTGGGTTTGGTGAAATTGCAGAGCCGTATTTAAGGCGCTAAAAAAATCGTTACTGTCATCAGGTAGTAAGAAATGGAACCGGTAAACGCGTTTGCGCGCAAGGTTTGCCGCGGTCTCATCCCGTTCGTAGCC
The DNA here is from genome assembly GCA_047635635.1 of Octadecabacter sp. GTDB lineage: Bacteria > Pseudomonadota > Alphaproteobacteria > Rhodobacterales > Rhodobacteraceae > Octadecabacter. Next base: position 1,343 of record JBLILC010000054.1, on the reverse strand, counting down.
AAGTTTTTGGATAGCATCCTGAACCCGTACAATTGTTTTTTGCGCAACACCACCACGGTCGTTCACTACACGGTCTACCGTCGCGTAACTGACTCCAGCTGATCGCGCTACATCAAGTAATGTTGCAAAATTCATATTCATCCTTTCAGACTTAGATAACATGATAGCAATTATGATAGACGTCAATCATTTTCAATGAACCCCTACTACTTTCAATTAACTGTCGTGTTCAAATTGGGAGTAAGTGGAGCGTCATAAAGCTAGTTGTGGGTACATCAAAATGACTATGCCAGCTATGCACAACCACGACTTTCTAAATTTCAAACAAGATCATTCATTTTTATCTCAACGTGGCGAATGATGATTTAAGAGGTAGACGGCGAAACTCTTAGTGTATCATCTTTAGTCCAGCAACCAGAGTGCGTGTTAAACAATGAAAAAGTGTCTTCTCTATCCATTCAAAAGGGATTTACCGTATAAGGAGCCGTAATGAAGCGCAAGATTGACCCACTCTGTCTAATTTTTTGGAATTACTTAAAGAATTCTTTAATTTACTCAAGTGTTCAAAAAATTACACACTACAATGCATATTATAAGCACCCCACCAACGCTGTAGTTTGTATACACTTTTAGCATAATTATTATTGTGAAACGGTACTTGAGATAGTCATTAGTTGCCTTGTGGTCCTGAATACTATGTAATGCAAATTTAATTATATTTGTGGCTTTTATAACATTAAACTTTCAGTACTTTATATTACAATAATTATACTTTTTGCATTTGCGTCTAATAGTTCAGAAAGGCTTAACTGCACAAATTGTTTGAGTGGATTCATGCTTTACTTCAGCATGATAACAGCAAAGTATGAGTAGCTGGGCCTCAACTAGGTACAAGACCACAGACTGCTAGTCATACAATGACAGCTTGAAGCGGTATGTATTTCTTTTAACATTTTTTGATCCTGCAATGGATCGGGTGTTAAGTCTAACTGCCAAGTGCGCCCAACAATAAAGGTTTAGCGTCACTGCGTTTCAGACTTACCGGACTTTGAAGCTGCTGTTGGGGCTACTTTTTCAGCAGACCACTGGTTGTGTGCAAAGCCTGCAGCGGTTGGTCGTACTGGACTGGGTGGCACCTGATTTTAGCACCTTTGTCGCCGCCAAAAGGCGCGAAACGTGAACCTGCCATATCGTAGCGGCACTGCCTTACTGGACTTTTTTATCCCCTCTCATGGTTTTAAGCAAACCATGAGAGGGGAATGGAAAGTAATGGTGTTAAGTCAGATGGTGAATAAGAGTGGAATGCGGCAAGCACTGCTCTTAGATATTGAAGTATGTTGAGC
>JBLILC010000053.1:0-15970 GCA_047635635.1 Octadecabacter sp. | reverse complement strand
TAGCGACAGATCTGAAAGTGTCATGTTGGATCCAACTAAAAATATTACCGATCATCGTCCGTTAATCTTCTTTAAATACAAATCTCACATCCCCATCTAATTTATCATACTTCACATTTTGTCATTCCCGACCTAATTAGGGGTAAAGCTACACCTGAAGAGTGATTAAACTTTTCCAATGTTTACACTTAAATCTTCGTTAGGACGCCCCCATGCCCTTTGATCACCCCCTCAATTCACTTGGTTTTGCTAAGCTACCGTCCCAAACACGCGTCGTTGTTGCGATGTCTGGCGGGGTTGATAGTTCTGTAGTCGCTGCACAGTTGGCAGAAGAAGGCTATGATGTGGTAGGGGTGACTTTGCAATTGTATGATCACGGAGCCGCATTGGCCAAAAAGGGCGCCTGTTGCGCGGGGCGCGATATCCATGATGCTCGCCGCGTAGCAGAAGATATGGGTTTTCCACACTATGTCCTTGATTATGAAAACACTTTTCGAGAAGCTGTAATTGATGAATTCGCAGATAGCTATCTAGCGGGCGCGACTCCCGTACCATGTATTCGCTGCAATGAGCGGGTGAAATTCAAAGATTTGTTGGAAACTGCGAAAGATCTCGAAGCAGACTGCATGGCGACTGGACACTATATTCAGCGCAAGATGGGCGCAGGCGGGCCAGAGCTGCATTGTGCCGAAGATGCCAACCGAGATCAAAGCTATTTTTTATTCTCAACCAAGCCGGAACAACTTGATTATCTGCGCTTCCCGCTGGGACATCTGCCATCTAAAGATGCAACTCGCGAATTAGCACGAAAATATGGGCTGGCGCTGGCAGATAAGCCGGATAGCCAAGATATTTGTTTTGTTCCAAATGGCAATTACGCAGCCGTGATCGAAAAACTGCGCCCCGGAGCGGCTGAACCCGGTGATATCGTGGACATAAACGGTAAAGTTCTGGCGCAGCATCGCGGCGTCATACATTACACGATCGGCCAGCGCCGTGGACTTGGCATCGGGGGGCTGGCAGATCCACTTTATGTGGTAAAGCTCGATGTAGACAAGAAGCACGTGATTGTTGGCCCTAAAGACCTGCTAACCACCCGCACAGTACCGTTGCGCGAAATCAATTGGCTTGGCGATGATACATTTGATGCAGTGTCTGAACGCCATATCTCAGTCAAAATCCGGTCTACTAAACCCCCGATGGAGGCGATCGTACGTCCACTGTCCGCTACAACGGCGGAAATAGAACTGCTGACGCCAGAAGAAGGTGTCGCACCTGGTCAGGCCTGTGTGTTTTACGACAGCAAAAGTAGCCGTATTTTTGGTGGTGGCTGGATCTGGCGCGGCTATTAAACATTCTTTGCAGACTATAGATCTAAAATAGAAAAACTTGGGTGGTTCTCGGGACGACGCTCAAGTGGCCATAAAAATGGATGGTCTTTTACAAAGCTCGCAAGGTTATAAATTTTTAAGTGCAGGCTCTAAATGTAACCGTCTTATGAAAATTCCCAGTTCTCGTTCTGATTAAAAAGGAACCAGCTACCCTCATCATCGTATCATTCATAATGGCAGTGCACTGCGATGCTTTTCAAAGTAAAAGCCCGAAGTTCTCTGATCAAAATAAAGTTTTTTGCGTACCAATTTTTTTAACCATACCACTACAACTTCGGCACCCTTAATCAAAAAATATGTTCGGTTATACCACTTTTTTACCCAGCACGTTGACAGCTAAATCTTGGCTGCATAGCGGCTGTTGAATACAACTTCAGCCATGCACACCATTCACACAGCATATTCAAGTGTAAAAGGTGGCAAGGTAGGCGCGTATTCATCAGAATAGTCTTTCGTGGAGCATAATTTAATTCAGTTATATTGGCGGCTGTTTTGGTGGTATTTAACATTAAAAATAATTATTTAGCCTGCCCGACGACGCCCGCCTGTGCGCGCTGCACGTCCACGACCTTCTTGGCCAGCTTTCGGGGCTTCACGGTTCATCGCTATCCATGCCGCACCACCATCATCATTATTGGTCAGAAAATTGGCAGCGCGAATGGCTTCCATTTCCTTGCCTGCACGAGGTTTAGTTGAACCCAGACCAAATAGTGTCACAAATATTTCATCATCAATGTCGTCTGGTAAAATAATGCCAGCGGCCTCGATCTGGGCCTTTTTCTCAGCGATTTTCAACGGACCGATGGGCAATGCTACTGGGTTCATTATCGCAGATGTCATGCCAGCAGCCATTGCCATTGGCAGAAACGCGTTGTTAATGCCGTGACGGTTGGGCAGGCCAAACGAAATGTTGGACGCGCCGCAGGTCGTATTCACGCCCAATTCTTCACGCAGACGTCGAACCAATGCAAATACCTGCAATCCAGCGGTACCCATTGCGCCAATGGGCATGACCAGCGGATCTACAACGATGTCATGAGCCGGTATACCGTAATCCGCAGCTCTTTGAACGATCCTTTTAGCAACTTCAAACCGAACATCGGGATCTTCGGAAATGCCAGTGTCATCGTTAGAAATTGCAACCACTGGTACGTTGTATTTCTTGACCAAAGGCAAGACCAATTCCATACGTTCTTCTTCACCGGTAACGGAATTGAGCAGCGGGCGCCCTTCAGCAGCGGCCAGACCATTTTCCAGCGCACCCGGAACAGAACTGTCAATGCAAAGTGGTGTGTCAACGATTGCCTGCACACGTTTGACCAGTTCTTCCATCAATGTAGGCTCAACAAAGTTGTTGTCAGCATAGCGCGGGTCTTCGGCCATCATGTTTGAAAAGACGGCACCAGAATTGATATCCAGAACGGTCGCACCTGCCAAAGTTTGGGCAATCGCATCAGCTTCTACGCGTGAAAAATCGCCACGTTCAAGCTCTTCGTTCAAGACCTTACGGCCAGTCGGGTTGATCCGCTCCCCAATAACACAGAACGGCTGGTCAAAGCCGATTATGGCAGTTTTGGTTTTAGATTCGATAACTGTGCGGGTCATGTCAGGTCCTTAAGACAGGTTTGCGGGTACGGCAGACGCCCCACCATTTTGAATGGCCCAAGTTGCATTCGTTTTGATGCCACCAAGGGGAAAGAAATGTACTTTTTCAATGTTGAAATCGGGGTTTTTGGCCTTGTGGGCTGCCAGTTCTGTCAACACAGATGTGGGATTGAATGGCAACAACAACTTAGTGATATCTTTGGCACGCTTTTGCAGCACTCTGAGCGATGGGCCAACGCCACAGGCAATCGCAAACTTTATCATGGTTTGCAGCTTAGCTGGACCTGCTATACCGATGTGGACTGGTATATCAATGCCGGCTTCTTTCAAGCTATCAACCCATGCAATGATCGGAATGGCCTCAAAAGCAAACTGAGTCGTTAAAGCCATTTTTGCATCTGTAGTTTCGTTAAATTTCTGCTTCCAGCGCAGCGCATCATTGACTTTGTCCATTCCCCCTTTGGGGTCGATGTCTTTGTTGCCTTCGGGATGGCCCGCGATGTGCAAAGCTTTGAAACCTGCACGGTCAAAGGCGCCATTTTCCAAAAGTTGCATTGAGCTTTCAAAATCACCATGCGGTTTGGTCACGCCACCTGCAAGCAAAAGTGCTTGATCCACACCCGCCTCACCTTGATACATGGCTATCCAGTTTTCCAGCATACCCGCGTCTTTAATGATACGTGCCGGAAAATGTGGCATAACGGGATATCCTGCGTAAGCAAGCCGCTTTGCGGTAGTGACCATGTCCTCAATCGGCGTCCCTTCGATGTGAGCGATGTAAACCAGCGTGTCTAATGGCAGCAGGGTGGTAAAATCTTCTACCTTTTCGGCGGTTCGCGGCATCACTTCAATGGAATACCCATCCAAAAACGCTTCAAGCTGAGGGTCTACGCCTGTTGACGCATCATTTTTTTTGTTGAACTTCAAAAGCGCCATAAAATACTCCTTTACCGCACTCACGCGCGGCCGTCATTGTTAATAAGGATCATAAGACGGTCTTTGTCGTATTCAGCCTCAAATCGAGCAGCCTCGGCTGTGGCTACATCAGCGTCAGACCCGTTGATGGAATAAGACGCAGCCTTACGCCAATCTGCAAGATAATCATCCGTACTCGCAGCACCAGATTTCATCGCGGCTCGATCAATAGCCTGTTCGAAACGTTCACTCAACTGGATTTTTGTTGCTCGTCGACCTTTGCCAACAATGACCTGCGCGGGTATATCCCGCCAAAAAACAACCACTACATCTGCCATGCGATTCCCTTTACCACCCGTGTTTGAAGTTACACCTAAACTGGGTCCAATATTCTACGACGCTCATTTTCGACATCGCGCAGGCATTTGGCGACCCCTGTTGTTGATCATTATCTTCATCATGACTGTGAGTGTGACGACAAGCCTTGCACGACCTCTGCCGCGTGCATACGTTAAACGTAACTCAAAATGGAGGGCGTTAAAATGACGCCCAAGCGTCCCAACGGTGCGGTCGCGTTCCCACTTACGGTAGAGCACCCCGTGCCGACACCGCCCGATCCATCCGCACTATATGCTGCGTTGGATTTGGGCACGAACAGTTGCCGCATGCTGATTGCCCAACCTAAGGGCAGCCAGTTTCATGTAGTCGACAGCTTTTCCAGATCTGTCCACCTTGGGCAGGGGCTGGAACAGACTGGTAAATTATCCCGCGCCTCCATGGCGCGAACGATAAATGCTATGCGCGTGTGCCGCCAAAAGTTACAGCGTCATAACGTCAAGAACATGCGCCTCGTCGCAACCGAAGCATGTCGTCGCGCACGCAATTCACAGTATTTTATTCAACAAGTGAAACGCGAAACCGGTCTTATGCTTGAGATTATTGAACCCGAAGAAGAAGCGCGTTTGGCGGTGATTTCGTGTGCGCCACTTGTCAGCACCAAGACTGACCAATTGCTTGTAGTGGACATTGGTGGCGGATCAACGGAGCTTGTTTGGATTGATTTAACAAAAGTACCTTCACATGAACGCCCACGCGCCATTATGCGCCTGCATTCGGGCTTTAGCCAAGCCCCAGGACCTTTTGCCGCCGCCAAGGTCGTCGACTGGATTTCCGTGCCATTAGGCGTGGCTACATTGCGAGACCAATTTTCCGACGTTGAGGATGATTCTGCGCGTTTTGCACTAATGTCTTGGTTCTTTGAGGAAAGTCTTGAAAAATTTGCGCCATCCACGCAAGAACAACTTCGAGAAGGTTTTCAGATTGTTGGTACCTCCGGAACAGTCACAGCAGTTGCGGCAAGTCATCTGGGCCTGAGACGCTATGATCGCACCAAAGTTGATGGGCTGCGCATGACTTCTGATCAGATTGATACAGTAATTCAAGGATACCTCAGGCAAGGTGAAGAAGGGCGTAAAGCCGACACGCGCATCGGGAAAGACCGCCAAGCCTTAATCATGTCAGGGGCTGCCATCCTGCAAACTCTGATGCGGCTTTGGCCAACAGACCGTTTGTCTGTAGCAGATCGCGGTTTACGTGAAGGCTTGCTGTATCAACAAATGTCGGCCCATGGTGTGTTAGAAGACGCACCCTATTAATGGGCTTAGATAATCTGGAGATTGACATATTAATCGGCCAAACTAGTTGATTTGAACTCAACTTATTAGGGCGCTTTACCTGCCAGCGTACGCAGCGATTGTCGCAACAAGAAACCATCTCCTCCAAGTCCAAGGAAGGTGACACCCCTTTTGATCTGATTTTGAAAGTCGTTCTCATCGAACACAATAGTACCAACAATTTTACCTGCTGCTTTAGTTCGGGCATAAACGTGGTCAATCGCAACAATTACCTCTGGCGCATCAATTTGGCCAACAAAACCCATATCAGCACTAAGGTCTGCAGGACCAACAAATATTCCGTCCACGCCGGGTGTTGCGGCGATAGCATCAACATTCGCGACCGCTTGCGCACTTTCAATCTGCACAAACAGGAAAATCTGTTCGTTGGCAGAGCTGACATAATCGACAATCTCACCGTAGTCAGACGCCCGCGCAAGCACCGCCCCCATGCCCCGTGAGCCCACGCCAGACATTGAATTCGGATAACGTACAGCAGCAGCTACTTGCGCTGCTTGTTCAGCAGTGTTCACCATAGGTACCACGACCGTCTGCACGCCAAGGTCGAGTACCTGTTTGAGCATCCAATCTTCATCCATAGGAACACGCACCACAGCATGTGCACGTGTACCAGCAAGCGCGCGAAGCTGCGTAGCAATTGTTGTAAGTGTATTGGGTCCGTGTTCTGCGTCAATCAAACACCAATCAAACCCAGATTTTCCTGCTATTTCTGCAACCGTTTCGTTGGCTAATGCCAACCAGATGCCGCATTGCTTATCACCACGTTCAAGCGCTACCTTTAAATGGTTCGTTGGTGCGGGCATCAGTTTCTCCTAAAAGGAATTATTTTTCGTTGTCAGGTGTGCAAGAACAGCGCGTGCGGCCCGTAATCCGAGTGCCTCACCACCACGCCCTAAACGGTCCATTGTCAGATCAAGCGCATCAAACTGCGCGGTTGGATCCGCAAGTGTTGACATAAGCGCCTCCGCAATTGGAGCAGGTTGGCAACCAGAACCTATAAACTCTGGTATCGTTCGGGTTTCAGAAACTAGATTAACAAGTGTCACCGTGTCCGTCAGTAACATGCGGCTAATAATCTGTCGGCTAATCCAGTGCATGTCGTAGGCAATCACCATAGGCGTACGGACGGCAGCCAATTCCAAGGACACTGTACCTGACGCTGCCAGCGCAACATCAGCAAAAGCCATAGCTATATAGCGTTCACGCGCAGCGTCTTGCGGCGACATGTTCGAACCTGACACGATACAGCGCAAAGTTGCGCTCCGCAGTGGTAAAGCATCACTTACCGCTTGAGCCAAATACGGCAACGTTGGAACCAACACAGTCTGGAAGGTGGCTGCAACTTGAACGTAAGAAGAATTGAACGTCGCACCAAGGCGCGCTATTTCAGATTGTCGCGATCCAGGAAGAATAGCCAACACCGGATGATGGATAATGCCATGGCGGGTTTTAAAATCATCAAGCTCAGCTCGTGTCACGGATGGTTCGGCAGCAACAGGATGGCCAACAAAATCACAAGACATGCCCGCCTCATCCATGTAGGGGGGCTCAAATGGAAATAGAGCAAGGACATGATCAATGTAGCGCGCCATTTTAGCAGCGCGTTTGGGTCGCCATGCCCAAACAGTAGGTGCCACATAATGCACTGTTCGAATATTTGATCCAGCCTTAACCAATTGGGCAACACGCAGACAAAAATCGGGGCTATCGATTGTTATCAACACGTTAGGCTTAGCGGCAATTATTGCTGCGGCAGTCTGGCGAATACGACTTTTGAGATGGAGATATTTTGGCAAAATTTCTGCAAGACCCATAAGAGACAGCTCATTAATGGAGAACAGGCTTTCAAGGTTCAGTTCTTCCATCAATGGCCCACCGATGCCTTCAAATTCAATGTCCAGCACTTGCGCTTCAAGGCCTTTCATCAGCGCCGCACCAAGTTTGTCGCCAGACGGTTCACCTGCAATTATGAACACCTTCATAGTGTTACCCATAAATATAGGCCGTTCATATCAAGGATCTTGATGACCTGTGGCAAATTCAGCACTAAGACGCCACCGTGTGGAATCACAATGCCTGCCAGTCCTGCGTCGACAACTTGCATAGCGGTGTCAGGACCGATCAAAGGCATATCAACGCACATATTTTGATTTGGTTTGGGGGATTTGAACAGGGTCACACCCAATCCGTCTCCCCGTGTTTGTACATCCGCCAACATTGCAGCTGTGCCACGAACATCTTCACGAGCAATAACATCACTGCCGCGCAATAACAGTGCCTGACCAAGGTCAAACTGACCCATGTTAACCAAAGCAATCTTCGCTGCGGCAGTAGCGTCGGTCAAATCTGGTGGCACTACCCGTGTATGAAAGCCCGGTACAGGCAATAATTCAGGCGCAATTTCGTGGGCGCCAACTACAGAGAAACCATATTCTTCAAATAAAGTAACAACGGCACTCAAAGTGCCATTATCACCTTTGGCCATCGCCGCCATTAATCTCGGCACAAGCGGCATCGTAGCTGCATCAATGAAAGATGGGTCAACCTTTGGGCGCTGAACTGCACCAGCCATGCAAACTTCAGTCACACCTGCAATTTTCAAAACCGAAAGAAATGTGCCGAGTGTTTCAAACCTAAACGGAATACGGTGAAAATCACCTGTTACTTGAGACACAAATCCGTACATCTCGCAAAGAACTAAAGAGCGCCCTTGGGCCTGCAAGGACGCCGCCAAAACAGTCGGCAATCCACCCAAACCCGCAATCAGAGCAAGTGTCATTTCTGTTTCACCTCGGAGTCAAAAAATTTCGAATAGTCTCACCCAAAATGAAATCCATCATTTCTGATACATGCTTGCTATCACTATCCGCTTCTAATCGACGAGCACGATCCATGAACGACCCCTCCCCATCCTTCAAAGTCTGGAACGCCACGCGTAGTGCTGTGATGTCTTGGCGATCAACTCCACGACGTTTCAACCCAACGAGATTCAATCCATCCAATTCGCCGCGGGGACCCACAACTAGACCGTGCGGGATGACATCGTTTGTAACCATGGACAGCGCGCCAATAATTGCACCACGTCCAATTCGTACAAACTGATGAATACCGCAAAGTCCACCGATGATAACATCATCTTCAATCACGCAATGCCCCGCTATGGCGGATTGGTTGACGATAGTCACACGGTCGCCAACGTGAGCGTCATGCGCTACATGACAGCCCGCAAGAAAAAAACCATCATCACCTATAGATGTAATGCCACCGCCACCTTCAGTTCCAGGGTTCATCGTTACATGTTCACGGATCCGATTGCGTTCACCAATAATTAATTTTGCTGCCTCACCTTTAAACTTTACGTCCTGTGGGATTTCACCGATGCAGCAGAACGGAAAGATGGTGGTGTCTGCGCCGACCTTCGTATCACCGGTCACGACAACGTGCGATTTAAGTTCAACTCGATCATGAAGTACAACTTTCGCACCAACAATACAGAATGGGCCAATCGATACATCAGCACCAATCTGAGCCCCATCTTCAATGATCGCTGAAGGGTGAATGGTCATCAGTTAGGCCTGCATATCCATCATTGCAGTGAATTCTGCTTCTGCGGCAAGTTCACCATCCACCGTTGCTATACCTTTGAATCTCCAGACCTTGCCACCAGGCTTTCCGCGTGTTGTTTCAATTGCCATGCTTAAAACATCACCAGGCAAAACCTTCCGTCGGAATTTACAGTTATCTATACCCATAAAATAGATCAGCATATTTTTATCCATCAGTTTCATTGTGGTTCCAACCATAACAGCAGAGGTTTGCGCCATAGCTTCTATGATAGTCACACCGGGCATGATGGGCGTTCCAGGGAAATGACCTTGAAAGTGCGGCTCGTTCATAGTGACATTTTTAATTCCAGTCGCCGTTTTCGTACCAACAATATCGATGACCTTGTCCACCAAAAGGAACGGGTAGCGGTGTGGAATAATTCGTTGAATCAGCTGGATATCTGCAGAGGTAATGGGGGCTGACATATGGTTCTCCATTTAAACGCAACACATACAAAGTTTTCGTTCAGCCTGACTAACAAGACCACATCGGCACGGCAAGGTGGGTCTAATTTTCGACCTCTGTGTCAGGATATAAATTGTCATCCGTTCCAAGTGTTGCGGCTGTACCTTCACCAATCAAGGCATCAATCCGCGCGATGGCTTCTTCGGTGACATCAATGCTGCCTAACGACAATATCACTGACCTGCGATCCAGAATAGCAAAAGCACCGCGATCCACCATCAACTGACCCAAAATTGGGCGTGTCACCTCAAAAAATTGATCACGACCTTGCGCTAATGTGTCTTCTAGCGCCCGCTCTTTAGCGTCTTGCGCACTTCTAATATTTTGAGCTTTCGCATCAAAATCTTCAGCTTCAGTACGAAAAACATCCAAGGCCATGTCTGCACGCTGCGCTGTCAGGATAAGTTCTTCTTCACGCAAGGTAGAGGCAATACGGCTATTCTCTGTCGCCAATGCTTCTCTTTCCGCCGCGTAGCTTTGTGCCACACGCTGTCCAAACTGGGATTGCGAAAAAAGCCAATCAATGTCCACTGTCAAAATAGCGGACACAACTTTGCCTGATGCCAAATCAACTTCTGGCGCAACAATATTCTGCTGCGCAAAAGCTGTTGCTCCAAGTGTTGCGATCATAAGACTGGCAAGTCCAAGTAAAATTTTTAAAGTCATTAAAAGTCTGTCGAAATTGTCACATCAAATTGTTTGGTTTCGTCGTTAAGCTGAACATCTAGGGGCTCTGTATAGTTAAATCGCAATGGGCCTATAGGTGTATTCCAAAAGATTGAGACACCCGCAATCGTGCGCGGAGTGAAGTCATCATACAAAACTGGACCAGCATTGCTGCCTACGTCCCAAACGGATCCATAATCGAGGAACACACCCCCTGAAATGCCGTATTCTTCTGGCAAACCTAAAGGGAATTCTGCTTCAAAGCGAACTACAGCAAAGGCATTACCACCAAGTGATTCGTCGGCAACCGCATCGCGAGGGCCGATACCGCCCGCCTCGAAGCCCCGCATTGTGCCACTGCCTAGAAAATAGCGGTCCGTAATTCGACTGTCTCCACTCGAATAATTTAAGAGGCCACCTTCAATCGTTGCACGCAATGTAACTTCTTCTGACAAAACACGAGTTTGAGCTGTCACTTCAGCGGTAGTTTCAATGAAAGTGCTGTCACCAAAACCGAATTCCTGCCCAAAACGGAATAACACACCCGCGTTGGGATTTAGTCCCGCACGGCGGGTATCATAGCTGTAACCATAACCAAGCGCGTTGGTTCCAATCCCACCCTGCGCCAAATCAGTGAGAATAAATGGCGACGATTGGCCTGTCGGCATATAGTTTGTCACGTCGGTATAGTCATAAGCGTAATATAGAGTTAGTCGGCCATTCTCACTTATCGGGAACCCTATGCGCGGACGCAAAGACGCACTAGATGTATCGTACAGTGCATTTTGAGAATTAGTAGATTGATAGTTAGTGTCTATTCCAAAACTAAGGTCACGCCCCAAAAGGTTTGGTTCTGTGAAGCTGAACGAAAAATTTCGACTGTCCACACCAGCTTGGATACCGAAACTCAGCGATTGACCACGGCCTAAAAAATTGCGCTGATTGAAACGGGCCATTAGGCTAAACCCGTTGTCTGTTGAAAAGTTGCCTCCAAAAGAAAGTGATCCAGTAGGTGCCTCAGTGACGTCAACATCAATCACCACCTGATATGAACTAGATCCTTCGCGGGCGTCCACATCAACATTACCAAAATACCCTAAAGCACGGATCCGCTCTGCAGTTTCACGGATTTGACGCGGATTAAATGGATCACCTTCTATTATGTCAAAGCGCGACCGGATAACACGATCTAATGTTGTATTGTTGCCTTCGATATCAATGCGTTCAATGAAGATGCGTGGACCATTCACCAATGCAAATTCAACATCCAGCGTTAATGTACGATCGTTCCGGGTAACGCGCGGATCAACACGTACAAAGTTTAACCCTTGGCGCATGGCCAGAATTTCTAAACGTGATATATCGCGTTCGATCAATTCAGGTGAATAAGTTACGCCTGCGCGCAAACGCAGTGCATTCTCATATATCGTGGCATCAGCACCAATCACTTCTGTAGTGACTGACAAATTTCCAAATTTAAATTGCTGACCTTCTTGGACATTAAATGTAATTAAATAAGCGTCACGTTCGCGCGTAAGAGAGACGTCGACATTCTGGACTTGGAAATCAACATAACCTCGCGAAAAATAAAAATCAGTCAACACTTGCTGGTCAAACGCGACACGGTCTGCAACAAAAGTATCCCTATTGATCAATGCACGCAAAATACCTGCTTGTTTTGTTTCCAAAACGCGGCGAAGACGGCTTTCACCAAAGGCACTATTACCCACAAAACTGATACGCTCCACTTCAGTCAAACCACCTTCAAAAATCACAAAAATTAAATCAATGCGATTGTCTGATCGTTGAATAATACGGGGTGTGACCGTTGCGTTAATCCGTCCTTGATCTGCGTAAACCTGGGCAATTGCCGCAGTATCAGACTGAGCTTGGTTGGGGCTATAAACACGGCGCGACTGACTACGAACAGCAGCCCCCAATTCAGCGTCACGAACACGAGTGTTACCCTCAAATGTAATCTGATTAATTGTTGGAAATTCGATCACTCGGACAATCAACTTGCCATCTTGCGGTACAAAATCAACTCTTTCAAACAAGTCCGTTGCTCGAATCCGCTGAGCAGCATCGTTCAATGCTCCTGCAGTTATAGTTTCATCTAAAGTGAAATCCAGGTAGGTTAAAATGGTTGCAGTTTCAACGCGCTGATTTCCTTCAACAGAAACACCAGAAAAATTATAATTCTGTGCATAAACAGGAGTTGCTAGGGCCATCATATTTGAAACAAGAAGGATCAATGTCAAAATCCACCCTTGGGTTTTAATCCATACACATCCAAAAATTTCATTAACCGACTGAAGCGTTTTGTTCATTATATTGCCCGTTTAACCATACTAAGTATTATTGTTTTAACTGGGCAGTTGAGCCTTGTCAAAACCAACAAACGCGTAGTCTAGAAGAAACTGACCAGTGCATAAGTAAATGTCATAAAACTACATATTGTGGACAGTTTACAAATTTTTTTTACTATTAAGCGGTCTCAGTTTGAAAAACATAACTCCAAGAAACCAAGATTGAATGAAGGAGCCAGACTCAACCGAGTCTAGTCCAAACATATAATAAGGCTCACAACATAAAAACCATTTAAATCATATATGATTTCAGTATTGTTAAGGGAAAATAGCACTAAATTGACACCACAATGTATGAATATCATGGTGTCGTAATATAGTTGATCATTAAAAAATTTAATATTTTCTTAAAAGGCTCAAGGGCAGAACAGCAGATCGTTGCCAATCGCAAACAACATCAACGTTCCAATCAAAGCCACGCCAATAGCCATAAGAACTCGCAGGGAACCATCACTTGGCATTTTGCCAGTTACTGCTTCGTAAGCGTGAAAACATAAGTGGCCTCCGTCAAGAATAGGAATCGGAAATAGGTTTAGCAAACCAACTGCGGTCGACAGAACTGCAATAAAACTAATAAACGCCAGCGTACCTTGGCTTGCCATTGACCCCGACGTTTCAGCAATTCCCACTGGCCCACTCAAGTTACAGGTGTTTATATTACCAATAATCATTTGTTTTAAACCGTTAAGGGACTGTTTGATTATGAACCAAACCTGCTGGACTGCCAGTTTCATAGATTCCATGATTCCCAGATCTGTAGTCGCAGGTTCAAAGAAAAGCCCACCATTACCTATACCTAACTTGGGTTCATCCAACATAGAACCATCCAGTTGTGGGATCGCCATCAGACGCGGTGTCAGCGAAGTTGTGAATGTCTCCCCATTGCGCCAGACAAAAAGTTCAATGGGTTGAGCAGGAGTTTCTTCAACAATTTTAACCATATCATTAAATTGGTAAACTGCTGTGCCGTTTAAGCTGACTATAACGTCGCCAAATCGCAGACCAGCATCATCTGCAGCGGAACGGGGCGTAATCGATTGCACGTAAGCAGGTTGAGGTTGCGGGCCCCGAACCAACATGCGCTCCCCTTCCCGCTCTACCTCGTACTCAACTGACGATTGCGACGGCACATTGACAACCGCAGCACCAAAACCTTCAGGATAATTCAAAGCAACACCTTCAACCTTCAGAATACGATCCCCAGGTTCAAGTTGCTGTTCAATATTTTCAGGAAAAGCCGGTAAAGCCGAAACAGTCAAGGGCGTGATGGGTTGTCCTTGAAAAAGTAAAATTCCTGAAAAAATAATAAATGACAGAATAAAATTAAAAACTGGACCTGCAGCAACGGTTGCAGATCGGGCCCACAGTGGCGCTCCAAGCATAGTATCGCGTGCTAAAACTACATTATCATCACCACCCACTGACGTTGCATTACTATCACCCTTAAATTTAACATAACCACCAAACGGTAAAGCAGCGATTTGCCAGACAGTTCCGCGCTTGTCTGTGCCACTCCAAATAACCTTACCGAAACCGATAGAAAACACATCCGCATGGATACCCGACCACCTTCCGATGATGTAATGACCGTATTCATGGATTGCCACAATTATAGAAAGGGCTATCACAAAGAAAAGCATTGTGAAGGCAATATTCCCAAAAGATGGGATCAAGTTGGTCAAAAAATCCAAAGTTCAGCTTTCTCGTTTAGCGATTTCTTCGCTTGTTAGTGCGCGCGCTATGGCGTCTGCTTCATTAACGTTATCTAATGTAATCGAGGCATTTTGCAGCCCCTCACGTGCTAAAATTTTGTCAACCACCCGATCAACGATGCGTGCCATGTCTGTGAAACTGCAAGCGCCTGCAAGAAATCCGTCTAACGCACGTTCTTTAGCCGCATTGAAAACTGCACCTGTTAGTCCACCAGCCTCCATCACTTTGTGGGCGATCTTTAGCGCTGGATAACGAGCCAGATCCGGTGCACGGAAATTCAGCTGACCAACCTTTGCAAGGTCAAGGCGTTTGACGGGAAGGTTTTTGCGGAAAGGCCAATTCAGTGCAAAGCCAATCGCATGGCGCATGTCATGTGGACCGACATGAGCCATCAATGCACCATCCTTGAAACCAACAAGTGCGTGGATCAGGCTCTCTGGATGAATGATTGTTTCAATCTGATGAGAACTAAAGCCAAAAAACTCTTTAGTTTCAATTAGTTCCATTGCTTTATTAAACATTGATGCCGAATCAATCGTGATGCGTTGACCCATATTCCAGTTTGGATGTTTTGACGCTTCATCTACTGTAACACTATTCAGGGAAGACAATGGATGGTCGCGAAACGCACCACCACTTGCAGTTATTATAACCCTTTCAACCGAAGCTAAATCTTCACCAATCAATGCTTGAAATATTGCTGAATGTTCTGAGTCAACTGGAAGAATAGTTGCCCCAAAGCGCTTAGCTTCGCTCATTAAAAGAGGTCCTGCAGCAACTAAAGACTCCTTGTTTGCTAGCGCCAAAACTGTGCCGTGTTTTAGAGCCTCTAACCCCGGTCGGAGGCCCGCAGCTCCAATTATGGCCGACATAATCCAGTCTGCAGGAAGCGCCGCTGCGTCGATTAAGGCCTCATCACCTGCTGCAACGTCAATACCAGAACCTGCAAGTCCATCGCGCAATTCAGCAAGCCGTGTAGGGTCAGACGTTACAGCAACTTTCGCTTGTAACATTTTGGCATCTTTAATTAATTGTGGAATATTTTGTGAACCTGTTAGGGCCATGACTTGATACTCATCACGATTGCGATTGATCAAATCAACAGTACTTTGACCAATCGAGCCAGTAGCCCCAAAAATGCTGACCCGCTTCAAAATGCAACACTCGTAACATCAAAAAGGCTGATGAGAAGCAGCATAAACAATGACGCACCTAGAAGTGCATCAAAGCGGTCAAGCAAGCCGCCGTGCCCAGGTATTAAAGTAGAACTGTCTTTTACACCTTGGCGACGTTTCAGTGCACTTTCAGCGATATCACCCATTTGTCCTGCAAAGCTGACAAGGATAGATAGTAAAATAACCATCCAACCAGCATTGAAAAATATAACAAAAACAATCCCAACTATTGCTGCTCCAATCCAACCACCAATAGTTCCACTCCAGGTCTTTTTGGGGCTGAGCGCTGGCCAGAATTTTGGTCCACCGAACGATCTACCAACAAAATAGCCAACAATGTCAGTTAATACGACAATACTTACCAGCCAAAT
>JBLILC010000052.1:0-16123 GCA_047635635.1 Octadecabacter sp. | reverse complement strand
GCCATTAAAGCCGTTGGGAGTTTTACATTTGAATTACTTTTATAATAATAAATAATAAATAAATCGGAGACTAAAATGTCAATTGTTCACGTAATTGCGATCCTGTCAGCTAAGCCTGGCCAACGCAGCGCAGTGTTATCAATATTTAATGCCAATATCCCCACTGTATTGGCAGAGGACGGATGCATCGTTTATGAAGCCACTATTGATGCCGAAAGCGCTGGGCAAGACAAAGCTACATTTGGCCCTGATACGTTTGTTGTCATTGAAAAGTGGTCCAGCATGGATGCGTTGAAGACCCATTCCAGCTCCCCTCACATGCAGGCCTTTAGTGCCGCCACGGAGGACATGATGGAAAAGCGTACAGTGCATTTTCTGTCGCCTACATAATGTTTTAGGATTTACTAAGAAAAGCTGGTCATGTCCTGAAACAACGGATCGCGTACATCAAGCAGACACTCTTCCAGTTTGCGGGCGTCTGACCCACACAGCCACGCCATAACGCTTGCCGAAACTTTAGGGTCGACAAGGTCTCCCTTGGCAATCTTGCTGATCGGGTTCAATCCAGCGTCCCGAATCTCACCCTGCATCTCTGTGTCAGTGGGTGGAATTCCTATGAAAAAGCTCTGTACGCCTCGGTCAGCCAGTTCCATGCTGCACATCTGTGTCAACATCCGAGTGCCAGCCTTTGAGCTACAATAAGCTGTCCAACCTTCCATTGGTGTTACTGCAGCACCTGTACCGGCATTTATGATCACGCCCTTTCTAACTTTGAGTTTTGGCAAAGCGGCTTTTATCATCCGGTGGACACCCACGACATTGACATCAAAAGTACGTGCAAAGTCATCACTGTCGATCGCATCAACGTGACCAATGGGACTAATGGTGCCCGCGTTGTTTACTAAAACATCAAGACCTCCTTCAGCACGCGCAATGGCACTGTCAACGCTTTGCTTGTCAGTGACATCGAGCTTGAAGACGTCTGCCCCTATTAGATGGCTGGCCCAATCCGGGTGTGCGTCGCCGAACACACCGGCAAGAACGTTTGCGCCATTGGCAACCAAAAGTCCGGTCAGAACAGCTCCAATTCCACGTCCTGCGCCAGTTACAAGAATGGTTTTTCCCGACAGGTCAGGCACAGAAACTGGATGTAAATTAAACATTCTACTTGCTTTCGGTTTGAGACTCGGTGAGTAATTGGTATGACCAATTAGATAAGATGTCTATTTGGCGCTGTCAAAGAAAAAGCAGGGGAGGCTGTTATGACCAAGATTGTAAAAGTTAAGCCTATTTGCATTTCATACCCAGACCCAAATGATTTTGGCACGATACGCCATACTGTCCTCGTCCGTGTTGAAACCAGCGATGCTGTTGTTGGCTGGGGCGAATGTATCGCGATGTGGCCAGAGGCATGTCGTGCAGTTGCATCAATCATCAACGATGGCTTCTTCCCACTGCTACAAGGTAAGCTAGCAGAAGACATTCAAGGCAACTGGGAAATTTTACGCCGCCATGTTCATTGGTATGGTGAAGGGGGTATCGCCAGCCTTGCCATATCGGGCATCGATATGGCGCTTTGGGACATCCGCGGTAAAGTTGCAGATAAACCCTTGTATGAGTTATTCGGCGGGTTGAAGCATAAACGTTTACCAGCCAACGCATCAGCCCATGTGAACAAACAGGGCGAGGCAGCGTGTGTGACTGAAGTCGTGGGCTTCTTTGAAGCAGGCTTTCGGTCAACCAAGCTTGGATTCGCAAAAAAGGGTGATAGCAACATCGGTGGTAATCCGAATGTAGACGTTCATTTCGTCAAAGAGCTTCGCGCAGCCTTAGGTGATGATGCAGAAATTTTAATTGATATAGGAAATGGCGTGCGCTGGGATGTTGCCACATCAATTGATGTGGCCAACCGGATGAGCGAGTATCGGATCGGTTGGTACGAAGAGCCACTGTATTACACTGATGACGCAGGCTATCGCGAACTGGCAGCCAATACGTCTGTGCGGATCGCCAGCGGAGAGCGTGAGTTTACCGAAACCGGATACCGCCGCCAAATGGAATTTGTCCAAGCAGTTGAAGTTTACGGAATTGATCCTGCGCGGGTTGAGGGTATTACAGGCTTCCGCCGCGCAGATGCCCTTGCCACGCAATACGGCAAAACAATCAATGCCCACGCATGGTCCACAGCAATCACAACGGCTGCTTCGCTACACCTGTCTCTGGCCTCGCCCAATGCCGAAATATTTGAATACAAACCCTTCGCAGTCGCTGTCCAGGATGATCTTGTTGGTGAAAAGTTGTGGCATCGCGATGGGTGGGCCTATCCAATTGAGGGTCCTGGACTTGGAATTGATGTGCAAGAAGATGTTGTGCGCAGGTTGGCCCAATGAGTGGGAAAAGAAAATATAGCATAACACAGCCTTCCGTAGAAGATATCAAAAGGGGCGGTTTTTCAACTCCTTGGGATGCACCAACCATTCCTAAATTCCCATTCCGCTTTCGCAACGCCGAAATCTTGACACTATACTGGCGCACCGACCCTGAGGCGATTGCATTTCTTTTGCCGCCACCACTTGAGCCTATCAGCGACATGGCCTGTGTCCATATCTACCGCATGAACGATACTGATTGGGTAGGCGCATATGACGAGGCCAACGTGATGATTGGCGCACAGCTTAAGAACAACATCAACGGCGATAGAACGGGTGCATACTCCCCATATCTTGTTCTTTCCTCCGATGGGGGTGTCTCTCAGGGTCGAGAAGTACATGGCCAACCAAAGAAATTTGGCCAGCCGTCAATGGAATTTCGTGGAGATCTGATGGTCGGCACTGTTCAACGCAACGGGATCGATGTGATCACAGGAACACTGCCCTATAAGCAAACCACCGCCACACCCGACGACCTTGCGCCACATTTTGACTTTGGCACGAACCTTAACCTTAAATCGATTGACCACATTGATGGTCGCCCCGCCATCCGCCAACTGACTAGCCGCAAGCTAACCGATGTGACGGTACACGAGGCATGGACCGGCCCATGCACGGTTGAGCTACGGCCCAACGCACAGCTACCGGTATTCCGCCTGCCAGTCATTGAACCACTACAAGGATTCTACTGGCGGGCTGACTTCACGCTCATAGCAGGCGAAATTATTCACGATTATCTGAAGGACACACCATGACTGCTCGTGTTGTTATAACTGATTACACTTTTCCCGAACTTGCGCAGGAACGTGCAGCCGCCCTAGGAGCTGGCGCATCCTTTGAAGCATATCAGGTAAAATCAGATGGCGAATTGGCAGAACTGATCAATGATGCCGATGTTGTCGCCGTGCAGTTTGCCACATTTGGCCCATTGAGCTGTGCCGCTGTCAAGCGGGGCGCTACAATCATTCGCTACGGTGTTGGATATGACAATATTGATCTGGTCGCTGCAAAAGCCGCAGACCTGAAAGTCGGTTATGTGCCCGATTATTGTGTTGATGAGGTCGCAGAACATACCTGCGCCGCCGCTCTCACACTATTGCGCAAACTGACAACGCTTGATGCATCAATTCGTAAGGGTGAATGGACCGGAGTGAAACATGCCAAGCTAATGAAGCCGTTTTCTGAGACCACGTTTGGATTTTTCGGTATGGGACAAATCGGACAAGCCATTCTTGGACGTCTCAAAGGCTTTGGGTTCTCATTCATCGTCGCTGACCCAGGGTTGTCTGAGACTCAGGCAGCGGAGGAAGGTGCAAAATTAGTGGATAACGATACGCTATTGGCCACTGCTGATATCATTTCGCTGAACGCACCTGCCACGGCTCAGACAACAAACTTTTTTAACATGACTCGACTGGTGCAGATGCAACCACATGCGATGATCGTAAATTCCGCACGGGGCCAATTGATTGTCGAAGACGACATAGCGGCCGCGCTTGAACAAGGCGTGATTGGCGGGGCAGCTCTTGATGTGTTCCAAGCTGAACCACTGCCCATGTCGGCGCAATTGCGTGACGCCCCTAACCTTGTGCTGACGCCCCATATCGCTTGGTATTCCGAGGCAGCGATTGACCGTTTACAAGGCCTTGTTGCCAAAGATATCACCCGCGCCTTGAACGGTGATCCACTCCGCAAACCAGTTAGGATGTAAAAAAATGAAGTTGCTCCGTATTGGCCCGTTGGGTCAGGAAAAACCAGCAATTTTGGATCAGAGTGGCGGCTTTCGCGATCTGTCAGCCCATGTCACGGATTTATCTGGTGATGTTTTGACCGACGAAAGCCTTGCCAAGCTGCGCAAAATTGATCCACAAAGCCTACCAATGCTAGACCCGAACAGTAGGGTTGGAGCTTGCGTAGGCCACGTTGGAAAGTTTATCTGTATTGGCCTGAACTATTCGGACCACGCTGCTGAGACAGGCATGACCCTGCCAGATGAACCGATCCTGTTTTTTAAAGCTACAAGCGCAATTTGTGGTCCGAATGATGACGTCTTAATTCCCCGCACCAGCACCAAAACTGACTGGGAAGTTGAGCTGGGCGTCGTGATCGGCAAAGAGGCTCGCTATGTCAGCGAAGCCGAGGCCATGGATCATGTCGCAGGCTATTGCGTTATCAATGATGTTTCAGAACGCGCGTTTCAGATTGAACGCAGCGGGCAGTGGGTCAAAGGCAAATCTGCTGATACATTTGGTCCGATTGGCCCTTGGTTGGTGACACGTGACGAAATTGCAGACCCCCAAAACCTCAAAATGTGGTTGGAAGTCGATGGCCATCGCTATCAAAATGGCAGCACCGCCACGATGGTCTTCGGAGTGCGTCAACTTGTCAGCCACATCAGCCAGTTCATGTCACTGCAACCGGGTGATGTGATCTCTACAGGAACACCCCCAGGCGTTGGTATGGGCCAGACCCCACAAACCTACCTTAAAGAGGGGCAGACCATGACGCTAAGCATTCAAGGTTTAGGCAAGCAGAAACAAAAAGCCAGCCAAGCTTGATTAATTTAGACCAGAAGGATTTTAACCGGCGCGTTCGCGCCAAACAACTAGAAATGAATGGGAGGAAACCATGACACATTTCACGAAACTAACAACAGCTGCAACATTGATGCTGGGCACAATTGCAGGTTCAGCTTGGGCTGACGGCCATGCGGTGTCACTAGCCGCGGGAGAAGAGATCAACATGGTCCTTTTGCCAAAGTTCCTTGGCATTCTGGTCTTTGATCAGGCTAATGAGGGTGCACAAGAAGCCCACGCTGAACTTGGCAACACCGGAGAGTTGCTGTTCGTCGGCCCAACGCCCGAAAACTCAACCGCGGGTCAAATTGAAATCATGACAACCTCCGCCACCCAAGGCCAAGGCGTGGTGATGATTTCCAACAACGCAGGCGACCAAATTGTGCCGTCTGCAGTTGCCGCACAAGCTGCAGGAACACGTGTTGTAACGTGGGACAGCCCAATTCCATCAGGTGAAGGAGAAGACGTGTTTGTAGCACAAGTGGACTTTGGTTCAATGGGAATTGTGATGGCGGATATGGCCCACTCAATCCTTGGTGGATCAGGTCAAATGGCGGTGCTGTCTGCAACGCCAGATGCATCAAACCAGAACGCATGGATCGCGGCGATGGAAGTTGCGTTAGAAAACGAAAAGTACGCCGATATTGAACTAGTTGATATCGTGTACGGCGATGACCAAGCCGAAGTCAGCTATAATCGTGCTCTTTCCCTAGTTGATCAGTACCCTGACCTTGGCGTAATCATGTCACCGACGACGGTTGGTATTCAGGCCGCTGCAAAGGCAATGCAGGACGAAGGTCTGTGTGATCAAGTCCGCGTTTCTGGGCTAGGTCTACCGTCCGAAATGGTCAGCTACACAATGAATGGCTGCGCACCAGAGTTTGCGCTTTGGGACTTCCGCGATCTTGGTTACCTGACCTATTACACCGCATATGGTTTAGCATCCGGCCAAATGACGGGGGAAATTGGTGAAACTTTCAGCGCTGGTCGCATGGGCGACTTCACCATCGATGAAGATCCAGGTCGTCCAGGTTCATCGCGAATTCTTATGGGGCCATTCACGGTCTACAATTCCGAAAATGTCGAAGCTGCATCAAACTAAAAGTTCCTCAGGCCAGCGGCGTCATTCCGCTGGCCTAGACACGACAAGGAGTCTTCATGTCCCAGCCAGTCTTGCGCCTGAACTGTATCTCCAAACACTTTGACATGACCAAAGCACTATCAGATATGTCTATCACCCTAATGCCAGGCGAAGTACACGCTATTGTCGGCGAAAACGGGGCAGGCAAATCGACGATGATCAAAATTATGACTGGCATCCATCAGCCAACCAGCGGCACAATTGACGTAGGTGGTAAGGCGCGTACAATATTAGGACCGCAGGCCGCACGCGATGCTGGAATTGCCGCAATTTACCAGGAACCTATGGTCTTTCCTGATTTGGACGTAGCCGAAAACATCTTTATCGGTGACAATTCGTCGGGCCTTTTGGTGCGCCCTGCCGCGCAACGTAAACGTGCGCGCGCCTTGATCAAACGGATAGGAATTAAGCTGGACCCGAGCCGCATCGCTAGCGGACTAACACTGGCCGAACAACAAACCGTAGAAATTGCTCGGGCTTTGTCACAGGACGTGCGTGTTTTAATCATGGACGAACCGACCGCGTCGCTTTCAGCGCATGAGGCTACGCTACTTCGCAACATTGCTAAAACACTTGCGGGCGAGGGTGTTGCAGTCGTCTATATTTCACATCGGTTGGAAGAAATATTTGAGATTTCAGACCGCGTGACTGTTATCCGTGACGGCAGCCACATTTCAACCAAACTCATTGCAGATGTGACCTCTGACGGCATGATCGCTGAAATGGTTGGGCGCGAGGTTGGAAACTATTTTGCCAAAACAGCAGGCACAGCCACCAACGAGATCATTCTAGAGGTGCGTAATCTGACCCTAGATGGCGTATTTAAGGATATTTCATTTGATTTGCACAGGGGTGAAGTACTGTGCATGGCAGGCCTTGTGGGCGCACGGCGTACCGATCTTGCGCTGGCCCTTTTCGGAGTCACACCGCCAACTTCTGGTACGGTCAAATACAAAGGTGAAACTACACATTTCACCACACCTCGGGCGGCAATCGAAGCTGGTATTGCCTATGTTTCCGAGGATCGACGCAAGTTTGGTTTAGCGATGCCAATGGCGATTAAATCAAACGTATCACTGGCTACTTTAGATGATTTTTTATCGCCCTTTGGACTGTTGAAGCAGGCAAAAGAAGACAAAGTCGCACACCATTTTATTGATCGTCTAAATATTCGCACGCCTGATGTGGACACGCCTGTCGGAATGCTGTCAGGGGGCAATCAGCAAAAAGTGATGCTGGCCAAATGGCTCAATTTAAACCCAGAACTTTTAATTTTTGACGAGCCAACCCGTGGAATCGATATCGGCGCCAAGGCAGAGGTTCATAACCTGATACGGGCCTTCGTCGCAGATGGGGGTGCGGCCCTTGTTATTTCCTCCGACCTTCCAGAAGTTTTGGCTATGGGCGACCGAGTTCTTGTGATGCGCGAAGGGAAACAAATGGGAGTTCTTGATACTGGCGATGCGACCCAAGAAAACGTTATGATGCTGGCCACGGGCCAGCTGCAGGAGGTGTTCTAATGCTGGCACGTATCCCGCCACAAACCCTGCGTATTCTTGCACTGCTACTAGTATTGTTCACAGTTTTACTATTTTTCTCAACACAAGTGCCTAACTATTTAAACGGGCGATTATTTAACCGGATATCCAGCTCTGTCGCAATTATGGCGCTAATCGCGTGTGGACAGACCTTGGTGATAATAACGCGCAACATTGACCTTTCGATTGGTTCAATTGTGGGTTTTGTAGCCTTTGCAACTGGGAGTTTGATAACCAACAATCCTGATATCTTGCCCTTAGTTCTGGCGACTTATTCTATTCTACTGGGCGCCTGCTTTGGTGTCATTAACGGCCTGCTTGTGGCATATGCCCGTATCCCATCTATCATCGTAACTTTGGGAACAATGGCGCTATTTCGTTCAGCCTTGGTCGAATACTCTAATGCCAAATCCATTACGACCAACAATCTGCCAACATGGTTGGTCGAATTCCCGAATACCCAATTGTTCAACATTGGCACTTTTCAATTCCGTGCAGCTTTTGTTGTAGCAGTACTGGTAGTGATTGCGGTGCATTTCGCACTGACCCGTCTGCGACCCGCACGTAAACTTTACGCAGTTGGATCGAACCCAGAGGCGGCAGAAATGGCTGGAATCAATACCAAGCTTGTGGTCTTTTTCGCCTTTTTATTGGCTGGGGCACTCGCAGGACTAGCAGGGTTCATGTTCTTGGCACGTTTTGGAACCATCACGGTTGTCGCTGGACTTGGATTTGAACTGAAGTCTGTGGCCTCCGCTGTCGTCGGCGGGGTGAATATATTTGGCGGTTCGGGCACAGTGATTGGCGCGCTTATCGGGGCGATCCTTGTGGATTTGATCGACATGTCACTTGTACGCTGGCAATTGGTTAGTGAATTCTGGCGTGAGGCTGTACTGGGCACTCTAATTCTTTTATCAGTAGCCGCCGACGCTATCCTCATGCGCCGCCTTGTAAAATTGAGGGTTAACCATGAAAAGAAAATTACTAAAAGTGAGGTTTCGTTATGAAAGCCGCCTTAAACAGATTGCAAAGCTGGGAAGGTTTTCTTCTGTGCGCACTAATTTTTATTATCATAATGAACGCCAATCTCTCCCCACAATTTCTCAGCTTTTCGAACCAGATCAACCTGTTCCAACTGTCTATCGAGAAGGTGATCGTGGCACTTGTAATGACATTCGTTATCATCAACGCAGAAATTGATCTGTCGGTTGGCTCGATGATGGGGCTTTCAGCCTGCGCATTTGGATGGATGGTGCAGGGCGGTGTACCGGGCGGTCTGGTCATCTTGGCTTGTCTGGGCATCGGCATCGCAGGTGGAGCTTTGAATGGTTGGTTCATTGCCAAAGTAGGCTTGCCATCACTTGTCGTAACTTTGGCAACGCTTATAGGCTTTCGCGGGTTGGCGCGGGTACTGGTCGAAGACCGTGGAATCAATGATTTTCCTGAATGGTTCGATGCACTGGGTCAGAAAGGACTCATCGGATCCGTCCCGTTTGCATTGTTCGCCTTCGTCATCTTGTTCGTTGCGCTCTACATCATTCTGCAGCGCTCTGGCTTTGGGCGGAAAACTTATGTTATTGGCACCAACCGCGATGTGGCGGACTACGCGGGGATAAACACCGGACGCCACAAGATGATACTCTTCATCGCATCAGGTTTGGTCTCTGCATTTGCCGGTCTGCTTTATGCGGCGCGTGTGGGGGCCGTACGGGGCGATGTAGCACTTGGTTTTGAGCTCGACATTATCACGATTGTCCTTCTTGGCGGGGTAAGCATATTTGGTGGGAGCGGCACACTTGTTGGCACGTTACTGGCAATCCTAATCGTGCTGAATTTGCGCAACGGAATGGCGCTTGTGAATATTACGGGGCATATCCAAACAGGCGTGATTGGCCTACTTCTCATTGGATCAGTTATTGCACCTCGCATTGATCTCACTCGGTTTTGGCAGCGCCAGTCAGGAGACAATTCATGACCACTAAAATGACGAAGCTTGGCTTCGATATCCCCATCAAACGTGAATCCGTAGCCGAAATGGTTGCACGGCGCATCCTTGACATGGTGACGTCCAAATCTCTCAAGCCTGGGGATCAACTTCCCCCCGAACGCGATCTTGCAGAGCAACTCAACGTATCGCGTCCGTCTGTCCGCGAAGCTATTCGCGGCCTTTCGATTCTTGGTGTGGTTCAGTCAAGGCAAGGGGGCGGTGCCTATATCACCAAACTTGATGGTGACGCATTACTTGGTCCAATTCGTTTTTTTCTGTCTCTAGATAAGATGAATATTCCAGATCTTTACGATGCCCGTTCCCTGGTTGAAGGCGATGTGGCGCGACGTGCAGCCATTAATATGGATGACACCCAGATAGCAGCACTTGAAAACATCCTGATACAACAAGAAGCGACACTTGAAGATGCTAGCGAATTCCGCCTTTCGGACTTCAAATTCCACGAAGCAATCTGGATTGGTTCTGGAAATTCCTTCCTCAAACGGATTGGAGAAAGCCTCAACGCGTTGGGTCTAGAATTCCGTCGCCGTGCTTCAGAACAACCTGAAGTCCTTGCGCAATCCCTTCACGATCATAGGGTTCTTTTTGATGCGCTTAAGGCGCGTGATCCTGCGGCTGCGGCACTTGCCGCTGAAAAACATATGCAAAATGTCTACAGCTCAACGATGAACCAACCAACCAAAGGGGGCACACCATGACTGCCCGTATCGGCGTTGTAGGTATTGGGTGGTGGGCCACCTTCAATCACATCCCCACGATCCGCGACTGCCCAGAAGCTGAAGTGGTTGCAATCTGCGATCTGGATCAATCACGCCTTGATACGGCAGGCGATGCGTTCGGAATCATGGCTCAGTACACTGATGTCGCCACGATGATGGCCACTGAAAACCTTGATGGTGTGATGATCTCGACGCCACATATTTTCCATACAGACCCAGCTATTGCGGCACTGAAAAGTGGAGCACACGTTCTTGTTGAAAAACCAATGGCTACATGTGTCAAAGACGGTCGCGCCATCGCCGCCGCTGCCACAGCCGCAGGGCGCGAAGTGTTGGTGCCAACTGGATTGAATTTTGAAGAATACACTGCCAAGGCCCGAGATTGGGTCCTGAGTGGTCGCATTGGCGAGGTGCGCCATATTGTTTGTCAGATGGGCTCGCCCCTCCACGATTTAATGGCTGGCGAACCTATGTTGGAAACCGCCAATCACCTTTTCCGTCCTCCAGCGAGCACTTGGGCGGACCCAAACAACGCCGGTGGTTACGCGTGGGGCCAAATGAGCCATTCACTCGCTTGGATGATCCACGTCACAGGACTGACGGTTTCCGAGGTCTATTGCGCCTCTGGCCTGTCACCATCAGGGGTGGATTTTTATAACGCCGCAACAGCGCGGGCGAACAACGGGGCAACAATTTCTTTATCAGGCGCCTCAACCGTTCCCAAACACAAAGGCATGCATACCGACGTGCGTATCTATGGAACCGAAGGGATGATCCTGTTCAACAACCAAAAGGCTAGCGTCGAACTTTGGCGATTGGATGCCGATGACGACTCCCTGACCCTTGATCGGGCTGAATACGATGGCGCGCTGCCTGTACAGGTGTTTGCGAAAATTTGTGCAGGGCATCACGTGTTTAATCCGTCCAATGCTGCTTGCGGGGCCGAAGTCACCGCGACCATAGTAGCCCTTTACAAATCTGCAGCTAGCAACAAACCGGAGGCTGTCGAATGAACCTTTCACTTACCGCATGGTCACTGCCGTCCTGCACACTGCAAGAGGCCGCTGACATTTCCAAAGCACTGGGGATCAACGCACTTGATGTTGGGCTCTTTTACCGTTCAGCACTGGCTAAATCTCTAATACTATCAGACCCACAGGTTGCTGCTGCGCAGATCACTGGATTGGGCGTAGATGTTCCAAATTATTACCACCTGTTTGGTGAGGGTTTGGATGATCGAAACCTCGCGCTGCCCGGAACGTTGGATCAAAACCTCAAAGACTTGCGCCAAGTTCTGTCATTCGCCAATGCTGCGCAGATCAAAACAGTGTTCATCCTGCCCGGCATGATCAATCCCGGTCAGTCTCGATCTGAGGCGTTTGAGGTGTCGAAAGAAAGCCTAAAAGCGATGGTCGAACTTGCGTCAGGGTTCAACGCAACTTTGTGTATTGAACCGCATGTTCATTCCTTTGCCGAAAGTCCAACAATCGCAGGCGATCTAGCCGACGCAACGGGTGTTAAGTTGGCGCTAGATTACTCACATTTTGCTTGCCTCGGATATCGGCAGGACGAAATTGATGTTCTTGCACCACTCGCCGCCCATGTTCACCTACGACAAGCAAAAATGGGCGTGCTGCAATCCAAATTTGCTCACGGCACACTGAATTTTCCAGCCATGTTCGCGACATTGCGCAACGCCGGCTATACTGGTGCACTTTCCATTGAACCAGTACATCAAGACTACATGAATACACTGTTCGAAGACGTTCTGACCGAAATTATCGCACTGCGCGATTGCTACTATAATTGGAAGGGGACCCAGTCATGACTAATTACGCATGGGTTCTGGGCGTGCGTCCTGGATATGAAGATGAATATAAAAAACGTCACGAGGAGATTTGGCCAGACATGCTGGGAACTCTTCAAACTGCAGGAATTCGCAACTATAATATTTTCCGTCACGGGCTGACGCTATTTGGATATTTTGAAACCGAAGATTTAGACGCCGCAATTGCACATCTCAAGAATTGCCCGATCAATGCCAGATGGGGGAAAATGATGGGACCGATTATGAAAATTGACGTAGATCCCAACACGTTATTTCCGTTTCTATTACCACTTCAATTTCACATGGACTAAGTCAATGGCGCAGGCATCAATGAATTTTTTAGATTTTATGCACAACCTCAAGTTTCATCCACGAAAAACCAGGCCTTAGAAACACTGTATCAAAACTCAGCTAAGTCGACGACTTCAACCGCTAGACGCAACACTTTAGTCTTTAGGAAGATATGGAGTAGAAGCCATGAAGTATCTTCGCGGAATATTCCTTGCGGTTAAGCAGAAGTCAGGAATTTTGGATCGATGGCAACGCGGAGACTCGATGACTTGAATTGGACGCAGGCTTTATTATTACGCATCATCTTCCATTAATCCGCTCCTTGCACGCACTTGTGGCATTCGTCCACCGGATTGGATCAAGTCTCGTTTGTCGCTGACTTTGTCTGAACGAGAGGATATATTGCAGGGGCTGATCGGGCAGTTGTCCTTGCGCTCAATGGCGCGAGATAGCAGGTCACAAAACTTTCACCTTGGCGACCGATATCGACATATTTTTGTATGACCCTCACAGCCTTTGGCAACGTAGGTCGAACAAAAAGGTCACCCGCCTGCTGAGACTATACTTTCCAAAGGAAACAGATTGACCGATAAATAGTCAAGAAAAGCTTTGTACTGTTGCAAGGCAGCTCAATGAGCGACCTCGAATGACGCTGGTAGCCCTCCACAGAGCGTTTTAATGCATGTGTTGCGTCGATCATTTGAGACCACCCAGCATAGCAGACCTTGATGGAAATTATAGTAACGGTCTGCTTCTAATCCTTTGGTGCATTTTGCAAATTATCCACAAAACCAGCGATTGTTGTGTCGTAATCCAATGATGAATGCGCTACTAAGCAAATACAAAACAACACAATCGGAAATTGGTTTTTTAACAGTAATATGATCGCAAGCACGCTCAAAAAATCAATTTTCTGTTTAAGGTGTTCCACTAGGCCTAAGCCCTAATTTGAGCAACTGGCACATTTTAAATGTCAGCATTTCATGGGGACAAAACTATGTCATGGGCGTTTGGCCTCAATAGCCTCCCAGATTTTAGCAGCAATGTTGACGTTATCGAACCGTTCAAGTTCTTGGATACCTGTCGGAGATGTTACATTAATTTCAGTTAGGTATTCACCAATCACATCAATACCAACAAAAATCTGCCCTTTTTCACGCAGAAGTGGGCCAATTTGTGCACAGATTTCACGATCACGTTCCGTTAGGCCTATGGGTTCAGGTCGCCCACCAACGTGCATATTTGAACGTGTTTCGCCTTTGGCAGGGACCCGGTTGATGGCACCAACAGGATCACCATTCACTATAATAATGCGTTTGTCCCCCACACTGACATCTGGCAAAAATTTTTGTATAATTAACGGCTCACGGTTGATCCCAATGAACATCTCATGAAGGGACGCAAGATTACTGTCAGTGCGCGAGAGTTTAAAAACACCAGCGCCACCATTGCCATAAAGCGGTTTGAGAATAACATCACCATGTTTTGCGCGGAACGCTTTGAGGGTTTCAAGATCACGCGCTACTGTGGTTGGGGGCGTGAGGTCAGGAAAGTCCAGAACCAGCAATTTTTCGGGATAATTGCGCACCCAGAACGGGTCATTTACCACTAGGGTATTAGGGTGAATTCGGTCCAGAATGTGTGTTGTCGTGATGTAGCCCATATCAAACGGTGGATCCTGACGCAGCCAGATCACATCAACCTCAGCCAAGTCTTGTTCACGCTTTTCGCCTACACAAAAATGGTTATTCAATTCGCGACGCACCACCAAATCCTGACCGCGCGCCATCACTCGACCTTCTTGGTAGCTCAATTGATCCGGGGTGTAATAAAATAGCGTATGGCCACGTGCCTGAGCTTCTTCGGCTAAGCGAAACGAGCTGTCGCCGTTGATGTCAATTGCACCAATAGGGTCCATCTGAAAAGCAACTTTAAGTGATTTTTTAGCAGTCATAGCGGGGTCCATTCCATAGGTTCAATCCTACATGGACGCGCCTCAAGCCAAGCGCAATGGTTCGGCCATCATGAACGCGTTTTCGAACTCAATAGGACCCATTTCGTTAAAGTGACAAGTCAAAGTGAATTTTGTTCAACTGCGCAGGTGGCTAAATCAACAAAATTCTATCTCAACGCCATAAGTTCGATCCATCTATTGACGGGTCATAAGGCTAACAATATGCGCACAGCTATTAATTTTCTTTACCTTCAAAGAAGGTCGCAAAACCAACTTCGTAGGCTCTCATAGCATCTTCCGATTGATCCACACCAGTTTTTTGCCAATATCAAACTCGCGCAGCTTTCGATGACAATGTCTTCGGCAGCCACGCCTATATGATGTGGAGTTTGACCCCAATGCTCATTTTGCGGTTATACATTTGACTTTAAACTTAGCGCCAATTGGTACACATCACGCTGCGCCATGCCTGTCGCTCCTGCTACAACTGTTGCTGCATCTTTTACCCGCATGGTTTGCATGGCTGAAATCAAAGCCTCTTTCACATCGTCTTCGTTCATCACCGCAACCTCGCCACGATCAATGAGTACGACAATTTCGCCCTTGAGGGTCCGCCCATTGATCTGATCTAATAATTCTGTGGCAGTCCCAGTGAGTACCTCTTCAAACTTCTTGGTAAGTTCCCGACAGATTACAACATTGCGCCCTTCCCCCAATACATCACACAAATCAATTAACATTGCGTGAATGCGTTTTGGAGATTCATACAAAACAACTGTCGCTTGCAGATCTTTGAGGCCGATCAATCCATTACGCCTCGCAGTCGAGCTGTTGGGCAGAAAGCCAGCAAAGTGGAATGCATCCGTCGGCAGACCCGACACCGTTAATGCCGCCAATACAGCGGACGCGCCTGGTGCGGTTGTCAGAGGTAGACCCGCTGCCCGCATATCTACACCAAGTTTATATCCTGGATCAGCGACAAGCGGCGTACCAGCCTCGGACACGTAAGCAAGCGATTTCCCCTCTTTTACCACAGCCAATAGACGATCCCGCACAGCGATTGTAGAATGGTCGTGGTAGGCAACCATCGGGCGATTCCCAATTGAAATACCATGGATTTCCATTAACTTACGAGTGCTGCGAGTATCTTCAGCAGCGATGATATCAACGCTCGCCAGTATATCTAGTGTACGCAGAGTAACGTCACGCGCATTCCCAATTGGGACGGCGCATAAATAAAGACCTGCCAACAGGGGAATTTCTTTGTGATTCATACCTAGACCCTCACGCCATGAGCATTATGATGCATTTTAATTTTAGAAGGTGCATCACCCCTCACCAGAAGAAAGTGAATAGTCCATGTTATCCCGTTTGCCCAGACTAAGACCAAATTTGCATACCTTTGATCCACGCCCTGTCGTAACACGCGTTGTTATATTCACGGCTCTGGCGTTTTTGGTGGCCTGCAGTGTGTCGGTTCCAACGGTAAATATGGGTGGGAACTCTGGGCGGCAAATTAATCCAAGCGCTCCTATTCAAGTCGCGTTGCTTGTTCCTGGCGGGTCTACAGCAACCGAGGCGACCCTAATCGCAGCAAGCCTTGAAAAGGCCGCCCGCATGGCTATTACCGACCTCAATG
>JBLILC010000051.1:0-16597 GCA_047635635.1 Octadecabacter sp. | reverse complement strand
TTAACTCAAGAAATTAATGTTCTGAAAAGATCTCAAATTAATTCATGGTTTCAACCATACTTGTCAGTAAAAAAATTTAAAAAATCAATAAAAACACGCTTAATCCATTAAGTGTGGCATCAGGTCTGGAGTAGAAGGCTTACTTTGCGACTTAAGTCTAAGAGCAAGACGAATTGAAGTTTTAAAATTTCAGTTCTCCAAAAAACCTACCCATACGCATCATCTAGATCATTTTACAGTAAAAATGGTGGCCGATAGTCAGGAACATCACACCACTTTCATATATTTAAGAACAAACATAACCGCATGGCATATGAGAATGAACTTATTTTGTAACATCAAGAGATCGACATCGCTAAGGCCAGAATTAATTATGACCACCAAATTAGTCGTGTCAGGCTTAGTTCTATGAAGAATAATAAAAAACGCATTTCACTATTTGCACTATTTCGGTGTGTTGGCATTTCTTTGAATGCAAGATCAGGGCTAATTTATGAAACTATCAAATAAAGAGCGGCACATAATTAACAATAATAACGAGATTTAAATACTTTGGCTGTAGAGACTGTAACACTCAATGTGACAAAGCCGCCCAAAGACTGCATAATTGAAGCAAAAGCGCTTGACCTTTGCCCCCCCGACCTGTTGAACCTGCCTGATATTTAAACAGTAGTTTCAGGCGGCTTACATGGACGACCAGAACAAGAATCTTATCCTCGCAACAGCTCTTAGTTTCATTGTGATTCTGACATGGTTTGTGTTGTTTCCTCCTCCAGAGGTTGCCGAAACCGCTCCCAGTGCAGCGGTGACGTCTGCAGATGGGACAACACTAAGCGTAGATGCACAAATTCCCACGCAGACTGGCAACAATGCAGCACTTGTTCCTCTTTCCGCTGAAGACGTGATTGCTGATGCACCGCGCGTGGTAATCGATAGTGATAGCCTGATTGGATCATTGTCGTTAAAGGGTGGTCGAATTGACGACCTTTCGCTTAAGGATTATCGCGAAACACTAAATGCCGACGCAGATCTTGTGCGGCTTTTATCGCCAATCGGAACTGATGCGCCCTACTACGCGCTACAGGGCTGGGTTGCAGCAGTGGGTGCGACGCCCGACCAAGTCCCAAGCGCCTCAACGCAGTGGGAAGTAGAAGTAGGCCGAGTTCTATCACCGGGAAACAACGTAACACTTTTTTGGGAAAACGGTGTTGGACTAACGTTCCGGAAAACATTCGCTGTTGATGAAGATTTTCTGTTTACAGTAACCCAAACTGTAGAAAACATGACTGGTGCTGAAATCGCACTGCGACCATACGGACTAGTGGCGCGTCATGGCGAACCTGAGCAAATTGGTTTTTTCATTCAGCACGAAGGTGTTGTGCGGATGTCAGACGGGTCAATGGAAGAAATTAACTACGATGACATGCCAGATCTCACTACTGAAGAAAGCCGCATAGAAGTTGAAGAAAATGGTTGGATTGGGTTTTCTGACCAGTACTGGATGACCGCTTTGATACCTTCACCTGGCCGAGACTTCCGTTCAACGGCCAAGTTTGCAAACGACATCTATCAAGTTGAAACCGTTTATCCCATGGTTACAGTCGGGGCTGGCGAAACTGCATCAGCAGAGACTCAGTTTTTTGCAGGGGCCCAAGAATGGGAAGTAATTCGTGGTTACCAAAATAACCTCGGTATTGACAGATTCCTTGACAGTATTGACTGGGGTTGGTTCTTCTTTTTAACCAAGCCGATCTTTGCCATGTTACATTGGATCAACGGGCTGATCGGCAACATGGGTTGGTCAATCATCTGCCTGACATTTGTAATTAAAGCACTGCTGTTGCCATTGGCATATAAATCATACGTTTCAATGGCCAAAATGCGTGAACTTCAGCCTGAAATGGCCAAGCTGAAAGAGGCCTCTGGCGACGATCGTGAGAAACTTCAGAAGGGCATGATGGCTCTCTACAAAGACAATAAAGTTAACCCTGCATCTGGGTGTCTACCGATCTTAATGCAGATCCCGATTTTCTTTTCACTGTACAAAGTGATTTTCGTCACAATCGAACTGCGGCATGCACCGTGGATTGGCTGGGTCAATGACCTAAGCGCACCAGATACGTCGACACTATACAACCTATTTGGCCTGCTGCCGTGGGATGCTCCAGCTCCTGACTCGATCCTTGCGCTGGTCTTTATAGGTGTGATGCCCATAGTACTTGGTATTTCTATGTGGCTGCAGCAAAAATTGAATCCGGCACCTACGGACGCAACCCAAAAGATGATATTTGCTTGGATGCCTTGGGTCTTCATGTTTATGCTCGGTGGCTTTGCAAGTGGCCTCGTCCTATATTGGATCGCAAACAACACGATCACATTCATGCAGCAGTACGCTATCATGCGCAGTCAAGGCTTCAAACCGGACCTGTTTGGCAACATTACCGGACGCGACAAGACGGACCCTGAGTGATGGGGGCGGTCGCAGAACTTTGGCGACACCCTATTAAAAGTCATGGTCGCGAACCTCTCGCGGCCGTGA
Source organism: Octadecabacter sp. (assembly GCA_047635635.1). Classification (GTDB taxonomy): domain Bacteria; phylum Pseudomonadota; class Alphaproteobacteria; order Rhodobacterales; family Rhodobacteraceae; genus Octadecabacter. Next base: position 14,058 of record JBLILC010000051.1, on the reverse strand, counting down.
CACTATACGACGGTAAATGTATGCCATGGGACCGCCATTGGGCGGTTTCGCACGATCAGACAAAATTTGACGGATCCGGTTGGTTCAATTGTCGCAACTTCATGATCGGATCTCGAGCACCAAAATTGGCAGGGATTTGGGCTGAATTTGATGAAAACACTGGTTTGATAAAACTCCGCCACCAAGATTGTGGTGAGATCACGTTTGACCCAGATCAAGACGACGCGGCATTTCTGGCGTGGGTGGCACCACTCTGCCCCTCAGATAGGGCAGCGCCTTCAGCTATCGTGAAGGCAGAAGGGCGCGGAATGACTGATAGTGAAATCCCATCTATTTCGATTGCCAACAGCGCGAGCCATCAAGCCGTCAAAGATGCTATTGGCCACCCGCTTGAAATGGAGCGGTGGAGGGCAAACGTATGGCTAGACGATGTTGATGCTTGGGGTGAACTAGACTGGATCGGTAAGAAAATCCGAATTGGCGAAGCGGAACTCGAAATCTGCGAACCCATCATCCGCTGTTTAGCGACGGCAGCTAATCCCAGGACAGGTGTGCGCGATGCGGACACGCTTGGCACTTTAAAAAATGCATTTGGTCACCAACACTTTGGCGTCAATGCTATAGTGACAAAAGATGGTCATGTCGCCCTTGGCGACCAAGCACAGGTGCTGTAAATGAAACTTCCTTTTCCGTCCGCTGAAGAACCAGATGACATAGCTCGCGAAGCAGGCCGTATGATGTTTGCAGGCGAAACCGACTTTGTTAAAGGTGTTGTCGCTATGGAAGGTTTGCCCGATCCGGACCGTCCTGAAGTGTGTTTTGCCGGACGATCAAATGTTGGGAAATCAAGCCTTATCAATTCCCTGACAGGACGAAAGGGACTCGCTCGGGCTTCAAACACACCGGGCCGCACGCAGGAAATCAACTTCTTTACCGCAGGCGAAACCCACTACCTAGTCGACCTACCTGGATACGGTTATGCGAACGCGCCAGTTGCAGTTGTTGAAAAATGGCAGCGGCTATTGAAAAATTACTTACGCGGCCGTGTGACTCTGCGCCGAGCTTTTGTTCTTGTTGATGCACGCCATGGCGTAAAATCTGTAGATGAAGAAATTATGGCCCTCCTTAGCAGTGCGGCGGTAACCTTCCAGTGCGTGATGACAAAAACTGATAAACTGAAAAAGGGCGACTTAGATGCGGTATTAGTGCAAGTCCGCGGCAAATTATCTACATTTGCCTCTGCATATCCTGAATTAGTAATTACATCGTCCGAAAAAGGCGACGGCATTGAAACATTGCGCGCAATTATTGCAGGGATAGACTGACCCACGAAGGACGCCTTGATGAGAAAGCAAGACATGAACCGCGATTGGATCGCCACAGCCGCCACTCTAAGTGCGGCACTGCCCTATTTGCAGCGCTACAACGAAGCGGTTGTGGTCATCAAGCTGGGTGGCAATGCGATGTCATCAGAGGAGGCTATGGATAATTTCGCGCGTGATGTGGTGCTAATGCAGCAGGTGGGCGTCAACCCCGTTATCGTTCATGGTGGTGGGCCAATGATCAACGATATGTTGCAAAAACTTGACATTAAATCGGAATTTTTAAACGGTAAACGTGTGACCGACAAAGCAACTGTTGAAGTTGTAGAGATGGTGTTGTCGGGTCGAGTGAATAAATGGATAGTTAACGCGATCAATCGTCAAGGTGGCCGCGCCGTCGGGCTATCAGGCAAAGACGCGAACCTTATGACCTGCGATCAAGATGCACCTGAGTTAGGACTTGTCGGCTCACCAGCTGAAATTGATACAGAAATTCTTAAAACATTGTTTGGCGCTAATACCATTCCAGTCATCGCACCACTTGGTGCTGGTCGTAACGGTGAAACATTGAATGTGAACGGCGATACAGTGGCGGGTGCGATTGCATCAGCGCTTACCGCGGATCGCTTATTATTGCTAACGGATGTGTCCGGCGTGAAAGACGGGGACGGCAATGTTCTAACCGAATTGACACCAGAACAAATCGCAGATCTTACCGCGTCAGGTGTTATTGCAGGTGGCATGATACCAAAGACCCAAACCTGCCTGGCAGCGCTTGCTGGCGGCGTAAGGGCAGCCGTCATCTTGGACGGCCGCGCACCAAATGCCTGCCTGTTAGAGCTTTTCACAGAACACGGTGCAGGTTCAATTATACGAGTCGCAAAGTGACTCTTGACGAAATAGTAAAAGCTGCCGCCCCGTTTCACCTAACCCCACTAGGGGGATTTCATGATAGTGAAACAACCACTATTCTTCTTGGTCCAATGGAGCCAGGTTTTTGGGACTATGTGACCCAGAGATTGGAGTTTTGCGGAAATGAACCATTAGATAATTGGTCTCATGCGGCTATCAGCTTACTTTCTGAAACCACTAATTCAAAGGCTTTTTTTCCATTCGGTGGACCACCGTATCATTCCTTCATCTCTTGGGCACTTCGTAGTGGCGAAACATGGCAAAGCCCTGTTGGCTTGCTCATTCACCATGAAGCGGGGTTGCTAGTCTCCTACCGTGGCGCACTTCAATTTGATTATCATATCGACTTGCCCCCCCCATCTACAAATCCATGTAATACCTGCGCAGATCAACCTTGCCTAACCGCCTGCCCCGTATCGGCACTGTCATCCAAAGGCTACGACGTGCCCAGCTGCAAGGCACATATCAAAACTGATGCAGTATGCGGCACGGGGTGTCGTGTACGTATGGCTTGTCCAGTCAGTCAATCCTATGGGCGCGTCCAGGCCCAAACTGAATTTCATATGAAGGCGTTTATAACAGAATAACTAAACGTTTAATTCTGATCGGCCACGCCAAATCAGGCTGGGCTGAACCGTTTGATGGCCATTCACGCACGCTCAATGATCGAGGGCGAACGTCAGCAAAGGCGATTGGTGCTAACCAAGAACGACTATAAGCGTCATGCGAACTTTTGCAGCGATGCAGCGCGCTTTGTTTAGACGGCGGAACTTATCAACGCTGAATGAAAACAGTGCCCAAAATCTATTACCTTAATAAGAGGTATAATGGTTCCCTACTAGGCTATTAAACGTGTTTAATAAAACTGAGGGAGAGGTTTTCGAACTTGTGGCGCATAATTCTGGTATCGCACCATTGGCAGAGAGAGTGGTCGGTAAGGCCCTCTATAATCCAGGTTTCTGAGATGGCCTATCATGTGCAATATTGGTGTGTTATTTTCCAACAAACGATTTGGCCGAAGCAATTACCAGCTCCGGCCAAGTCATAGATTTTATTATGTCGAAGGACCTAGAGAAGGAAGATTTTTAATGGCCTAGAATTTGGCTAAGGAACAGCTGTGTCCGCTCTGACTGGGGATTATTGAAAAATTCTTCAGGCTCATTTTGTTCGACAATCTGACCAGCATCCATAAAAATAACGCGATTAGCGACCTGACGCGCAAAACCCATTTCATGAGTTACGCAAATCATAGTCATGCCCTCTTCTGCAAGTTCGATCATAGTGTCTAGAACTTCTTTGATCATCTCTGGGTCAAGCGCAGACGTTGGCTCATCAAACAACATGATGCGCGGCTTCATGCATAGCGAACGCGCAATTGCTACACGCTGCTGCTGACCACCGGACAATTGACCTGGGTATTTGTCTGCCTGCTCAGGGATTTTGACCTTTTCGAGGAAATGCATTGCCGTTTCTTCAGCTTCCTTCTTAGGTGTTTTACGCACCCAGATCGGAGCCAGAGTGCAGTTCTCAAGAATTGTCAGATGAGGGAATAAATTGAAGTGCTGAAAGCACATGCCAACCTCAGATCGAATTTTATCAATATTCTTAAGATCCGATGAAAGTTCCGTGCCATCGACCATAATGGTCCCCGCTTGATGTTCTTCCAAGCGATTGATGCAGCGGATCAACGTAGACTTGCCAGAACCCGAAGGCCCGCAAACCACGATGCGCTCCCCTCGGTTCACCGTGAGGTTGATATCACGAAGGACATGGAACGTACCAAACCACTTGTTCATATCCGTGATCGAAATAGCGACCTCGTTAGAGACCTTCATTGCTTCACGATTGATCGCGCGTTCTGTAAGTGTTTCAGACATTGATGGTCTCCTTAACGGTGTTCACGTTGAAGCTTTTTCTCCAGATATAGGGAATAACGGCCCATGCTGAAGCAGAATAGGAAGAATAGCGCGCCTATAAAAACAAAGAGTTCCCAATAAATTCCGTTCCAATCCGTATCGGCACGGATCAAATTTGAAAAGCCAATTGGGTCAGACAGACCGATAAATACCACCAGAACAGTGTCTTTGAAGAGCCCAATAAACGTATTTACAATACCTGGAATGGATATTTTCATCGCCTGAGGCAGTACGACCAATTGCATGGACTGCCAGTAAGACAAACCCAATGAATTTGCACCTTCGTACTGACCCGTTGAAAGGGCTGCGAGCCCGCCACGAATAACTTCCGCAATATAAGCTGCAGCAAATAACGTCACCATGATAATTACGCGCAGCAGCAAATCAAAGTTGGTACCAGGGGGGAGAAAGTAATTCAGCAGCAATGAGCCCGTGAAGAGCCAAACAATCAGTGGAACTCCACGAATTACTTCAATAAATGTCACACAAATCTTATTGACGATGAACAAGTGTGACTGACGGCCAAGAGCCAACAAGATCCCCAATGGCAGCGACAAAACGATACCTGCTATGCCAATAATGAGCGCTAGCATGAAACCGCCAATCTGGCGGCTATCAACAGGGCGCAGACCTACACTGCCAAGTTCAGCGTAGGTGTCTGCAATTGATGCTTGGGTGCCTAACTCATCACTTTTTGCGTCCAGATAGTTACTCAACGCGGCTTCTTCTTCATTGCTCGCATCATCCGGCAATTGACTGACGGCTATCAGCCCGCGCTGATTGCGTGGCAGCGCATCGCGCAGGGCGACGGTCCTTTCTCGCAAATCATTCAGCGATGCCTCTTGATCAGACAATGACGTTACGGACGACAAAAAATTACGGCCATCAGATTGGGCGGACGAAACACGGAAGGTGTCCTGCGCAACCACAGTTGCGTCATCACGTAACGCCGAAAGTCTTGCCATTTGACTTAGCAATGCTGCTTGTGGCTCAACAAGACCATTCTTAATCGATACGACAATTCTATCCTGAATACCTTTAAGGATTAAAATGTCTGCGTTTAAGCTAGCTGTTACAGTTACTATATCCGCTCGCAAAGTATCAATTTCATCCGTGGATGATTGAGTCGTTATTGCTTCTGAGCGTTCTTGCAGCACGGTCAGTGGATCAATCAACGTCGCTTTAATTACTAGTGCGTCCACATCTGTTAGGATTAGTGGATCATCAATGCCAGCAATCGCAACCAACTCGATGGCGACGACGCTGGGTTCCACTGTATCATTTTCGATGTCACCAATCGCATCCCGTAAAAGCTTTGAGGCGTCTTGAATAAGGCCAGTGGCCCGATCAGATGCATCTTGCGCCTTGGAGACATCATCCTGAGGGACATCGTTTGCAGCCGTTGGGTCACCATCCCATTCGTTAAGGATTGTAACTAAATTTTCGAGACTTTCTTCAGCACCAACAAGACGCCTTAGGGCTATCTCTTTTGGTTCGATCTGCGCTCTAATAGCGAATTCTTCATTCCTAATTTCAACCATGGCCTGAAGTAGGCCATTTTTAACGGCTACAGCAGCGGCGATTCCCACCGCCTTCTCTTCAGAAATTTCTTCCATTATTGCAATTTCACGTGGCAACCGATCAGCTTCATCTTGAAGTCTTGCGAGAGTGCTTTCCAGTCGTCCTGCGCCAATCATCTGGTTTAAGCCGTCGTTGATCGGACCCATAATAGCGCCCCACCATAACAAAGCAGCAACGACAGCGCCGAGATTCGCAACAACTGGTCCCGTAATTTTGCCAAGCGCCTTGAGAACCAGTGCACCAATAACAAAGCCTATTGCAGCCAATATGGGTGCCCAGAATGCCCCGCCCCAGATCAACCAAGTAGCAATAAAAGGATAGGCAAAAGAGAACCAAATCAACTGATTAGGTACCTTTTCGGCAAACAAAATTGGTGCTAGTGCGACAAAGAACAGAGCAAACGCAGAAATTGGGCGCCAATATAATTCAGGCGGATAGAAACCGAACATGATCTGCAACCAACGATCTTCTATCACCGCCCAGCATGCACCCCCATGACTATTTTTGTAGAACGAAAACAAGACTTCGCGACATTCAGTAAGAGAGCCTGCATTCCAAACACCACCAAAGGCCCACGGTAGGACAAGTGATAACGCGATATAGACTACATACAGCGAAATTACAGTGAGAATAATGTTAAGCCAGCCGGAAAATAGGTTTGCGCGGACCCATTTAATCAAGCCCGATTCAGCTATCGGCGGTACCTGTTCATCAATCATAGTCTCGCGGACATAGCTTACTGTTTGTGCCTGTGTGTCGCTCATATCAACGCTCCTGCAACTGAGTGCGATTGTTGTAGACGTTCATTGCGCCAGAGATTGTGAGACTGAGCACCAAATAGAATGCACCAAGTAGCAGCATTCCTTCCAATTCTCGTCCCGTCTGGTTGATCGTGATTCCACCCAACGTGGATCGGACGTCCATGTACCCCACAGCAATTGCCAGCGAGGAATTTTTCGTAAGGTTAAGGTACTGGGAAATCAGTGGAGGTATGATGACCCGCATTGCCTGCGGTAAAATCACCAAGCTTGTTGTACGGTTAGGGCGCAGACCCAAAGCAAAGGCCGCCTCTGACTGGCCTTTTGAAATCGCAAGTATACCAGCACGAACTATTTCGGCGATGAAGGCACCAGTATAAAGTGATAAAGCCAGCCATAGTGCAATCAAAGAATTGCGTAAATGGATGCCATCCGAAAAGTTGAAGCCCCTCAGTTCAGGGTACTGTAGTTCCGCCCCCATTAAGACCATAGCCAATCCAACAGGAATAACGAGAATGGCAAATTGTTTATGCCACGTGGTTGGTCGCACTCCGGTGTCTTCTTGCACAGCATCCGAGCGCCTGCGTACCCCACGAACAACAACGAAGCTAATTACTAGGATTACAATTAAAACTAGCCAATTCAAAGCTGATGAAGCCAAGAAGCCGTTTTCCAAAATGACACCAGGGATGTAAACACCACGGTTGGTCACGGCAACGCTATCATTGAGAATCATACCGGCATCGCCACCGACCCTAAATTCGCGAATCCGCGACATGCCTTCAGTCATCAGTGCCATAATAGCAATGATCCAAAGTAGCAGTGGCACATTGCGGAAGCCTTCGACGTAGACGGCCATAAGGCGGCTTACAACCCAGTTATTAGAAAGGCGCAATACACCCGCGGTAACTCCAAGGACAGTCGCCAAAATGCAACCAAGAAAAGCCACAAGAAGAGTGTTTAAAATGCCAACTAAGGCCGCCATCCCATGTGAAGACTGAGACGTATACTCAATCAGTCGCTGGTTAATATCATAGCCTGCTGGTTGCGTCAGAAACCCAAAGTCAAAATCTTTACCCAATGCAGCAAGGTTTTGAATGGTATTGTTCACGAGCCAATAAATGCCTGCAATCAGCAGGAAAGTCGCAATGACTTGAATTGTGATTGAGCGGTATCTCGTGTCATAGATAAGCTGACTAAGCCGAAAACTGGTTTTCGGTGGATCGGTGAGCGTTGTCATCCTGAACTCCCTGGCCTTGGCTATCTGAGCGCCGGTTAATCCGGCGGCACGTGTCGTGGGGCTTCTTATGATTCGATATTGTCTTTTTGGCCTCTAAGCTGAAGGGCGCGATCCAAAGACCGCGCCCTTTGCTAAATCGTATTTAGCGGAATGGTGGGGTGTAGATAAGACCACCTTCGGTCCACATGGCGTTCAGACCACGTGCAAGACCGATCGGTGTGTTCTCACCGATGTTCTTTTCAAACAGTTCACCGTAGTTACCGCCAGCCATGATAGCGTTCATAGCCCAGTCAGACTCAAGACCGAGCATCGCGCCAAGTTCACCTTCGGAGCCCAAGAGACGGTTGATCTCTGGGTTGTTAGTGCCGTTGGCCATCTCTGCGATGTTTGCTGATGTCACGCCAAGCTCTTCAGCCGCGACCAATGCATTCAAAGTCCAACGTGCAACGTCAGCCCATTCGTTGTCACCGTGGCGAACAAGCGGGCCGAGTGGCTCTTTGGAAATGATCTCTGGCAGCAGAACGTGGTCATCAGGGTTCTCGAATGTTGCACGTGTCGCAGCCAAGCCGGATGCGTCTGTCGTGTACGTGTCACATGCACCAGCAAGGTACTGCTGCTGGCCCTCAGCGTTAGTTTCAATAGGCACTGGCTCATAAGAAATGTTGTTTGAACGGAAATAGTCCGCCAAGTTCAGCTCTGTTGTTGTACCAGTCTGAATACAGACAGTAGCGCCGTCAAGATCTTTGGCGGATGACACACCCAGTGCGCGTGGAACCATAAAGCCTTGGCCATCGTAGTAGTTGATGCCAATAAATTCAAACTTCAGGTCAACGTCACGGGAGAAGGTCCACGTTGTATTCCGAGCAAGAAAGTCGATCTCACCAGATGCAAGTGCGGTGAAACGTGTCTGACCTGTTGTTGGAACGAATTCCACAGCATTTGGATCACCGAGTACAGCTGCAGCAAGCGCGCGGCAGATGCCAACGTCGAAGCCTTCCCAAACGCCATTGGCGTCAGGTGCGGCAAAACCGACGAGACCAGTGGTCACGCCGCAGTTCAATGTGCCGCGTGCTTTGACATCGTCAAGCGTACCAGCAGCAGCAGCGCCAGCAGCAAGACCAGCAATGGTCATGGCACCGAGGAGTACTGAATTTTTCATATTATACCTTCCTGAGTTTCTCTGCGTGTGTCACAGAGTTTAATTTCTATCCAGTCGGATAGCACATTACGCAGCACAAATAGTTGCGCAACTGATCGAGAGTGCGAGCAATCACACACAGAGGTCAAGTACCCGAACGTTAGAAACTGGGGAAATCGTAAGGAACTTCGAACATTACTACCTGATTGAGCAGTCGATTCACCCGCAAGCGTTATTAGTCGCCATTAGGTGGAAATTAGCAGCATGTAAAAATGCTGTTCGTTTTATTTCGGCAACTTGGTCGGCGTCATCATCTAAACCCCATTGTTCGGCCTGCCATGTCTCATCAATTCGTGACACTGCCCAAGCATCAGCTGGGGAAAGGAGGCCCTTTGTTACCCCAAGCGCGATAACCAGCGATCCAGACAACGCAATCAGGTCGTGCAACGCCGCCAATTCGAAATGAGTTGCCTTAAAAAGAGGCACAGAAAGTGCTGCCAAGTCATGTTCGCTTTGGTTAATTGGCATGATTCCGACGGTGGATACCAACCGCACTCCAAACGTGTCGTGTGCCCAATCCAGCAGGGGATCCCAGCTATCTGTTTGACGCTGGACCAGATTTTCGGGGTTTTCGGCACGGTAACAAAGCAAATCACTTCCACCATAGGCGGCGAGCATTACTGCGACTTCATTGAATTGTAAGGCGACCTTGTCTATCGCAGCATTCGCAGATCGTGTGACTGGCATAATATGCGGATTTATTTTATCGATCACCAATTTCCACTCGCGTGCCACTGCATTTGCCATTGCACGGGTCGGCACAAGGAGCGTGGCTTTCGCAGGGGTCATCACAAGGCGATCGTCTAGCTGAACAGCGAAACCTCTTTCCAATTCGATAACATTTACTTCAGTCCAAAACCGTTTTGCAACCCAGTCACTCATGGTTAACACTCACAGCAGTCCCGCAAAAGGATCATCGGGCGCATGCTTTTCTTCCCAACCAAAAAAGTCCCATGTCTTTTCCATATGAGTTGGAAGCGAAGCTTTGATCCACAGTTCTTTGCCAGTTTCAGGATGCTCAATACGCAGAGACCTCGCGTGCAAATGCAGCTTGCGGCCTATTTCTTCGCCCATACCAGCGCCCCAGCCATCGCCTGGATTGTCCTGGACCGCCTGCGCCCCGTATTTGCCATCGCCTACAATCGGGTGACCAATCTCGGCCATGTGCGCACGAAGTTGGTGTGTGCGACCCGTTATCGGAGTCAACGCAACCCATGCAGTTCGATCTGCCAGCGATGTCAACACGGTATAATTGGTCAGTGCACGCTTGGCACCGAACGTCTTGTCAACATCCTTGGGATGTACGCACTTCATCCGCTCATTGTCACCTTTACTACCGTGGCCGCCCTGCTTGACGAGACCATACTTTACAGAACCCAATTTTGGGATTGGAACGCCAGCAACCAGCGCCCAGTATATCTTTTCGGTATTGCGATGGCGGAAGGCTTCAGTCAGCGATTTAGCAGCCATGCGCGTACGCGCCAAGATCAGCACACCCGATGTATCTTTGTCGAGGCGATGCACAAGACGGGGCTTATCGTCATAACCAAACCGCAACGCTTCAGCCATGCCATCAACATGGCGCAACTGTTTACTACCACCCTGCGTTGGGAGGCCGGCAGGTTTGTTCAATGCAATCACATGATCGTCTTTGTAGATCACACAGCCTTGAATCAACTGAATGTCAGCCTTCGTCATATCGCGCGGCCGATCGTCAACTTCATTTGCATCCGGCAGAGGCGGAACCCGGACCTTTTGGCCTACTTCGATGCGCGTATTGGATTTAACTCGTCCCCCATCGACACGGATTTCACCCTTTCGGCACATCTTTTCGATACCGCCTTGCTGTAAATGGGCAAAACGCCGTTTAATCCAGCGATCAAGACGCTGATCGCCCTCGTCGATGCCAACGGTAAGATTTTGAACGCGGCTCATGCCAGCTGTCCTCTCATGATGAATATACCTGCGATAAGCGCAGCTATGGATAGAATGACCGAAAGGAAAACATAGATGGCGGCTTGGCCGACTGCACCCCGCTCGAATAAGGTATATGCCTCAAGCGAGAACGCGGAGAACGTCGTAAAGCCGCCTAAAACCCCAGTCATTAAAAACGGGTTAAATTGGTTCAGCATTTTTTGTCCCAGATACACAACAGCCAATCCCATAAGGAAAGATCCTGCGACATTGACCGCCAAGACACCAATCGGAAATCCCGCACTAAAGCGAACCAGCAGCACGCCCATACTATAGCGGGCTGCTGCGCCAATGGCGCCACCAAAGGCGACCTGGAGAACGGTTGGTATCATCGCTGCGTCATATGCGTATGGTTTGCGGAGTCAACCATTGCGCTTGTCACGCAGCTTGGCAAAGTAATCGACGCGCTTTTTAAGGTCGCGTTCAAACCCGCGATCCACGGGATTGTAATAGACTTCGCGTGTCATGCTGTCGGGGAAGTAATTTGCACCACTAAATGCGTCTTCGGCATCATGGTCATAGGCGTATCCATCGCCATATCCGATGTCTTTCATCAGTGACGTCGGCGCGTTGAGGATATGTTTGGGTGGAGGCTCACTTCCAGTTTGCGCAGCGGCAGCCATTGCATTTTTGTACGCCGCATAGACCGCGTTAGATTTCGGTGCCAGCGCAAGGTAAGTTAGTGCTTGCGCTAGTGCCAGCTCACCTTCAGGAGACCCGAGTCGTTCAAAAGTTTGCCATGCTTGCAGGCATATGTGCTGCGCTTGCGGATCAGCGAGCCCTATGTCCTCAACGGCCATGCGGGTAATACGTCGAGCAAGAAACCGAGGGTCTTCGCCACCTTTAAGCATCCGTGCAAACCAATACAGCGCAGCGTCAGGATCGGATCCACGCACAGATTTATGAAGTGCAGAAATCAGATTATAATGTTCATCACCAGATTTATCATAACGCACAGCGCGTTTCATTAATCGAGTCGATAATGCTTCTATATCGAGCTTATAATCAGTCTTCCAGGCGGCGACCTGCTCAATAAGGTTGAGCAGGGCGCGGCCATCCCCATCCGCCATTTCCAAAAGATTTTCGCGGGCCAGCCCGTCTAGGGGCAGGTTACACCCGAGGTCTTTTTCTGCACGTTGGGCTATGCGCTCCAAGTCAGACAATGAAAGACGTTCTAAAACAATGACTTGTGATCGAGATAGAACAGCTGAATTTAGCTCAAAGCTAGGATTTTCGGTTGTTGCACCGACCAACAGAATAGTTCCGTCCTCCATGTATGGAAGAAACCCATCCTGCTGAGCCTTGTTGAAACGGTGAATTTCGTCAACGAATAATAACGTGCCTTTGCCATTTAGACTACGCATTTTGGCAGCTTCGAATACTTTTCTCAAGTCTGGTATACCAGTAAATATTGCACTGATTTGAATAAAATGTAAATCAGTTTCATCCGCAAGTAACCGCGCGATTGTGGTTTTACCAACTCCTGTTGGCCCCCAAAAAATCAACGATGATAACGACCCTGACGACAGCATCATACCAAGCGGCGCGTCTGGGCCAAGCACTAGTTCTTGACCAATGACTTCACCCAAAGATTTTGGCCGCAGGCGGTCTGCCAGCGGGCGCCGTGTTGAACCATGCGCAATGGTAGGAGCAGAAACTCCAGTTTCAAAAAGATCAGCCATGATGCAAGGTAGGACCATAAAAGTAAGGGTTCAACGAGAAAAGCCCGCCCTTTACGGACGGGCCTTCACTAATTCAATATATTTCGTTTACGCGTTTGCTTCTTCAGCTGCAACTCGGGCTTTATCGCCTTTACCTTTAGCATCAACGTCGCGATCAACGAATTCGATTATCGCCATTGGCGCCATGTCGCCATAGCGGAAGCCTGCACGGAGAACACGGACATAACCGCCTTGACGTTCTTTGTAGCGTGGCCCTAGAATATCAAACAACTTCGCAACATACTGGTCTTGCTTAAGCTGAGCATTAGCTTGGCGTCGGGCGTGTAGGTCGCCACGCTTTGCCAAGGTGATCATCTTTTCGATGATTGGTTTCAGTTCTTTTGCTTTGGGCAAAGTTGTTTTGATTTGTTCATGTTCAATGAGCGAGCCAGCCATGTTAGCCCAAAGGGCCTTGCGATGCTCGTGGGTACGGTTCAGGCGGCGATAGCCTCTAGCGTGACGCATGTGTCTTCTCCAAATATGTGCCCTCTACAGGCCGTTTTACTTTGTCTGGCAACAGATGCGTGTCCGCTGCTCTCATTGGGTCATTTGACCAGTCCGTTACCATTCAAACGATTTTATATAAAACCATCATGGCAGATATGAGGGGCAAACTGTAAGTTTTGCCCCTCAATGTAATTAGAACGAATCTTCGAATTTCTTTGCGAGGTCTTCGATGTTGTCGGGTGGCCAGTCTTCAACATCCATACCAAGGTGCAAGCCCATGCCCGAAAGGACTTCCTTGATCTCGTTAAGCGACTTACGGCCAAAGTTTGGTGTACGCAACATTTCTGCTTCGGTCTTCTGAATAAGATCACCAATATAAACGATATTATCGTTCTTTAGGCAGTTCGCAGAACGAACAGAAAGTTCCAATTCGTCGACCTTCTTAAGAAGAAGCGGGTTGAATTCCAGACCATCGTCATCTGACGAGGTTTGGGCCGACTCAGGCTCATCGAAGTTCACGAAAATAGAAAGTTGATCCTGCAAAATACGAGCTGCGAATGCCACAGCGTCATCCGGAGTAATAGATCCGTCTGTTTCGACCTTCATTGTCAGCTTATCATAGTCGAGCACCTGACCCTCACGAGTAGGTTGGACATCATAACTAACTTTTTTGACTGGTGAATAGATTGCGTCGATGGCCATCATACCGATGGGCGCATCTTCAGGCTTGTTTTTTTCAGCTGCTACGTAGCCGTTTCCGGTGTTAACCGTAAGTTCCATGTATAGCTCAGCACCCTCATCAAGGTGGCACAGAACGTGATCCTTATTAAGAATCTCAATACCAGCGGATTCTGAAATGTCACCAGCCGTTACAACGCCGGGACCCTTAGCTTGAACTTGCAAACGCTTCGGGCCTTCGACTTCCATTCGGATCGCAACACTTTTAAGGTTTAAAACCACATCGGTGACGTCTTCACGAACACCAGAGA
>JBLILC010000050.1:0-16739 GCA_047635635.1 Octadecabacter sp. | reverse complement strand
ATCTCGACTTGCATCAATATAAAAGTATGTCTTGAAGCCGAGTACAGACTGCATTGCTCCATCTTAAGCTTTAGAAGCACGGTATACATCTTGCCCACCGTTGCATAAAATTTTCCAGCTGATTGTGGATGTCGTGCGTCCAAAATCTGAGGTATTAAAGCACTGTGAATAGTTGGCATAGAGCCCATGCAAGATTTTTTTGTGTACTGATTTTGCATGCGATTCAAGCCGCTGGTGCATCCTAGCTTGCGCAATACCATCTCTGGCAACGACTAACGTATAACTGAGGCTGCTTGCTTGCCCTGAGCGCGGCCGATGTCGCTTAGCACCGTCCATTTTTTTAAGATTCCATAGTTCCGAATTCTGTGCGACTGATAAGTTGGAGTGACCCTTCCAAGGCATAGGTTCACCTCTTTCGGGGCAACGCGAAATACACTCTATTGCGTAAATGCGTTAGGCCCATCTCAGTCTTTTCAATATTACTCTACCCTTGCGAAGCAGGGGATTTTTTCAACGGCGCGTATTTTTTTCATGTCTCATTGTGGACCAGACATTAGATCTTTGTGTTGATTTTACTGATCCCACTTGATCAGCGTTGAAACTCCAGCAATAACCTCAGAAATAAGGTAGGGCATTATCAGCCCATTTGTCAGCGCAATGCTGACCGCACCGCAGTGGAAGTCTTTGGTCTTTTTGCCATTTGTTCACTCCCTCTAAGCAAATATTTTTTTAAAAGAGATCACAACTAAACTGAGACAATACTGAGTGTACCCTTCTTGTATAATACTACTTGAAAAATGCTTGCTTTGCCCACTCTTGGCCAAAAAAAGTTAACCTTGGCAAGCTGCAATCTTTTAGTAAAAAGAAATCTCATGTCAGTAAATACAAACTTCAATTTCGTTAACACTATTGAACTTATGTTTAGTATCTCAGAATAGTGTTGAAATAGTGACCAACGTTAAAAGATAAAATACTTTATCAAACTTCCGTAAAGCCCCTACGCTAAAAGAAAATGGCTTGAAATACGGATCGATAGTTCTCCGTTTTTACAGATTGTTTAGTTTGGCCACCCAATCATTATTCGCATATGAAACGAAGAGCTGTGCTACAGATTAGCGTGGAGCAAACTGAAAATAGGCTCAATTCAGATGTATAAGGATTGTTAAACTGAGTAATTGAAAACTTAACTCCGGACAGGTGCTAGCGTTTCACGGATTATAATGCGTGCCTCGATTTCGGTAGCTTCTATTGCAGTTCCATCAGTCACTAGTTTCGCAAGTGCTTTCCCTGCACGACGCCCCATTTCGCGATGGGGGACGTGGACGGTTGTCAGCGCTGGATAAGCTATTTCAGCCAATTCTATATCATCAAAACCGGTGATTGAAACATCTTGGGGAACTCTGACACCCATCTCCCGCGCTCGGCGTAAGGCACCAACACCCAAAACATCATTACCACAAAAAACTGCCGTCGTTTGTGGTGCAGCCTTCATCACTTGCTCAAAAGCAGCGGCGCCCTGCTCAATGCCGTATGTTGTTTCTAAAACATGCAGATCGCGCGGAAATAAACCAGATTTTTCCATTGCGTCCTCAATTCCCCAATGTCGCGCCTTTGCGCGATCATTCTGGCTGGTTTCAGCAGAAATGAAAGCAAGATTGCAGTGGCCAAGCTTTATAACATTGAGAGCCATCAAGCGCATGGCCTTTCGATTATCAAAGCCAATCGATGGCCGTGGTGACTGGCCATCAAAGGCCCAAGTTACAAGTGTGGGAATGCGCTGCACGTCTAGGAACTGGTAGACCTCGGGGCTTCGCTCATGGCCAATCAAGAGCAGAGCGTCTGCTCCGCGCGCAACTAAGGCGCGAATTTGTTCTTCTTCAACTTCGGGGCGATATGATGTGCTAGCTACCAGCATCGTAAACCCGTACTCTCGTAATTCGTCTTGAAATGATTGTAAGCCACGTGCAAAGACGGCGTTTTCCATCGTTGGAATAATTGCGCCAATTGTGTTGGTGCGCCGTGCAGCCATTGCCCTCGCCCCAAAGTTTGGAGAGTAGCTTAACACCTTGACTGCCTGCATTACTTTTGATCGGGTCCTCTCTGCAACCTTATCTGGAAAGTTCAGACAACGTGAGACTGTCGCTGTAGAGACACCTGCTGCTGCTGCAACGTCTTGCAGGGTAGGGTTTTGCGTCATTCGGGTCCTCTAAAATATTGGTCCTGCATTTTCGCTGGCTCACCCTCTTATCAACTTAACACAGGTAGAACGATCTAGTCTAAATATAATGTAAGCTCTTGCATTTTAGAAATGTAAGGGCTTACATTAAAATGATTCGGGCTTGCGACTGGGAGGAAACGCAATATGCCGCTAATCGGGGCACTAGTATTATTTGTTGTTTTTGTTGCGAATGTAGGGCTTGGTGCCGCATCAAATTCCGCATTCCTTGGTGACGTAGGCGAGATGCTGGTATTATCCGGAGTCGCTATTTTGTTCGTTATCACCATTCTGAAAAAAGAAGCTGACACTAAGAAATAGTGCAACACGCAATCGTCCAGGGAGGACACTAAATTGAATAAAGACATCAAAGAATTAAAATCAGTCGAACGCCGAAACTTCCTTAAACTAGCTGGATCTGGCGCATTTACTGCTGCCCTCGTTTTAGGTGCTGCTGGCTCACTCTGGTCTACAGCTGCAGTCGCCCAGACAGCACAAGAAGAAGCCGACCGTGAAGCAAGCGCAGAACATACCATGACAATTGCTACCGCTTATATTCTGGGTGCAACACGCAGCTACCCAATTATGCAGTTAGATCTTAAAGAAAACATTCAAAATGCCACGAACGGGAAAGTTTATGTCAAATTGGCCCCTGGTGGTCAACTTGGTGCAGGTGGTGCGCTGGCGCAGTCAGTGCAGACAGGCACAATTCAAGCAGCACAGCATTCTTTGTCCAACTTCGCACCCTTCGCGAGTGTCGTTGACTTAATTAACATGCCATACCTATGCGGTTCCAACCAACGTTTCACTAACCTTGTGCAATCTGACATTTGGGCACAAGAAGTAGACCCAAAAATTGAAGCCGCCGGTTTCAAAGCGCTTTTTTATGTCAACATCGACCCCCGCGTTGTTGCTGTTCGCAAAGGTGGAGCAGGAGCAGTGATAACACCAGGAGATCTGGACGGAGTTAAGTTCCGCGTTCCGGGCTCTGCTATGTTGCAGCAATACTACCGCATGGTCGGAGCAAACCCTACACCAGTTGCATGGGGCGAAACACCGTCTGCGATTGCCCAAGGTGTGGCTGATGCGCTCGATCCATCTGTTGGCGCACTATATGTCTTTGGCTTCAAGGATCTATTGTCACACGTTACGTTCACGCAGGCTGTTCCAGATTCTCAGGTCTATTCTTGTAACCTTGAGTGGTTCAGTTCCATGCCAGCTGATATTCAGGACGCGATCATGGAAGCGTCTGAAATCACACGCCATCAGAACCTTGCAAAGGTGCCATCGGCACGCAATTACGCAATGGCAGAGCTACGCAAGTCAGGCGTTGAATTTCACTCGTTATCAGATGACCAATTGAGTGAATGGAAAGCGGCTGGTGGATACCAGTTAGCCGAATGGGACAGCTTCAAAATTGAACTGGCCGGATCTATGGACACCTTCGCCAAGCTCGAAGAAGCCGCTGGCACAATGGGCCGCCACTACGTCCATGACGCCTAAAAAAATACAGGTGGGTGCACACGCTGCACCCACCTGTGTTTAGACAACCCCTGATACAAATTAGCAGTGATTGATACGGCCTATTTGGCTGCAACTCTTGCGTGAAAGGACCGTCATGAGCTTCTTGCACCGATTAAACCGAGACGCGGAGCGTTGGTTGCTCTTGGTATTTTACGTGATGCTGGTTTTGACCATGTCCATCGAAGTACTGCGCCGTGAAATTTTTTCATATTCCTCCATCTGGGGCGAAGAAATCGTACGCTACTCATTTATCTATCTCGCTTGGGTCGGGGCTGCTGCTGCCGTTAAGGAACGTGCACACATTCGCATTGACGTTTTGATGCACTACGTAGGGCCTCGCATGAAGGCGCTGCTTTATATTTTTGGGGATCTTGTAATGTTTGGCGTAGCAGCAATCGCTCTTTACTGGTCGTGGGAAACTGTTCACGTATCGTGGAAATTTGGATCAGTCAGTCATGGCCTGCGCATATCAATGGTCTGGTTCTTCTTGGCCGTACCCTTGGGCTTTGCAATTATGATTGTTCGGCTCACTCAATCCTTATTACGCGACATACGCTCACTTCGTGACGGAACTCCCGTCTACGAAGGCGACAATTTGTTTGATTGAAGAGGGTAGTCGATGCTTTTTAACCCAATTGAACAAATAGTAATTCTTGGATGGGATTTCTACTTGCCGGTACTAGCTTTTGTACTGATGTGTGCATTAGCGGTGCCTGTCTGGGCGTCTATCGGTGTTGCTGCTACCATGATGTTGCTGATGGCGGGCGACCTCCCACTGGCGCTACTTGGCGAAAGTCTGTTTCACGGCATTGATGCCTTCGCGCTAACCGCTGTGCCACTGTTTATCCTAACTGGCGACGTTCTCGTGCGCACCGGTCTCAGCCGTAAATTCCTCGACGTGGCCGAGGCCCTGACCCAGTTTGCCAAAGGCGGGTTCGGATCGGCCACAGTTCTCGTCTGCGGTATGTTCGCTGCGATCTCCGGATCAGACGCTGCGGGCGCTGCGGCCGTGGGGCGTATGACAATCAGTCGCCTTGTGGAAAGCGGCTATCCGCGTCCTTATGCCTGCGCCTTGGTTGCTGCGGGTGCTTGTACCGGCATCCTGATCCCACCCTCCATTGCGTATATTATTATTGGCTTGATCCTTGGAATATCTGCCTCGACCCTTTTTCTTGCTGCAATCATTCCGGGCATATCAATCCTGCTGGCGATCCTGACCACCAACCTGATCGTTAACCGCATTTATAATTATGAGGGCGGCGGCAACCTATCAGCAAGAATTTACTTCGCCCGCCTAAGTCAGTCGCTGGCGTCAGGTTGGTATGCATTCATCGTGCCGGGCATTATCTTTTACGGAATATTTTCAGGTCGCCTCACCCCGACAGAGGCGGGTGCTACAGCCGTTGTCGTCACAATCATCATCGGCTTTACTATCGGCACGCTGAAACTGGCAGACTTTCCAGCGATGCTGGTCAGTTCCGCCAAGGTCAACGGCATTATTTTGCCAATTATTGCGTTCTCGCTACCATTGGCACAAGCCCTTGCTATCATGGGCGTACCACAGGGGTTTGTGTCTGCTGCAACCGCCATGACTGACAACCCAACTATCCTAATCTTGATGATGATTGGCATTTTAATTGCGGCGGGCTGCGTAATGGAAACTACGCCTAATATAGTGATCCTCGCCCCTATCTTGAAACCACTATCTGACAGCATTGGGATGAACGAAATTCAGTTCTGTATCATGATGATCACAGCCCTGGGGGTCGGTTTTATCACACCGCCTCTAGGTCTGAACTTGTTTGTGGTCTCTGGCATCACTGGTGAGTCCATACTGAAGATTGCGTGGCGGGCTATCCCATTCGTTCTGTGCATGCTCGTTGTTGTATTGTGTATCGCGTTCGTACCTGCAATTTCTACTACTTTCCTTCCAGAAATCTATAAGTAAGACGCCCCATATACAGCCCGTACTTATATAAAGACTGCGACGCTGACAGCCCAATCTGGGGGGGTCTAATATTCATGACTTAGTAATTGGTTATCCTGCAATTTCGAAAATTCAGATGGTACCGCTTGGTTGATCTGTTTCATAATTTTTGGATAAATGTGACCAACCCAGAAGTACCACCGGAAACACGAGTGCTGCCTTACTCAGTTCCAATGAATAGGTGATGATCAAGAAAATAATGCCTGATGTGATCGTCAAATCGCCAATCCAAGAAAAACTTTAAATATCGCACCATATGCTATAAATTCTGCATCAGATATCCACATTTCAATACGACGCAACCGCGTTAGATGAGTTAATAAGGTTTGCGAGTTGCATGTCTCATGAAAACCAATCCGTCGTTCTGTCTGCTGTTTAAATTGGCAATTGAGCATTCAGAAAACGATCGTGCGGCAAACTGTATATGACCAGCATCGTTGCCACCTCGCCGTCACCTGCAAGAGCCAACTTGGGGTCTAATGCATAGACCACGATGAAAAAACGACTAAGTAAGACAAACAATATCACCGCCAGCGGTAGGTCAATCTCAAGAAATTTTCCAGCTTGTGTATTATTGGTCAATATCCCATCGAACGCATCGATAAAAATCAAAATTTTGCACCGGTATTAGTTTTCTAATAAACAAATTTTTTGTTTTACAATTTTCATACATAAAACTGGCTGACACGATATCTGAAAAAGAGCCGTTCATAGAATGGAATAAGTTCTGCGCGTTTAGGCGCTAAAGTATTAAAATTTTATTATGAATATAACCTTTTGACTAAAATTGACCACTCAAGTTACGTTGGCGATCATAGTCTCTAGCCCTATGTGATAATATATGAATATATCAGACCGCATCTTCCGTCCCTTCGAGAATCTTGTCCTTCCTTTTAGCCTCCCCCTGCGCGCTCTGCCTGCGGCAGGAGTCTGGAGTTTAGTCTGGCATTTTGCACAGCTCTTTCGTGGTGTTTTGGTTGCGGTTGCCGGGTTGTCAGTAATCTCGGCAGGGATCGGACTGGCGATGGTCTGGGCACTGGCCTTTGTGGTCGACGGCGTCACGGCGCAAGGTGCAGCTCTATTTGTTGCTACCGAGATATGGGCACTTGCCGCTCTGGTCTTTCTGTTCGCAGTTGTTGACCCGGTCATAACCTTTGTGCGCGGGGCCTTCATGGCCCAAACAGTGCAGGTTTTATTACCAGCAGCAATGCAATGGCAAGCTCACAAAGCTGTTGAAGGCCAGGACGTCGCTTTCTTTGAAGACGTATTTGCAGGTCAGGTTGCCAGCCGCATCGGGCAGGTCACCAGCGCGGTGCAGCGGTCCATGATGATAGCCATGCAAATGATACCACGCGTCGTTGTGTCCTTTGGCGGCGCTGCTTTACTACTGGGGGCCTTATCGCCAACGATGGCCTTTCCAGTTGTGATCTGGATTGCGCTCAACATCATTTTGGCATGGTTTGCGGTTCCAGTCTACGCGGCGCGGTCCCGCAAAGTGGCGGCTGCTAACAGTCGAGCCACAGGTGCCATGACAGATGTTTATTCAAATATTGCGATGGTCAAACTTTTTGCTGCCGAGGACAGTGAGGCGGGTGCAATCAAAAAGGTCATAGGCGAGACAATCGACACCCAACATCGCGAGAACCGCGCATATGTCTCAACGGATGCCTTGGTGCATCTGCTAAATGTTTCGCTGGTTGTGTCAATTTTCACTGTGGGGCTGTGGGGTTTGATCTCCGGTTTTGTCAGTTTGGGTGGTTTTGTTGCCGGGGCCACTATTGCGCGTACACTTTCGGCGTCGTCCGGCATGTTTATCGGGTTGGGTCAGTCAGTCAGTCGCGCATATGGAACGATCGCAGACGCCATGCCAATTATGACCACACCACCAACACTCATGGACGCTATAAATGCACCCAACCTGAACTTGACCGCTGGGCAGATACTGTTCGATCACGTGACCTTTGGATATGGAGAAAAAGACGCAGTCGTGCGTGATCTATCGCTCGCCATAGCCGCCGGCGAGAGGGTCGCCTTGGTCGGCTTGTCCGGTGCAGGCAAATCGACCCTCGTATCCCTTTTGATGCGGTTGCGCGACGTTGATGCAGGCAGTGTTACAGTTGACGGCCAGAACGTCCGCGATGTCACACAGACCTCCTTGCGAGGGCAGATCGGTGTGGTGACACAGGATGTCGGTCTGCTACATCGATCCATACGCGACAATATTCGATATGGCCGACCCAGTGCCACTGATGCAGAGGTTGAAGCAGCCGCACAAGCCGCACAAGCCATGGGCTTCATCCACGATCTGCGTGATGACAAAGGACGCGTGGGCCTTGACGCATTCGTCGGCGACCGGGGCGTCAAACTCTCGGGTGGTCAACGCCAAAGGGTCACTATAGCACGTGCACTACTCAAGGACGCTCCAATCCTTGTGTTAGACGAGGCCACAAGCGCGCTTGATAGTGAGGCGGAAGCTGCAATCCAAGAAAACCTAGACTTGCTAATGGCTGGAAAAACAACCCTGGCCATCGCGCACCGCCTATCGACCATCGCAGCTATGGATCGTATAGTAGTAATGGATGCGGGGTACATCGTCGAGCAAGGCACGCACGATGCTCTATTGGAACAAGATGGTCTCTACGCACGCCTCTGGGCACGACAATCAGGCGGCTTTCTGGCGCGGAAAATGGGTTCAATCCAAAGTAGTACTAATTAAGCTGAAAACGTACATCCGTGTTTAGCGCAACGAAGGTCCACTCTGTTAAAGGTCATAAAAATTTGTAAGAAACTCTTTCGAGATGCTGTTGAGACTTTCAGAAGGACTGCGGCCCAAACCAATTAAATAGCCTCACGACAGATCGAGAATATTTATTCCTGCCATTCCCAACATATATTTAATTCAAGCCAACTATTATTCATATGGTAGGCCCCAGATCAATGGCCATTAGTGTCCAGAATGTGTTGATGTTTAGCGGTAATTCATGGACAAACTGTGATGTGGGTGCGTGATCTCCTGGGCCTCACCCTTTGTGATCAATGTGCTCTGTTCTCATAGTAGATCACCCAATGTCAGGGCCACACATCCTACGAGACCATAGCCTAGTATGTCTTTGATGTAGAAAAACGATCCGTATGTTTTGACTGCTGCTTACATCAGATATCCTTTACCAGACGCAGTGCGTCATAAATTGCCACGTGGGTGTTACGCGCCGAAACCGCATCACCAATGTGGAAAAGTTGGAATCTGCCATTTGCGTTGCGTGTGGAGGTCTGTTCTTCTCTCATAAGAAGCGCGTCGTAATCAATTGATCCAGCATTTGATGATAACGGCTTGAGATCACAGTAAAGATCGTCCAGCGGCAGCGTACCGTAGTTCACAACAACCTGATCTACCTCACAATCATAAGTATGATCGCTGTAATCCGTGCCAATGGTAGCTGTCAGCTTATTGCCATTACGCACGACGTCAAGAAGACGCCGCGTGACGGTAAAGGTCACGTCCTTGTCCTGAAGCGAACGCATATAAGGCACTAGATTCATCGCCATCACCTCAGGCGAAAAAGTGCGATCCGGTGTCATTATCTCGACCTTAGCGCCCGCGTTTGCCGCAATTTCAGCGGCCTGCAAGGCGGGGTGATCACCACTTTCGTCATAAATTAGTATATTTCCCCCTGGTATCGCGTCTCCGGAAATTATGTCCCATGACGTTACGACATGAGGCTGTTTACCTTTCTGTTCGAACAATTCAGTATTTGGTATGCCACCGGTGGCAACAATTACGACATCTGAAACAAGACTCGTCACTTCAGCCCAGACATTAAAGTTGAAGGTCACCTCCCGTGCGGCACATTGGTTCATACGCCAGTCGATGATCCCCATCATCTCACGACGGCGTGGAGATTGTGACGTCAGCAGTACCTGCCCACCAGGTTCAGCAGCAGCTTCAAACACAGTCACTTCATGCCCCCGTTCAGCAGCAACACGCGCAGCTTCAAGACCCGCAGGGCCTGCCCCTACGATCACTATTTTTTTTCTTGTCTCTGCCTTTGTAATCTCGTGTGGCATCGTCAATTCACGCCCCGTAGCGGCGTTGTGGATACACAAGGCCTCACCCGCCTGGTATACGCGATCAAGACAATATGTAGCCCCTACACAAGGACGAATATCGGCTTCACGCCCTTCAACAATCTTTCGCACGATATGTGGGTCAGCCATATGCGCACGTGTCATACCGACCATGTCCAGTAGTCCAGCCTTCACTGCATGGCGTGCAGTAGCCACATCAGGGGTACGAGCTGTGTGGAAAGTCGGCATTCCGGTCGCCCTACGCACCTCGCCCGCAAAGTCGAGGTGTGGTGCGCTTTTCATTCCCTGAATTGGGATCAAATCTGTCATCGATGGATCCGTGTGTATTCTGCCCCAGATGACATTTAAGAAATCGACCTTTCCTGTTGCAGCGAGGCGTTTGGAAATTTCCAAGCCTTCTTCTGGTGTGATACCGCCTTTTTGCACTTCATCAGCGGTGTAGCGAAGTCCGACTATGAACTCACCACCTACACGTTTGCGGATCGCATCCACGACATCCAACGGAAAACGCATTCTGTTCTCCATCGTATCAGCACCGTACGGCCCCGTGAGATCATTGGTCAGCGGCGACCAAAACTGATCAAGAAGGTGGCCATAAACCTGCAACTCGATGCCGTCCATGCAACCTGCTCAGCCGCGTCCGCAAAATCGCTAATGATACGTTCTATATCCCAATCTTCAATAAGTTTGGGATAAGCATGGTGTGCTGGTTCACGATGCTTCGACGGCGACACCGAGGGCAACCAATCCCCCTTGTTCCAACTAGTACGGCGCCCCAGGTGGTCAGTTGGATCATAGCAGCACAACCATACTCGTGCACTGCATCAGTAAGTTGCTTTATCCATGGGACAATATCGTCGCTATAAGCAAGTATATTGTTGAACACTGGCGGACTTTCTCGACTGACTGTGGCTGACCCTGCTGTCATAGCTAACGCGACACCCGCTTTGGCGCGTTCGGCATGATAGGCAATATAACGTTTTTTAGGCATGCCATCTTGCGGATAGGCAGGCTCATGACTGGTAGTCATGATCCGGTTACGCAATGTCAGTTTTTTGAGTTGAAAAGGCTGAAGCAGTGGAACCTAAAACATTAGAGCATCCCTTTTTAAGTCTTACAGATACTTCACATAATTATCAAATTTTTCGTTCAAAATTGACACATCTGTCAAGCCATTTAAAAGGCACAGTGGAGAACGATCCACTCAACCTAATATGTGCAAACCCGAAAGGTATGCTTAGAAACGGTTTAAGTTTTATTCGTTACAGAAGGGATTGAAGCAGCTAAAGTAATCACCAGACCTAAATCTCATGGGCTTTTTCTGGCATTTCAAGGAACAATCATAGCTCCATGGTGCAATTATTGACACCTGGCAGACACGCAATACTGGCATTATAGTCGATCGTTGTGCCGCCCCAGCGCAAATCCTGTATTTAGCACTTTTTAACCTACTAGACTGTTGAATCGATCGTGATTTTTTGATGCACCCTTGATCTTACGATCCATAAATGGTCGCGCAGCGATCCTTAACTCCAAGCACTCGTAGACTTGTCCGACAAAACCCGTTTGCTGCCCGTGAAAATATCTTTGGATGATATTTTAAAATAAATAATATCGCCCATTTCCATCTGTTAACAATAATTTTAACCTTGGCCAGATATTATTATATGAATATGACAAAGCCACGTTTAAAGCGGGCAATTTCAAGTTGCGGATATGCGCAAATATTTGCAGGCGAAGTACAAAGCTAATTTAAAGTAGACGCGTTTCTTGATCGCTATCGTTGGTCTAACCTTCGTCGTAATTGTATGATCACTATTTGCGTTTTTGAAATAGTCGAGATGCCATTTTAAACCTGTCACGGACACAAATTCGCTTCACCACTAAAAAGATCTGCTAATGATCGAAGCGCAAACAATTTTATCTCGTTGCGTAATCTATTTTAACTATAAATCTTAAAATGGATTATAAAAAATCTGCCCAGTTCAGTCACAACTGTTCCAGAAAATTTAGCTGTTATTCAAAATGATATTGCAAAGGTAATTGCGGCAGTAATTAGTATCAGTTTTCTGTTGTTAGCTTCACTTTGTCAGGCATTTCACCCATTGCAATAAGTGAAATTTCTCCAGTCCAATATGACCGTAAATGAGACGCTGCCTGCCATGCCCGAAGGCCTGATCGGCAAGCAAAAACAGCGCGTTGGGCCACGTTTGGTGTGATGCTTTCTTGTTTGAATTGCGCAACAGTCATGCGTTGTGCAATGTCTGCAACTCGGACCGGCGCTTCAATATTATTTCGCAATTCCACAACAAAATCGGACTTATTAATGTCAGAGGCCACAATAAACCCAAGGCAAGTTTTGGGTTCAGGGGCACCATCAAAACGAAAGCCACCTGTACGGTAGGATTGCATGTCAAAACTAATCAACTGACCAAGCGGAGACGGGGATTGTCCAATCAAATGTCCCAATGCCATTTGCGCCTGGGCCGCACCAATCAAACCTACAACTGGCCCCAATACACCACCTGTCGCACAAGTTTGTGTCCGCTCTGGTAAATCAGGGAAAACGGCGCGCAAGGACGGCGCAGTGGCACAAAATCCGCCTACATATCCAGAAAAACCAAGAGAAGATGCGCTGATTAATGGGGTACTGTTACCAAAGCACTTATCTGACAAAATATAGCTTGCAGCGAAACTATCAGCACAATCCAAAACAAGGTTACATGGCGCGACAAGCCTTTGCACATTCACAGGGGACAGCGCTTCAGTAACCGTCACGATCTCACAATCTGCATTCAGACGACGTAGAGTTGCAGCGGCAACAGCGACTTTGTCCTGACCAATGTCATCCTCACGAAATAATGTTTGCCGGTGCAAGTTGGACAGCGAAACAAAATCATCGTCCACTATGGTCACCTGCCCTACACCCGCCCCCACAAGATACTGCAGCACCGGCGCACCAAGCCCGCCAGCACCTACCACCAGCACATGGGCCCTACGTATTGCCGCTTGCCCAGCGTTGCCGACCTCGGGCAAGATGGTTTGGCGATTATATCTATTCATCGCGTTGCCACCAACCATGCAGCCACGCGGTCTTCCGGGCTGTCGTGCAAAGTGATATCGGTCACAGCCGCCACAACATCCGCACCAGCATCAAAAGCGCCTTGCGCACGATTAATCCGCATCCCACCAATCGCAACCAGTGGTGTGTCCCTTATGAACTCTCGCCATGTTGTCAGCTTTGCGTTACCTTGCTTATGCCATTTCATCTTTTTTAAAATGGTCGGGTAAATCGGCCCAAGCGCGACATAATCTGGATTGAGCACCATTGCGCGCTTAAGTTCTGCTTTATCATGCGTGCTGACCCCGAGACACAATCCTGCTAACCGAATTGCTGAAACATCCGCTTTATCAAGATCTTCTTGACCGAGGTGAACATAGTCACAACCCTCATTAATTGCGATTTGCCAATGATCATTTATCACAAGAGTGCAGTCGTAATCAGCACAGACCGCTTTCGCACGACGCACATGATCGTGAATCATATCTTGACTTGCGTTTTTTATTCGCAACTGCACCAATTTTATGCCAAGCGGCACAAGACGTGCGATCCAATCTGCACTGTCGAAAATAGGATAGAACCGATCTAGCTTCATATTAGAAACGCCTTTCCAATAACGGGTGTAGACGGGGCGGCCATGTCGCGTGGCTCTATTGGGTCGGCGACTTGAGCTAATTTACCTGCACGAACTGCTGTTGCGAACGCTTCGGCCATCGCGGCGGGATCACCTGCTTTTGCAACAGCGGTGTTTAATAGTACCGCATCAAATCCTAATTCCATCGCCTGTGCTGCCTGTGAAGGCAAACCAAGTCCAGCGTCGATCACTAAGGGCACGTCTGGGAAATGTGCGCGCATTGCTCGCAATCCAAAGATATTGTTGAGCCCTAAACCTGATCCTATCGGCGCGCCCCACGGCATCAACACTTCGCAACCGGCTTGCAGCAACCTGTCCGCGACAACCAAATCTTCGGTTGTGTATGGAAATACTTGAAATCCGTCTTCAATCAAAATTTGCGCAGCCTCTACCAGTCCAAAAACATCTGGTTGTAGCGTGTCTTCTTCACCAATTACTTCAAGTTTGATCCACTTGGTGTCGAATACTTCACGAGCCATATGCGCTGTGGTCACGGCCTCTTTAACACTATGGCAGCCTGCGGTGTTGGGCAGAATATGGACATCTAAATCACGAATTAACTGCCAGAAATCCTGCCCCGCACGATCCTTTCCGCTTTCACGCCGCAAAGACACTGTCGCAACACTGGCAGCACTGCGTTTGAAGGCATCTGCCAAAATTGCTGGTGAAGGATATTGCGCAGTTCCAAGCATAAGACCGTTAGTAAGCGTTACACCATAAAAATCACGCATCTCTTAGCCCCCCTGCATTGGAGCAAGAACTTCGATCATATCACCATCAGTTAATGAATGATCAGCTCGGACGGTGCTAGGCACGAAACAACCATTTACAGCCGTAGCGATTTTAGCCTCACCAAAACCTTGTGACTCGAGCAGATCAGCCAGTGAACAAGCCACTGCATCAATTGTTTCACCATTAAGCTGCAGTCTCATTCATCACCTCTGGTATTTTGCTATCAAAAATCAATTCCGTCACCATCCGGGCCAGCGCAGGCGCCAACAAAAACCCGTGCCGGAAAAGACCGTTTGCGCGGATCAGATTACCTTCATGCTGAATGCGGGGCAAATTGTCTGGAAATGCAGGACGACTGTCGACTCCAATTTCAAGCACTTCTGCCTCACCAAAAGCAGGGTTCAAAGCATAGGCCGCACTGAGTAACTCAAGCATTGAACGTGCCGTAACATGGCGACCTGCCTGGCCTTCGATCATCGTTGCACCCAACATAAAGATTCCGCCACCACGCGGCACAATATATAGTGGAATTCGTGGATGCAGCATCCGGATGGGCCGGTTCAGAGTAATGTCAGGGCATGACAACACTAGCATTTCGCCCTTTACGCCCCGCAGGTCACTCAATTGGGCATGCGCCTGAAACCCACGACAGTCGACCGTCACACCTCGGCGTGCAAAATCATCAGGATCGGCGTCTGCAACCGTGAACACAGCGCCATCCGCGACCAAACCAGCGCGTAATTGGAGCAGCGCATCGCGCGGATCTAGGTGTGCTTCACTTTCAAAAAATAGTCCTTTGGTAAAACGACCGCCTAAATCAGGCTCAAGTGTTTTAATCTCGTCAACCTCAACCTCACGGAATGTGGTTGTGCGACGTGCAAATCTATTCAGATCTGCCTTGTCGCGAGCAGGTGAAATAACAAGTGAGCCACAGCGATGAACTGCTTGCGTCTTTACGCTCCACCAATCAGCAGCTTCTTGACCTAGCCGCACAACAGGTTCTTCAGCGCTTTCACCTTCACAAAAAGGTGCAAGCATTCCGCCAGCCCACCACGAACATGCATGTGGCCCTGACGTTTCATGACGATCGACCAACGTCACATGCGCCCCGCGATCCAGTAAGGCCCGCGCCACACAAAGTCCCGCAACCCCTGCCCCAATAATCGTAATTGCACGCATCACCACTGACCATGAAAATGATGGACTGGTCCGTGGCCGCGGCCAATACTTAGCTGATCTGCGGCCTTAATTGCAGTCTGTAAATAGCTATGCGCGGTTGTAACTGCACTATTTAAGTCCTGACCCTTTGCCAGTTGAGCAGCAATTGCTGCTGAATAAGTGCAACCTGTGCCATGCGTGTTACGCGTTTGCACCCGTGGTGCAGTTAACGTGGCCACAACGCCAGTGGCGTCAATCAAATAGTCCGTACAAATGTCGCCAGCAGCATGTCCTCCTTTCATCAATACCACCTTTGGTCCCATTTCCAAAAGCCGCTGACCTTGAGCGATAATGTCTGTCGAACTGTGAGCTTGTGATGCGCCCAACAAGCATGCCGCCTCTGGAAGGTTTGGTGTCAAAAGCGTGGTAAGGGGTAAAATTTTACAAATCAGTGCATCAATTGCAGACCTTTGCAAAAGAGAATCTCCTGATTTGGCAATCATCACAGGGTCGACCACAATTGGAGCTGAAAAAACTACAAGACCTTTGGCAACAGCGTCAATAATGGGCGCAGAAAACAACATACCAAGCTTGATCGCCTGCACCTGAAGATCTGAAAGTACCGCTTCAATCTGGTCAAATACCACATCTGCCGGTATTTGGTGAATGCGGGTAACTGATGTTGTGTTTTGCGCCGTTACAGCGGTAATAACGCTTGCTGCGAATGCACCACTAGCCGAAATCGCTTTGATATCCGCCTGCACGCCAGCACCGCCACTACTGTCTGAACCTGCAATTGTAAGAGCAATCGGAGTCTTCATCGGCACATCTCCATCTTAGTTGAGGACTGCCCGCGAGGAAATGAGGGAGCGCTTTAAAGCTGCGCATGACACCCGTTCCCTACGCCGGCACTACCCGGATCAGGTTCGACGGGTCGGTGTAAACACCTCTCAGCCCAAAAAGGCTCCCCGACGGATAAATTTAAACATTCAACCTCAATTTAGAGGCTATTATTATTATGGCTTAAATATGTTAAATACTTTTAAATCACAACAGTTGAAACCTACGTATCATTATCACTTAAGCATTTTCAGGCATTCATATTTTCAAAAATCCACTAAAAAAATGATATCATTAAAATTTAATGCCATTTTTTAATTTATTTTTTTTATTTAAAATTTTGAATTTTCTTACCTTTAAACTGAGTATGCAGCCGTACTGACACATTCAAAAAAGTCTATTTTCTATAATTATGGGCTTTGTTGCACAAATGAGCTGATGGGATTCACTGTATGAATCCAGTGTGATAGCTGAGAGTGATGAGCAGTTGGGCCCCAACGAA
>JBLILC010000049.1:0-16759 GCA_047635635.1 Octadecabacter sp. | reverse complement strand
ATTGGCCCACTGAATGGCGCCAGCCCGTAACAGGCAAGATCTCACATCTACCAACGTCCGCTTTGCTCCTACGCAGGAACCAATGCTGCGACCGCGGCGAAGGGCTGGTTTCCACCCTTGATTTAGAAATGTGCATTATGCAGCATTGGTCACGACTGACTTTTTTGTTGCCGTT
Source organism: Octadecabacter sp. (assembly GCA_047635635.1). Lineage (GTDB taxonomy): Bacteria > Pseudomonadota > Alphaproteobacteria > Rhodobacterales > Rhodobacteraceae > Octadecabacter. The sequence goes on along the minus strand of JBLILC010000049.1, from coordinate 16,584 downwards.
TACGCAACGCGAAATCAAAATGCGGGGGGTTGCAATGTAAAAGCCCAGCGGTTCGGAGATAGAAAATTTGCCAGATGCACGGCGAACGCAGCTAAGAAACTGCTGGCACTCACTTTGCTACTGATTCCGTGAAGCGATTGTTGCGTTTGCAGTTGGGTTAATCGGAGCTAGGTGGCTAGGCTATTCAGCACGCGCGTCAAGGTGGATAATTGGGGGGATAAAAATGCTTTATTTCAACATTGCTTAACAAAATCAACTTATTATGTTGACTTAATGGTGCCTGGGGGCGGAATCGAACCACCGACACGAGGATTTTAAATCCTTGCACCAGTCTATTGCTCTAAGTCACCCGTCACCTAAACTCTCAAAGATATTAAAGGTTTCAGCGATATGGCCGGATCTTTACACTAAATTGGCGGCAACTTTACCCCGATTCACAATTATCAATTCGCATAGAAAAAAGGGGCCCCCAAAGGGACCCCGTTCGTTTTGCTGATCGAGCTCGTGATTATACTGCTCGACGCTTTTTGAGTGTGGAACAATCTCGACAGAGGGCGAAAGAACCAGCCTCAGATTCTTTTTAGCCAGTTTTAAGCGCTTGGGAGCAGCTTTGCCCCGATCTGGGACAAATTAACCCCTATTTGGGAGGACCGATGGTCCGACCTACAACTGCCAAGATTTCTTTAACTACAACCCGAGGTTCCCCCACAGGTGTTGCACTTCATACAGGTGCCGTTACGCACCAGCGTGTAGTTGCCGCACTCGCCGCAGGCCTCGCCTTCATAGCCTTGCATCTTCGCTTTATCACGGGCCATTAGACCGATAGCTCCAGATGAAATCGGCGTTACAGGAGTGGCTTTCGCTATGCCACCTCCAGCAACAACATCTGGAATTAAAGTATCAATTGAGACAGGCGCAGCACCACCACCGAATGCCACCGCACCAGCCCCGCCTTGTAACACATACAGATCGTTCGGGACACGCTTACGCAAATAGCCTGTTGAACTAATCTGCTTGAGCACTTCCAAAGATTTCGAAGCTGCACTTTCGGACATTTCCTGAATATTGGAAACGCCTTCTTCTTCGCCACGACCGAGGCTGTCGAACGTCGCCCCTTCTGGCTTGACGTGGGCCAGATCAGTCCGATCCAGGTAGGACACAGCAAGTTCGCGAAAAATGTAATCAAGGATCGACGTAGCGTTCTTAATGCTGTCGTTACCCTGCACCATACCAGCTGGCTCAAACTTGGTGAAAGTGAAGGCGTCAACAAATTCTTCCAATGGCACGCCATATTGCAGACCAACCGACACCGCAATTGCGAAGTTGTTCATCATCGCGCGGAAACCAGCACCTTCTTTGTGCATGTCGATAAAAATTTCACCAAGATTGCCGTCCTCATATTCGCCCGTACGCAAATAAACTTTGTGGCCACCAACATTGGCTTTCTGAGTATAACCTTTGCGACGTTGAGGCATCTTTTCGCGGTGCGATTTAATAATCTCTTTGATAATGACTTTTTCAATGATCTTTTCAGCAATTACCTGTGCTTTGGCGTGGATGTTGCCATTCTCAAGTATATCTGCGGCTTCCTCATCGTCTTCCACCAGCGCTGCTGCTAGCGGTTGAGACAATTTAGAGCCATCGCGGTAAAGCGCATTGGCTTTCACGCCCAAAGACCATGAAAGCTCATATGCCTTCTGACAGTCTTCGATAGTAGCATCGTTCGCCATGTTGATCGTCTTGGAAATCGCACCTGAAACGAACGATTGGGCAGCAGCCATCATGTGAATGTGGCTGGTGACGGAAAGGTAACGTTTACCAGTTTTACCGCATGGGTTGGCACAATCAAAAACAGCGTAATGCTCTTCCTTAAGGTGTGGAGCTCCTTCAAGTGTCATAGTGCCACAAACGTGGTCATTGGCTAAATCAGTGTCTGCTTTTGAAAAACCCAATGATTTTAAAAGATCAAACGTCGGATCATTAAGTTTATCAGAAGGAATTCCCAAGACTGATGAACAGAATTCTTCACCAAGCGTCCACTGGTTGAAAACAAACCTAATATCGAAGGCGGATGGCAAAGCATTTTCAATCTTATCAATTTCAGCCTTCCCAAAACCATGCCCAATCAATGCAGTATGGTTAATGCCTGGTGCGTTACCTAATGTGCCATGCCCGACCGCGTAGGCCTGAATTTCTTCTGCCTGTGATGTGGAATAGCCGAGTTTTGTTAAAGCCGCAGGCACAGATTGGTTGATAATTTTAAAGTATCCACCGCCAGCAAGTTTTTTAAACTTAACCAACGCAAAGTCAGGTTCTATGCCAGTCGTGTCGCAATCCATCACCAGACCGATGGTGCCGGTAGGCGCGATCACAGAAACTTGGGCGTTGCGGTAACCGTGCTTTTCACCAAGCCGCAGCGCCGCATCCCAAGAAGACATTGCAATATCGATCAAGCGTGCATCAGGGCAATTGGAATGATCTAAAGGGACCGGTTTGATATCTAGCTTTTCATAACCATCGGATGCGCCATACGCTGCATTTCGATGGTTGCGAATAACTTTAAGCATGTGTTCTTTATTGCGTTTGTATCCTGAAAATGCACCAACCTCACCCGCAATCTCAGCAGATGTGGCATACGAGACACCCGTCATAATTGCAGTCAATGCACCAGCCATACTACGGCCTTCGTCTGAATCGTAACCGAAACCCATGTTCATGAGCAAGCCACCGATGTTAGCATAGCCCAGTCCGAGTGTGCGGAAATCATATGAGCGCTGCGCAATTTCCTTAGATGGAAATTGAGCCATCATCACAGATATTTCCAGTGTCACTGTCCACAATCGAGAGGCATGAATGTAGTCTTCAACTTGAAATTCACCATCTTTAAAGAATTTCAGCAGATTCATCGATGCTAGGTTACATGCTGTATCGTCAAGAAACATGTATTCTGAACAGGGGTTTGATCCTCGGATAGCACCGTCCTCAGGACAAGTGTGCCAAGCATTTACAGTGTCATGATACTGAATGCCTGGATCAGCGCATGCCCATGCAGCATGGCCTACCTGCTCCCACAAATCACGAGCTTTGATGACCTTGGCAACTTCGCCGTTTCTTCGATTAATCAACTTCCAATTTGCATCATTTTCTACAGCTTTCAAAAAAGCATCGGTAACGCGAATCGAATTATTAGAATTTTGACCACTTACAGAATTGTATGCTTCACTGTCCCAATCCGTGTCGTAAACAGGGAATTCAATCGCTGTATGACCCTGTCGTGCATAATCCAGCACCCGTTTGACATAGGTTTCCGGAATGGCTACTTTTTTTGCTTCACGTACGGCTTCTTTCAAGGCTGGGTTCACATTGGGATTGTAAGCATTTTCTGCCTTGCCATCCCATTTACGGATAGCATCAAAAATTAAATTAAGTTTTTGTTCATGCATTTTGGAACCGGCAACTATGGAAGCAACTTTTTGTTCCTCAAGTACCTTCCAGTTAATAAATTCTTCGATATCGGGGTGGTCCGCATCAACAATTACCATTTTGGCTGCCCGCCGAGTTGTGCCACCCGACTTGATGGCGCCAGCTGAACGGTCACCAATCTTTAAGAAGCCCATTAAACCAGAAGATTTACCACCCCCTGACAGGCCTTCACCTGAAGCACGCAGCGAAGAAAAATTGGTGCCTGTGCCAGATCCATACTTGAAAAGACGAGCTTCACGAACCCAGAGGTCCATAATACCGCCTTCGTTTACAAGATCATCCTTAACTGACTGGATAAAACAGGCATGTGGCTGTGGATGCTCGTATGACGACTTTGAAGCAGTAAGCTTGCCAGTTTTATAGTCCACATAATGATGGCCTTGTGCTGGACCGTCGATCCCATAAGCCCAGTGCAAACCAGTGTTAAACCATTGTGGTGAATTTGGCGCTGCACGCTGCGTTGCGAGCATGTAACGCATTTCATCAAAATAGGTCTGTGCGTCTTCCTCGGTGGTAAAATAACCACCTTTCCAGCCCCAATAGGTCCATGCACCAGCAAGTCGATCAAACACTTGCTTAGCTGACGTTTCACCCTCTAAAATTGCTCCCTCTGCAGGGACAGAGCGCCACAAGAATTTTGGAATGCCTTTCTCAGCTATCCTGACTGTTTCGGAAGGCACACCTGCTTTGCGAAAATATTTCTGCGCTATTACGTCTGAAGCAACTTGTGACCAACCGATCGGAATCTGACAGTTCTCTAACTTGAAAACGATCGTCCCATCAGGGTTGCGAATCTCGGATGTGGCAGCCTTGAATGGCACCTCCGCATATGCGTCTAGTCCGGATTTTGTAAAGTTGCGTTCAATCTGCATCGTGCACTCGCCTCTGTTTATGTGAGGACCCTGGTTGAGGCCCCTAAATACTTCATCGACTCGGTTTAACCGAACCATAGTTTGCTGGTTGTGACTGCATATTGCGACAATAATCCTACAGAACATTAGACAAAAAAGAATGGCTAAACACAAAAAGCTTCGCAGCATTTTGTGTCTGCTATTATGTCTTATGCTGTGTTTGACACCAAATGTAGTGCAGAGACAACTAACTTGCACAACATTGCCTATCTACACCTAGGGGGTCAACGTAATTTTTACTCTAAATATAGATTAAACTCTATTGACCAATCATGAACTGGTAATACCAATAAATGGTCCTCGATTCTTCCTCAGAGTTACACACAGATAAGTGTCAATGCCGCTTTATCTTGGTCAATTAATAAAACACTAGGGATGACAGGAAGATATGGCACAAAGTTCATTTTCTACATGAGTTACCCACAGGCCGATAAGTGTGATCAAGCATCGGACAGCCAAGACTTATGTATATGCGCGGCTGTGTCAGTCTTGCCACGAACTAAAGCATTAGGCTTGTAGCAATTTGGTTAGTTTTAACTTTTATAATAGTAATGGTTAAATAAGCCAAAAGCTTGAAACTCGTATTAGTCCAACCGTCTATAATGAAAAAAACTTTGCAAAAAAACATATTTTATACTTAAATCTAATCAACCAGCTCTTTGCGGCTGCCGCAGTTCAAAGGTAGAGGCCCAGACCGTAGTAAAACCTGATCGAAGTATGTTCCGCTCCGGAACCTTTCCAGATACGAAAGCAAAAACCACCCTTATTTTACAATTTAATAGCAGCTTGAAAGACCATCAACTTTCTCAATCTCGTACATGAGGATAGAAACGAGACCTAGATATTCGGTAAAAAAATACACACGCATTATACAACTGTAAACTAATACGATTTGGGTGTGCTGGTTTTATTAAGGAAAAGAGTTCAATACATTATCTAGATATGTAATTGACAACAAAAACCAGGCGCACAAAATCAAATTTGCACGCCCGGTTTTGTAAGGAGATAGAATATGGTCGGGGCGAAAGGATTCGAACCTTCGACCCTCTGTTCCCAAAACAGATGCGCTACCAGGCTGCGCCACGCCCCGAACATGGACCTCGTCTAATGGGTGTTTGAGCGGTTGCAAAGACCCTAAATGCATTTTTTTCAATTGATTTTTTAGTTGGTTTCACAAGGCCAAATTACATCATCACCAAAACTGATATGCTGCATCTGATCTCCGACATCCAAACCGAGTCGATTTGTCACCCCACCATTGACTTCAAGTACAAATTGAATATCGGATCCACCAAATATAGGTGTTTCATCAAGGGGAAGCGCCATAGGATGAATATTTCGAATAACGCCGTTGTTGTCGACAAAAATTATATCAAGTGGAATAAGTGTGTTTCGCATCCAGAAACTGACGTTCTGGGGCTGCCCATACACAAAAAGCATACCTTGTAATGACGCCATATGCTCGACAAACATCAAGCCGCGCGACCGTTCAGCTCTTGAATCAGCAACTTCAACTATAAACTGTGCCGAACCAAATTCCCCGCGAACAGATACCTTGTCTTGCGAACAAGCAGCAGAGGAAGCACTTGCCAGACCAATCACAGCTGTGGTTGTCAATGTAAATATAGACGCTACAAAGAGCGCGGAACGGCGCTTTCCCATGGCAAAACCTCAGCAGCCATAAGCCCGCGTTTGCCTTCCATGGCCCGCAGCGCAATAGCTTCTCCAGGTGAAAGATCAGCTAGACCCGCAAGGCGCAAGACTTCGATGTGCACAAAAATGTCAGTGTCGTCTCCAAAAATATTTGCAAAACCAAACCCCTTTGCTTTGTCAAACCATTTGACCCGTGCGGGTTCAATCGGCACAGCGGCGATGTCTGCAGGATCAAATTCAGCAAAATCAGCAAGTCCTGATCCGGGAGCTGCGTGATTTTGTTCAATCGATAAAATTTCGATTGCCTGTAGACCGCGATCGGTTTCGGCGACCATCACTTCAATTCCAGTATCGTCAGCAACAGAGCTTTGGCCGAAATTACGCAAAACATTAGCGTGCAGCAAAATATCCGAGCCGCCGCCATCTGCGAGGATAAAACCAAATCCTTTTCCCGCATCAAACCACTTGACGTGCCCTGTCATAAAATAGCCATCACTAATACTGTCGTTCATTTTCAAACCCAAGCCCGCGTACCAACAAGATAAATAGCAAGCAATCCAATCCTCAATTGATTGACCGCTTAACAAGAATAATACAAGCGCTTAGAAAGAAACTGTTTGCAAACCGTAAATAATTATGGGTTTAGACGGTCAATTTTCCATGGACTAGCTCTACCTTGCCGCGACCACCGGAACCGATCGTGCAACCTAGATGCGCCATCCGCCCAGAATTCAATTTCAATGGGACAGATTCGGAAACCGCCCCAAAATGGCGGTCGGATTGGGTCTAGCCCCTGTTCTGTTGTTGCCTGCTCAACCTGTGCGACCAGCACATCGCGCGAAATAAGCGGACGCGATTGTTGCGAAGCCCATGCTCCAATGCGACTTTGAGAATGACGCGATTGAAAATAGGCGTCCGCTTGCGGGCCATCTTCACGTGTGACGCTGCCACGTACTCGAATTTGACGTCGTAAGGATTTCCAATGCATTACAAAAGCAGCTTTGCCAGATTGTTCCAACTCCTGGCCCTTAGCGCTGCCGTAGTTAGTAAAAAAAACAAAACCGTCATCTTCAACATCTTTTAACAAAACAACTCGCACGTTTGGCATCCCGTCATGATCAACCGTGGACAACGCAATAGCATTTGGGTCGTTGATTTCTGATGCTTGCGCTTCCACCAACCAAGTCCGCACGATGTCAAAGGGGTTATCCCCTGCAAATAGTCCTCTGCGGTCTTTCATATTATTTTATCTTTCCTAAACATGTTTACATCATAATTGGATCTGCCGACGAATGGGTCAAGAGACAAAACTCGCGTTCCCGATAGTCTTGTAGCACCCGCGCCTATCGCTTACACCCAATCAACAGTGGCCTCCAATACGTGGCTTTGTGGTTCGGCCAAAATGTCCGATTGTGAAAAGGGAAATTTATGTCATCCAATCTGATGCAGGGAAAGCGGGGCCTTATTATGGGCCTCGCCAACGACAAATCCATCGCTTGGGGTATTGCCAAGGCTCTTGGAGAGGCAGGCGCAGAACTTGCATTTTCGTACCAAGGTGATGCGTTAAAAAAACGTGTTGTGCCATTGGCGGCGTCACTCGGGTCCGATTTTGTTTTACCCTGTGATGTAGGCGATGAAGCTTCGATAGATTTCCTATTTGACGGCCTCAAGACTCGCTGGGACAACTTTGACTTCGTTGTCCATGCAATCGGGTTTTCAGATAAAAAAGAACTTCGTGGTCGTTATATCGATACCAGCCGTGCCAACTTCACAATGACAATGGATATTTCGGTCTATTCATTTACTGCCGTCATGCAGCGCGCTGAGAAGATGATGAATAGGGGTGGTAGCGCTATAACGCTCACATATTATGGAGCCGAACGGATAATGCCCCACTATAATGTTATGGGAATCGCAAAGGCCGCCTTAGAATCGTCAGTGCGCTACATGGCTGAGGACCTCGGCAAGGACGGTATCCGTGTCAACGCAATCTCTGCAGGTCCGATCAAAACTCTGGCCGCTTCTGGTATTGGCGACTTCCGCTACATATTGAAATGGAATGAATACAACTCACCTCTGCGTAAAAACGTTACAATTGACGAAGTGGGTGGTTCGGCTCTGTACTTGTTGTCTGACTTAAGTTCGGGGGTAACAGGCGAAGTTCATCACGTCGATGCTGGATACCATGTAGTTGGCATGAAGGCAGTCGACGCACCCGACATATCCCCCAATAAAGACTAATAAATACTGAACAAGGACTTTGCCATGACCGCCAAAGACGAAAGCCGCCTGCCCCACGAAAAAGGCTTCCATATCTCTTGGGATCAAATCCACCGCGACAGCAGAGCATTGGCGTGGAGGCTGGACGGCAAGGGACCAGATGATGGCACATGGAAGGCAGTCGTAGCGATCACTCGTGGCGGTATGGCCCCCGCAATGATCGTGGCGCGCGAACTCGACATTCGCACGGTCGATACCATTTCAGTTATATCGTATCATTCCGGTGGCGGCTCTGCTGATCAACGACGCGAAGCCAAAATCCTAAAATCACCTGACGCCAAAATGATGGGTGACGGAACAGGAGTTTTAATAGTTGATGATTTGGTTGACAGCGGCAAAACCCTTGAACTAGTCCGCGAGCAATATCCAAAAGCTCATTTCGCAACCGTCTATGCAAAACCCGAAGGTGAACCGCAGGTTGATACATTTATTACGGGCGTATCTCAGGACACATGGATCTTTTTCCCGTGGGACATGGCGCTACAATACGTTGAACCGTATCGCGGTAAAGATTAAGCGTCAAATTTGCTAACACAACACTCCAGAGACCCTTTTGAAAAAAATTAAAGTGAAAACCAGATGCTTGATCGAGGCCATCAAAGGCTCGTTAGAGGCTTTAGCATATGAGTGACGTATGACACTTCCCTACAATACACCCCGCACAGCCAAAACGTTCTTGCCACCTGTCATGGAGGCGCGGCGCTGGTTAGACGGCGTCAACTTTAGCAACCGTCCTTTGATAAACGTCAGCCAAGCCGCACCTGTGGACCCACCACCATTGGCAATGCGTAAAGCGATGGCGCGGATGATTATTGAGGATGACGACACCCATTTATATGGGCCCGTCCTCGGCCTGCCTAACCTACGAAACGAAGTCGCGGCACAGTGGTCAAAAGCTTCTGGCGGCATGATAACATCTGATAACGTTGCTATTACATCTGGCTGTAATCAAGCGTTTGCGGCTGCTATTTCAACCCTGTGCGGTGAGGGCGACGAAGTCATTTTACCCGTGCCCTACTATTTCAACCATCGCATGTGGCTTGATATGACAGGCGTTACTACGGTGCCGCTGGAACCACCCAACGGCTTAATCCCAAGCGCGAGCGATGCTGCAGCACTAATCACTGACAAAACCCGCGCCATAGCACTTGTTACGCCGAACAATCCAGGCGGCGTGGAATATCCAGCAAAAACAGTGCAAGCCTTTGCAGACCTCGCGCGAAGCCGCGGCATCGCGTTAATCATTGACGAAACTTACCGCGATTTTGACAGTAGGACAGGCGCGCCACATCCTCTATTTGCAGATCCCAATTGGGACGATACTTTGATCCAGCTCTATTCGTTTTCCAAGGCTTACCGTCTGACCGGACATCGCGTGGGCGCATTAGTAGCTTCCACTTTCCGCCTGGCCGAAGTGGAAAAATTCCTCGACACAGTCACCATCTGCCCCAATCAATTGGGTCAGCACGCCGCCCTTTGGGGCATGCGTAATTTGGCGGACTGGCTAGCTGGGGAACGCCTCGAAGTTCTGGACCGCCGCGCCGCTGTTGAAGATCAGTTTAAACGCCTTGCCGCCAAAGGTTGGAAATTGGAAGGCTGCGGGGCTTATTTCGCCTATTTAAAGCATCCCTTTAATATGAAGTCTGACGAGTTAGCACAGGACCTTGTAAAACAAGCAGGAGTTTTAACACTACCTGGAACATTTTTTATGCCCAATGGTGGCGGCCAACAGCACCTGCGCATCGCCTTTGCCAACATAAATCGCGAGGGTATAACGGCATTGTTTGACCGACTGGTGGACTATCAGCCCTGAGGCCACTTGCACCCTGTCCACACGCCGCATACTAAGCTACGAACGTGAATTATGACTTAAAATTTAGGCGATTAAATTATGGCCAAAGGCAAAACTAAAAACTTCTTCGTCTGGATCATTCTGGGCCTTCTCTTTGTGGGTCTGATGGGCTTTGGAGCATCTGGGCTGTCGGGCAATCTGCAATCTATTGGTGTGGTAGGCGACAAAACATTGTCCGCGCAACGTTATTACCAGGAATTGCAAACCCAGATCAGAATTCGCAACTCACAAGAAGGCCGTACAATTTCCTTTCCAGAAGCACAAAGTGCACAAGTTCCAGATCGCGCTTTACAAATTGTAGTGGCAGAACGCAGCTTAGACAATGAAGCAAATGCACTTGGCCTGTCTGTTGGAAACCGTGTAGTCAGCCAACAAGTTCTGTCCGATCCAAATTTTCGCGGCTTTGATGGCATGTTTGACCGCACAACCTACCGCGAAACACTTTCTCGCAATGGCATGAGTGTAAGTGAATATGAAACAGACTTGCGTGAAAACGCGGCGCGTGCATTGTTGCAAGGTGCCGTATTTACCGGCATCCCTGCCCCGACCGTGTTTGGCGAAGTCTTCGCGAAATTCATCCGCGAAGGTAGAACATTTACGTGGGCACCACTGAACGCAGCTGACATTGAAATCACCTTGCCAGAGCCAAGCGAAAACGATTTAAAAGCCCACTACGACGCTAATCACAATCTCTACACAACTCTTGAAACCCGCGAACTACGCTATGCTTGGCTCTTACCCTCGATGATCCAGGACAATATGCCGGTAGACGAAGAAGAGTTGCGCCTCGAATACGAAGCCCGCATTGACGAGTTTGTGCAAGAGGAGCGCCGTCTTATTGAACGCTTAGTGTTTCCAGATAACGCAGCCGCTCAGTTGGCACTCGATGCAATCAATGCGAACGAAACAACCTTCCTTCAATTGGTTACAGATCGCGGTCTCAGCCTTGATGATGTAGACGGCGGAGATGTAAGTCTAAATGAATTGGGCGACGCAGGCGAGGCCGTTTTTGCATCTGAAACGGGTGGAGTTTCCGGCCCGTTGATGACTGATCTTGGACCTGCATTATTTCGGATAAACGCAGTGCTTGCAGCTCAAAATACCACATTTGAACAAGCTCTGCCTACACTTCGCGAAACCCAATCCGCCGCACGAGCTCGCCGCCTAATCGAAGACCAAATGGACACAATCACTGATTTGTTAGCTGGCGGTGCTTCCTTAGACAACTTGGTAGAACAAACTGACATGGTTTTGGGAGAACTTAACTTTAACAATCGTACCACCGATGGCATTGCCGCCTATGCAGCCTTTCGCGACGTGGCTGCAATGCAAGATGTTGGCGAATTTCCCAAATTAGCTAATCTCGATGATGGCGGATTGTTTGCAGTTGATGTGATTGAAGCCCGCCCACCTACCCTGATCCCACTTGACAACATTCGCGAACAGGTAGTGGCTGACTGGGTTGAACAGGAAACCACAGCGGCGGTCCTTACCGCCGCCCAAGTCAAGCAGGCACAACTTATGTCTGCAGTTCAAGATTTTGCATTTCTCGACCTCAACGCAACTGAAGAAAATACCATAACACGACGTGGTTTTATCAACGGTGCCCCTCCAACGTTTTTGAACGATGTGTTTGAAATGAAAATAGGCGAGGTACGAGTACTGCCAAACGAGAACGGCGCTATAATAGTGCGACTTGACGCAATAACTGCAGCCGACACTTCCGACGATGCCTACACTGCTGAAGTAGTCGCGGTTGCCGAAGCGGCGGGCGAAGGTATAGCGCAAGACATCTATGAGCTCTACATTCGGACCGTGCAATTACAAACGGATGTTCAAGTCAACGAACAAGCACGTAACGCAATTCATACGAATTTCCGCTAGATCATGATTCCCAATTTTGACACTTTTAAAGCGGGGTATGAAAAAGGCGAGAACCAGATCGTCTATACGCGTCTGACCGCTGATCTCGACACACCCGTATCGCTAATGCTGAAACTCACCTCAGCAGGCAAATATGCTTTTTTGCTCGAATCTGTGACAGGTGGTGATGTTCGGGGGCGCTATTCCATTGTTGGCATGAAACCCGATCTAATTTGGGATTGTAATGGCACGCAAAGCCAGATCAACCGTGACGCACGTTTTGACGAGCACGGGTTTGTTGTTCAATCAGGTAATCCACTCGAAAATTTACGAAGCCTTATCGCTGAGAGCAGGATCGACCTTCCAGAGGATCTGCCTGCTGCCAGTGCAGGCCTGTTTGGTTACCTGGGTTATGATATGATCCGATTGGTTGAACACCTGCCAAACGTAAACCCTGACCCACTTGGCCTGCCTGACGCTGTTATGTTACGCCCCTCCGTTGTCGCCGTATTAGACGGCGTAAAGGGCGAAGTCATTCTAGTAGCGCCCGCCTACGCTACCTCGGGCCTCACGGCTAAAGCGGCCTATGCGCAAGCTGGTGAAAGGGTGATGGACGCGCAACGCGCGCTCGAATTGCCAGTACCCTTGACAGAACGCGCTCTTGGCATTGCCGCTGACGTGCCCGAGCCCGTGTCAAATTTCACTAAATCTGACTATATGGACGCAATTAACGTAGCGAAAAACTACATTCGTGCAGGCGATATATTCCAATGTGTGCCATCGCAACGCTGGACGCAAACCTACAGGGAGCCACCCTTCTCCTTGTACCGATCCTTGCGGCGCACCAACCCATCGCCATTTATGTTTTATTTTAACTACGGTAATTATCAAGTAATCGGAGCCAGCCCTGAAATTCTAGTTCGTGTGTTCGGAAGTGAAGTCACCATTCGCCCCATTGCAGGAACGCGGCCACGCGGGACCACACTAGCAGAAGACAACGCGCTTGAAGCGGATTTACTCTCCGATAAAAAAGAACTTGCGGAACATTTAATGCTACTCGATCTGGGCCGCAACGACACAGGCAAAGTGTGCAAGATAGGCACAGTGCGCCCGACAGAACAATTTATTGTTGAACGCTATAGTCACGTCATGCACATCGTGTCCAACGTCGTTGGTGAATTAGCAGATGATCAAGACGCACTGTCGGCTTTCTTTGCTGGTATGCCTGCTGGCACAGTGTCAGGCGCACCAAAAGTACGCGCCATGGAAATTATTGATGAACTTGAGCCCGAAAAGCGCGGACTTTATGGTGGTGGTTGCGGCTACTTTTCAGCCAACGGTGACATGGATATGTGCATTGCACTGCGTACAGCTGTGCTAAAGGGGGACCAGCTTTACATCCAAGCAGGTGGTGGAGTTGTTTATGACAGCGATCCTGAGGCCGAATACATGGAAACCGTACACAAATCGAACGCAATTCGGCGTGCGGCAGCAGATGCGGCAATGTTCAGATCTGGCAATTCTTAGCTTAAACCCACGATGTTAAATAAATATAATTTATGTAACTATTGGAAAGTTATTGCGCATTCAAAATCGTGCTCAATGGAACAATAGCAATTTTTTCATCTTGTCTGGCTGATCCCCATAAAGTCAAAGCAGAAATAGTGTCAGGGCGCACACGGCCAACTAATACAACACCACTTTTCTGGTGGGCACGAAACGCCGCTTGATCCACAAAACGGCGTACAACCCGCGCGTCTTGATCGTCGCTGTCCAGATCCCGGTAAACAACAGCAACGGGCACACCCGCCTGCTTAGCGGAAAGTTCTGCCATGTTTAATCCATGGTTCACAGTCACAAAACCGCGCCCATGCGATGCAAGGATACCCATCGCCTGATCAGTAACAGCCTGATTTGTCTGTAAGCCACTATCACCTAAATCAAGCAAAGCCATAGTTTCTGGCAAAGTTAGGAAAAATCTTTCAAAGATACCTTCGACATTACTGGGAATAGCGTCATCTGGAAGCTTGGCTAATGCAGCAACCTCAAAACCGTTATTGCGGTAATGCGCCATCAATATACCCGCATTCTGCAGACTTGGGTCCAGTGCAATCGTCACTGGAAAAGACAAATTAGCCAGTGCTGGAGCCGACAACGATCCATCATCAATCAGAATGATGGATAACAGTGGTTTTAAACCTGCATCACCCGATACAGCTGCAAAATCAACTAAGGCATTTATATGCTTTGTTGGAACTATTTCTTCTTGTGCAGCAAAATCATCACTATCGGGCCATCTTAAAATTGTACTTGTTGAGCTGTCATCCAACAACGTATTTTCACCATTCTGTAAAAGTAGTCGTGGCAATAAAAGATTATTTTTGCTGGGAATAACAGATTCTATAACCTCATCCACTAGTTGATCAACTAGAACATTTTCAACCAATTCTGGAACGACATCCAAACCGACAACAAACGTTTCGTCAGATGGCAACGCGGGAGTTACTAAATATGCAGTATCATCGTGCACAATTACAACTTCAGGGGAACCAGGCTGTACAATTACAGATGGTTGAGCGGATGTAATTGAGACAATCAAATCAGTTTCTCTAATAGGTGTTTTTGGCGCCAATGATTGTGGGTTTGGCAACACCGGATCATCGGGTTGGGCCAGCACAATTAAGCTTTCAGATCTATCTGGCGGCGTCATCGTGCCTTCGATATATAGAACCTGAGGCTCATCCAGGGGAGTGGAGTCCGCGTGTGGAGCATGAGTTTCTGGCTTTGAAGGCTGCGGCGCACCAAATTGGACAAAAGTTGCCTCACCGTCTGGCGAAACTGGTGCCAGCGGTTCTTGAATGGATGTACTGCCAACTGGAGTTAAAGGACTGGTTGTCTCATCTGCATTAACGGTATTAGTCAAAACCATAGGTGCTTTAACTAATGGCGTCGCTGGTGGAGTCATCCCCGCGGGCAGTACGCTCATAAAAGACACTGCACCTAAGGAAAATACAGATACCAACCCCCCCGTCAAAATCCCACCCATCATTCCACGCATATGCTCGTTGCCTCATTTGTCAGTCTCAACTAACCTTTAATTGGTCAATTTGAGATGTAATGCAGGCCTTGACGCAACTTGCGCTCAGGCCCATGTATGACCAATACATATAAGGGGTCACGGTGTGAATGTAGCCCCATTTTAATCAATTCTAAAGGTGGCAATTCCATGCTTCTCTTGATCGACAACTATGACAGCTTCACCTATAATTTGGTGCATTATTTTGGTGAACTTGGTGCGGACGTAGTCGTTCGCCGCAATGACACAGTTGATGTTGCAACGGCAATGGCCATGAGGCCATCTCACATAGTGTTGTCACCAGGTCCGTGCGATCCGTCGCAAGCTGGCATTTGTCTGGCCCTGACCAAAGCCGCCGCAGCCACAAAAACTCCACTCATGGGTGTTTGTCTTGGTCATCAGACCATTGGTCAGGCATTTGGTGGCAACGTTGTGCGCTGCCACGAAATCATTCATGGTAAGATGGGTACTATGCATCACACTGGAAAATCAGTGTTTAAAGGTCTGCCCACCCCGTTTGAGGCAACCCGCTATCATTCTCTCACAGTTGAACGCGACACACTCCCCGATTGTCTAGAAATCACAGCAGAGCTTAGCGATGGAACAATCATGGGGCTTCAACACCGTGAACTACCAATCCACGGAGTTCAGTTTCATCCCGAAAGCATTAAATCAGAACATGGTCACGCAATACTACAAAACTTCCTTAAAACTATGCCCACAAAATTGAAAGTTCCAGTATGAACGATATGATGAAGCCTTTGATCTACGCTGCTTCGGAAGGCCCACTCAGTCGTGCGCAAGCAGAAATGGCGTTTAATGCTTTGTTTGATGGAACTGCTACACCTTCCCAAATCGGGGGATTATTAATGGCAATGCGCGCCCGCGGCGAATCTGTGGCCGAATACGCCGCTGCCGCAACCGCCATGCGCGCCCGTTGCGTATCTGTAAAAGCCCCAATCGGCGCCATGGACATCGTTGGCACAGGAGGTGACGGTAAAGGCACTCTTAATATTTCAACTGCCACAGCTTTTGTGGTTGCGGGCGCTGGTGTGCCAGTCGCAAAACACGGCAATCGCAATCTGTCGTCCCTATCCGGTGCGGCCGACGCACTTGTGGAAATGGGCGTGAACGTAATGGTGGACGCGAATGTGGTCGAACGTTGCATTACAGAAGCTGGTATCGGCTTTATGATGGCACCGATGCACCATCCAGCAATCAAGCATGTCATGCCAACTCGCCAAGAATTGGGTTGCAAAACCATTTTCAACATACTCGGTCCACTGACCAATCCTGCTGGTGTCAAACGCCAACTTACAGGAGCTTTTGCAATTGATTTAATCTTCCCCATGGCCGAAACCCTCAAGGAACTCGGGTCCGAAGCTGCATGGTTGGTTCATGGGTCAGACGGCACAGATGAAATCACAATATGTGGCACAACGTCTGTAGCCGTTCTGTCACATGGT
>JBLILC010000048.1:0-18126 GCA_047635635.1 Octadecabacter sp. | reverse complement strand
ATCATAACGGTTCTCCTTTCCGGTAGCCAACACGACCAACGCCGGACTGACTAGTGGTAAAGCGACATTGTCGTTAAGTTGGGCGAGACCTTGCGGAGTGTCATACTCTGGTGGCATTGTAATGCATGTATACACATATAAATGTCTCAATCATTGCCGCAGTTCAGTCTGCGGCTTTTTACGTAATCAGACATTAAGGATATAGATTATTGGAGGCTCACCCCATAATGAGATCAGTTTTACATTTGCCTGTTGTCTCACCCGAAGTCCCAGTTTCGCAAGAATTCAGGGATCCACAGGCTGCCGTCGAACGTTTGCAGGAACTTTACAATATTGCGGTGACATTCCTAACTGAGACATTTGCTGAGAATGTAACAGGAGCGCGGCCAAACACACGGTTTCGCGCATTTTACCCAGAAATCCGCATTCGTACATACACATACGCGCAAACAGATTCGCGCCTAAGCTTTGGTCACGTTGCTGGGCCCGGCGATTATTCAACGACAATTACTCGGCCAGATTTGTTTGACGGATATCTTTTACAACAAATCGGCTTATTGATTGAAAACCATGACGAGCCAGTCGTAATCGGCATTTCTACAACTCCAATGCCGGTCCATTTCGCTGTCTCCGGAGAGGTCGAAGTGCCACAAGAAGGTGCGTTAGAATTCACGCTTCGTGACGTATTCGATGTCCCAGATTTGGCAACAACAAACGACGACATTGTCAACGGTACTGATTTTCATCATCCAGACGGGTCGAACCCGCTTGCACCATTTACTGCGCAGAGAATTGATTATTCACTCGCTCGATTGCAACATTATACCGCAACCAAAGCTGAACATTTCCAGAACCATGTTTTGTTTACAAATTATCAGTTTTACGTTGAAGAATTCGAAGCTTATGCGCGAAAAATGCTCGCTGATCCCAACAGCGGTTACACGTCGTTTGTGTCAACCGGAAATCAAGTCATCACGGAAGCAGAGGGGTTGCTAAAAACGGTTGAAAAGATGCCACAAATGCCAACCTACCATTTATGTCGAGAAGGACAGGGCGGCATCACGTTAGTGAACATTGGCGTAGGACCATCGAACGCAAAAACCGCGACAGATCACATTGCGGTGCTGCGACCACATGCATGGCTGATGGTCGGGCATTGTGCGGGATTGCGCAATTCGCAACGACTTGGGGATTTCGTTCTAGCACATGGATATCTACGTGAAGATCACGTATTAGACGATGATCTACCAGTCTGGATGCCAATCCCTGCACTGGCTGAAATTCAAATTGCATTGGAAGAAGCCGTTGCGTCAGTAACTAAGCTTGAAGGGTATGAGCTCAAGCGCATCATGCGGACGGGGACGGTTGCAACGATTGACAATCGCAACTGGGAACTGCGCGACCAATCCGGTCCAGTGCAACGACTTTCGCAGTCCCGTGCTATCGGGTTGGACATGGAAAGTGCAACTATTGCTGCCAACGGGTTCCGGTTTCGGGTGCCCTATGGCACACTTTTGTGCGTCTCCGACAAACCTTTGCATGGAGAATTAAAACTCCCTGGCATGGCATCAGATTTCTATAAGACGCAGGTTTCACGGCATTTGATGATTGGAATTCGGGCGATGGAAAATTTGCGTAAGATGCCACTTGAGAGGATTCATAGCCGAAAATTACGCTCATTTGAGGAAACTGCCTTCCTATAATTGGTGAAAACTGATGTATTTCACTACAATATGCAGTTTTCCACTTGTAATGTGGCACTAATCGTTGTGGAACATAGCGACATGCAGTTTACTGACTAAGTAAGAAGCCCACATAACGGGCAGAACGAGGAGAATTACAATGGCGACGAAACCAATGACTAAGACGCAACTTGTTGCAGCTCTGGCAGACGATATGGGTACGGACAAGAAATCCGCATCCGCAGCGCTTGATGCAATGGTAGGACTTATTACCCGTGAAGTATCTGGCGGCGGTGCAGTGACACTTCCAGGAGTTGGCAAAATCTACTGCCGTGAACGTCCAGAGCGTATGGTTCGCAACCCAGCAACGGGCGAACAGATCAAGAAAGAAGCTGACAAGGTGGTCAAAATGACCATTGCAAAGGCACTAAAAGACAGTGTGAACGGTTAAGGCTGATCCAATAATCTGGTTAAAGGGTCGCCTCTCGAGGCGACCCTTTTTTTGTTGGAGATATTATGAAGCCGATTGATACCAAAGCGATTGTTATGGGCGTGATATTCGGAATCATGTGGGCCTCGGCATTTACTTCGGCCCGTGTGATTGTCCAGTATGCACCACCACTTTACGCACTTGCGATCCGGTTTCTGTTATCTGGAATTTTGGCCGTTACGCTAGCACGCATAATGGGTCAAAGTTGGCATTTGACGCGTCGACAATGGATTGCAACCCTAGTTTTTGGCGTGACACAAAATGCACTGTATCTAGGTCTAAATTTTGTTGCCATGCAGACCATCCAAGCGTCGCTTGCAGCCATCGTTGCATCCACGATGCCACTACTGGTCGCCTTCGCAAGCTGGACGGTATTTGGGGAACGGGTCAAACCCCTCGGTATCACAGGTTTGGTTGCAGGTGTGATCGGCGTGGCATTGATCATGGGCGCTCGTTTGCAAGGCGGAATCGATCTGTTTGGACTGGGTCTTTGCGTCCTCGGTGTCATATCATTGACTGTTGCGACGCTCTCGGTTCGCGGCGCATCTTCAGGCGGAAATTTATTGATGATTGTTGGCTTGCAAATGTTTGTTGGAAGCGCACTTCTTTGGGTGCCCGCAATTGCGTTTGAAACGTTCGAAGTCACTTGGACCTGGCAATTGGGTGTGGCTTTTACCTACACGGTGATCGTTCCAGGTATTGGAGCCACATTAATTTGGTTCATGTTGGTAGACCGCATCGGTGCGACGCCCGCCTCGGTGTACCACTTCCTAACACCGTTCTTTGGTGTGATGACTGCGGCACTATTGCTGGACGAAAAAATAGGATTCATGGATGTCGTCGGAGTTCTGATTATTACGGCAGGTATCTGGGCGGTTCAAATGGCAAAGCAAAAATGCACTTAAACCTGTGGCCCAATCTGCCCACGCACACCACCAGTTTGACCACGATCCAGCAGGATATGGTCGAGGATCACTGCTGCCATCATCGCCTCCCCCACAGGAACTGCACGAATACCGACGCATGGGTCGTGTCGGCCCTTAGTGATGACTTCCGTAGGTGTGCCATCCATTCTGATGGATGCACGCGGGGACAGAATGCTAGACGTTGGTTTAACGGCAAACCTCACGACTATGTCCTGCCCTGTGCTGATACCACCAAGAATACCGCCAGCGTGGTTGCTTGAATACTCCGGCCCGTTGATACCCATAAAAATCTCATCTGCGTTAGCGCGACCTGTGAGAGATGCTGCTGCCATGCCTTCGCCTATCTCAACGCCTTTAACGGCATTGATTGACATCATCGCCGCAGACAAATCAGTATCTAACTTACCATAAATAGGTGCGCCGATGCCTGCAGGAACATTACGGGCCACGATTTCAATCATTGCACCGACTGAATTATGATCATCCTTACGCAACCAGTTGATATAATCCGTCCATTCATCCACCACGCTTGGATCGGGGCACCAGAAGTCGTTGCCATCAATTGCATCCCAATCAAAGCGCGTGCGGTTAATATGTTTTTCACCCATTTGAACCATGTAGCCTTTAATTTCAACGTTTGGCGCCAGTGATTTTATCGCGGCGCGAGCCACACCACCCGCAGCAACCCTAGACGCAGTTTCACGCGCAGAAGAACGACCACCACCGCGATAATCGCGCAGTCCATATTTTTGGTGGTATGTAATGTCGGCATGACCGGGGCGGAACGTTTTTTCAATGTCGCCGTAATCTTTGGAGCGTTGATCGGTGTTCTTAACCATTAATTGAATCGGTGTACCTGTCGTTGTGTCTTCAAACACACCAGACAAGATCTCAACCGCATCAGGCTCTTTGCGCTGTGTCATCATTTTGTTCTGACCAGGCCGACGCTTGTCTAGCCATGTTTGGATCATCGGAGCTGTCAGCGCGACACCGGAGGGGCACCCATCAACGGTCGCACCCAGGGCAGGACCGTGGCTTTCACCCCAAGTTGTGACGCGGAAAAGATGGCCGTAGGAATTAATCGACATGGGTGCACTCCTTTGTTTCCGTTTAGCGCTGCGACAGCCCCTTGCCAAGTCCAGCAGACCATCCTAACGGTGTATGCACCTCGGGGGGCCAAGCAGGCTGAGATGTTGAAGGACGTACCCGTAGAACCTGAACCGGTTAAAACCGGCGGAGGGAAGGTAACGGGCTTTTTCAGATTTGTGCCCATTCTCCTTTCTCCGTTTTGTAACTCTGAGAGGATGAGACTATGAAAACCACCCTAATCACTGTCGCAGGACTATTGTTTGGCACCGCAGCGCTTTCTGACGGCCATATACCTATATTGACAGTGTACGCCCCCGACTATTTTGGCTCCGAGTGGGGCCCTGGCCCTTCGATTGAGAACGCATTCGAAGAGCGTTGCGAATGCGACTTACAATATCAAACAGGTGACCTTTTGCCGCGCCTTTTACTTGAAGGCGCACGCACCCAGGCAGATGTCGCCATCGGATTTAATTCTGACATTACCAAACGCGCCCGTGACAGTGGAATGTTTGTACCGCATGGATTGGACTTATCGCCACTGACATTGCCAATTGAATGGAACGACGACACATTTCTGCCATTCAACTACGGTCACACAGCTTTCATTTACGACAACACCAAGCTAAACGGTTTTAACAGCTTTGAGGCATTATTAAATGCCCCAGACGACGTTCGGGTAGTTATCCAAGACCCTCGTTCATCGATCTCAGGTCTTGCATTGGTATTGTGGGTTCAGGCAATTTATGGCGATGAAGCTGAGGCCGCGTGGGTGCGTCTCGCTCCAAAAATAGTCACTGTCACGCAAGGCTGGTCAGAAAGCTACGGGCTCTTTACGGATGGGGAAGCGGACGTTGTTTTATCTTACACAACCTCGCCAGCCTACCACATAATTGCCGAAGAAGACCTGACGAAGTCTGCTGCAATCTTTGAGGAAGGCCATTATTTTATGGTCGAATTAGCCGCAAAACTTGCTACCACAGATCAACCCAAATTAGCAGATGAATTTATGGAGTTCATTCTGACGGAAGAATTCCAAACAATGATCCCAACAACCAACTGGTCTTTTCCAGCAGCTTTACCAATGGATCAGTGGCCTGAAGGTTTCCAAGATCTGCCAATGCCTGAAACGGTTCTGTTTTATACCGAAAATGAGGCCGCCACACTGCGTGACGGAGCGATTGAAGCATGGCGCAGCGCACTTTCGCAATAGTCACGGCACTGGTTGTAGCGGGGCTGGTCATCGGCCCCGTGACGGCAGTGTTGTGGCACGGCGGGGGAATTACGACCCTCTCAGCAGCTGACTTGTCAGCGCTCCAGTTCACTATTTGGCAATCTTTTTGGTCTTCCTTAATCAGTGTTACCTTAGCTATTCCAGTCGCTCGTGCTTTGGCACGTCGCTCATTTTGGGGGCGTTCGACTCTTGTTTCCATCATGGGAGCACCATTCATTTTGCCCGTAATCGTTGCAATTTTGGGGCTACTTGCTGTATTTGGTGGCAATGGTTTTATTAATATTTTTTTGGAACCTTTAGGCGTTCCTAGACTTGATATTTATGGTGCGCATGGTGTGATCCTTGCGCATGTTTTTTTCAATCTACCTCTCGCCGTTCGGCTTATCTTGCAAGGCTGGCAATCCATTCCATCCGAAAGATTCCGCGTTGCTGCAAGTTTAAATGCTCCAGTCTTCACGTTGCTAGAATGGCCGATGCTACGTCGTATCGTGCCTGGCGCATTTGCAGTAATTTTTGTCATTTGCATTGGTTCGTTTGCTGTCGCCTTGACACTAGGTGGTGGACCAAAAGCGACAACAATTGAACTCGCAATTTATCAAGCGTTCAAATTTGATTTTGACCTTAGCAAAGCGGCATCCTTGGCGGTCGTCCAATTGTGCCTCGGGGTTGGGGTTGGACTTGTGGCGCTATTGCTAGCACGTGGCGACATGCTTGGTGTTGGCTTTGATCGGGTTGTGCAGCGATGGGATGGGTCTTTAATACTCGATGCATCATGGATTGGGCTCGCCACATTTTTCTTGCTGGCACCACTAGTAGCAATTTTTGTTGCAGGTCTTTCAGGGTTGGCCGATCTACCGGTCAGTATTTGGAGTGCGGCGCTGCGATCATTGCTTATCTCTTTGGGGGCTGTCATTTTGACGATGTTGTTAGCTTTGCCACTTGTGACCAAAGCAGGTGAAGTAGCATCATTGTTAGGGTTATCTGTTTCAGGTTTAATATTAGGGACAGGGATGTTTTTAATAATACAGCCCTATGTGCGGCCCAGCTCGGTAGCCTTGCCTGTGACGATGCTGGTTAATGTTCTCATGGCACTGCCCTTCGTTTTACGAATATTGCGGCCCAGTGTAGAGGCTGCGCGTAATGATTTTGGCAGATTGGGACAATCACTCGGGCTGCAAAAATGGCCGCTGTGGCGGATTGTTTATCTGCCGCGATTGCGTCGTCCAATGGGGTTTGCAGCAGGTTTAACGGGCGCACTCGCAATGGGAGACCTTGGGGTCATCACTTTGTTTTCTCGCCCTGGTGAAGGAACCTTACCGATGGCAATGTATCAATTGATGGGGGCCTATAAGATGGATGCCGCATATGGCGCTGCGCTACTGTTGGTCGGGTTATCACTTGGCCTGTTTTGGGCTTTCGACAAAGGAGGCCGCGCACATGCTGTGTTGTAAGGATACGATATTTGTGCAGGGCGGTTATACTTTATCCGCAAACCTGAAGATCAGTGCTAACAAAGTGACCGCGGTCATCGGGCCATCGGGAGCTGGCAAGTCGACACTACTTGGTGGGATCGCGGGGTTTGTTACACAGCGGTCAGGGACATTGTCGTGGAACGGCACAATTATCACCACTTTTCCGCCGCATAAGCGGCCAATTTCGATGTTGTTTCAGGACAACAACCTGTTTCCACACCTAACGGTTATGCAGAACGTGGCGCTAGCACTTGGAACCCGATTAAAACCGACACCCGATGTGCAGAATCGTATTGAAGATATATTGACCCGGGTTGGACTGAAAGACTTGGCAAAACGCAAACCTGCAGCTTTATCGGGTGGTCAACAAAGCCGCGCCGCTTTGGCGCGTGCGCTATTACAGGACCGTGAAATTATGCTTATGGACGAACCGTTCAGCGCACTTGGTCCAGGAATGAAGGCTGAAATGTTAGATCTGTCAGTTGCGTTGGCAAAGGCCGCAAAACGCACAATCGTTATGGTTACCCATGATCCTGCTGATGCAGCACGTGTCGCTGATGAAGTCATCGGAATTGTATCAGGCGACGCATGGGCCCCAATTGAAACGGCACAATTTTTAAATGATCCACCCGAACCTTTTGTCGCCTATCTTGGTTGATAAGAATGTATTGCTAAAACTCAAAAGGCTCACCAAGTCTGGTGAGCCTTTTGTTAGGTTATTTAAGATGCTTAATTTTTACGATTCGCGCCAGCTTTGTGTGGCGCCCAAAGTCGCTTATTTGTCAGATACAACAACACAGACAACACTGTCAGGAAAATCACACCAGTGAGGCCTGCTTGCTTACGCGCCATCATCTTTGGCTCAGCAGTCCACATCAGGAACGCAGCTACGTCTTGTGATATGTCATCAATTTCAGTTGAATGGCCGTCAGCAAATTCAACATCATCTCCGTATAAGGGTGGAGACATGCCAATCCAAGATCCTGGATACAGGTGTTCGCCGCCGTCGCCTTTGCACTCATCGGGATAACCACCCGGTGCAAAGGCTGTATTGTAGTATCCATCCATGGGTGTTTCCATGTCCAGAGCACACTGCGGTTCCTCTTCGTAACTGCTTAGCAAAGTCGCAATATACTCAGGACCACCCATGCCTTTTAAGAACTGATTGACACCACTGCCATATGGACCATGGAAACCAGCGCGCGCCTTTGCCATAAGCGACAAATCCGGTGCGTTGGCCAAACCGCTTTCTGGAAAATGATCTGCTGGAGTGGCTGTACGAAAATCGCCTTCGCCATCAAACAGCGTCTCATCAAAAATCTCGTAGAATTCAGCATATGCGCGCATTTGATCTTCGGGAAGTGACGGACCACCTTCATCATGCAAATTGCGAAAAGCAACAAATTTCAAACCATGACAAGCTGAACAGATTTCAGTGTAAACCTGAAGGCCCCGCTGAAGCTGGTTAGTGTCATACGCTCCAAAAGGACCTTCAAACGAGAAGTCAAAATCCTCGATATGCGTCTCAGAACCTGCAGCATGTGCGGATCCCGAGGCTAATCCTAAGATTGATGCGAATGTAACTGCTGCCGCTAGTACGTATTTATGAAACATGTTCATCAGTCCTTTCTCACTCGGCCGGAGAGGCGATGAGTTGCGTATCATCGTCCTTCGACGCGTAGTGCGCGTTAAAGTCATCCTCTATTGTCGCAGGGGGTGTCATCGGCTTTTCTATGACACCTAATAGCGGCAGAATAACAAGGAAATAAGCAAACCAATACGTCGCACCAATAAGAGAGATAATTGGATATATGCCTTCAGCAGGCATTGCACCAGCCCACATCAAGATGATGAAATCCAAGACCAGGATACCAAACCACCATTTAAACATCGGGCGAAAACGTCCAGACCTTGCCGATGAAGTATCTAGCCATGGCACCAAAGCCATAACCACGATTGCTCCAAACATTGCAAGAACACCAAAGAATTTAGCATCTATTATACCAAAGCTGATCCATTCAGCAAATATGACGACCCAGACAGTGTTATCGAACGCCCGCAAAATTGCGTAAAACGGTAAAAAATACCATTCTGGGACAATGTGTGCAGGTGTGGCGAGAGCATTGGCTTCGATGTAGTTATCAGGATGGCCAAGATAGTTTGGCATAAAGCCAACAATCGCCATAAATATTGCTAAGATAATAGTGAGAGCAAATAAGTCTTTGATAACAAAGTAAGGCCAAAACGGTAGTGTGTCTTTACTAGCTTCTTCTTTTGATCCGCGACGAACCTCAACGCCAGTTGGGTTGTTATTACCAGTCGTGTGGAAAGCCCAGATATGGACTATAACAAGACCACTGATCAAAAACGGCATCAAGTAGTGCAAAGAGAAGAAACGGTTGAGTGCCGATTGACCAACGGCTCCGGCGCCAAGCAACCAAGTTTGCAGGCTTTCACCAACTAAGGGAATAGCACCAAATAAACCTGTGATAACAGCTGTACCGTGAAACGACATTTGGCCCCATGGTAATACATATCCCATAAACGCAGTGCCCATCATTAGCACAAAGATCAGCATGCCAATTATCCACGTCACTTCACGTGGAGCCTTATAAGACCCGTAGTAAAGACTGCGGAACATGTGCGCGTAAACCGCAACAAAGAACAAAGATGCGCCATTCATATGAAAGTAGCGGATCATATGGCCGCCATTGACGTTGCGCATTATGTGTTCGACAGACGAAAATGCCATATCGACATGTGGTGTATAGTGCATCACCAGCACGACGCCTGTGGCGATTTGCATCGCTAGTGTAAATGTCAGGACAATGCCCCAAATCCACATCCAATTCAGGTTCTTCGGTGTTGGCGCCATAAGCGTAGAATAAAGCAACCCAACGATGGGAAGACGGCCGTCAAGCCACTTTGCGCCGCTGGTTTTTGGTTCGTAATGGTCGTGGGGAATGCCGCCCATGGGTTTCTCTCCTTAACCGAGTTGAATTGTTGTTTCGTCCACAAAGGACGCAACAGGAACATGAAGGTTGCGGGGTGCAGGTCCTTTGCGAATACGACCTGCGGTATCGTAATGCGATCCATGACACGGGCAGAACCATCCACCAAAGTCACCAGCTCCATCGCCCAACGGAACACAGCCAAGGTGGGTGCAAACGCCCATCTGAACCAGCCACTCACCGGCAGTCCCAGCCGGATCACCCATAGAACCATCGGGGTTAGATGGACTAAAATTTGCTAGTGCACGATTCTCGTCTATAGCAAGAGCTTCGCCAGCAATATTTGCATTTTCAGCTCCAACATCAACAAGTTCCTCAATTGAAACTGCACGCGCTGCTTCAATCTCTGTTTCTGTGCGGCGGCGAATAAACACTGGTTTGCCCTGCCACAGAACTGTTAGCTGGGTACCAGGTGCAACACTGTCGACCGGAACACGAATAGAGGCAAGCGCAAGAACGTCCGCCGAAGGGTTCATTGAGTTTACGAGAGGCCAAACTGCGGCACCCGTTATGACTGCACCAGCGCCAGTTGTTGCATAATAAATAAAGTCGCGGCGCGTTGTTTGATGGTCTTCTGCGTTAGCCACTTGATGATCTCCGGATTTTGGGGCTTTAGCCTGTCAAATACGATGAGCACCCCATCGAGGGATGCCATTCTTTTTGCTTCTTAGACGCCTGTACTCGTTAGGTCCAGTATCATTCAGACACATCTGGTACCATGCGGCGATTGGCCCCCCGGTGTCTGTTACAGTATTGGCGCAAGCATTTGACCTATTTAGGGTTTCGTCGCTTGCATTGCGTCACGAGCTTCAAATTCCAAGTGCCAATTTGCCAAGGCAGCGTTTTCATGGCGCCAATTGCGCACGTCGTGGCGCAGATCAACGTAAGACAGTGCGCATGCAACAGCGATTTGAGCCATATTTATTGAACCGTTGAGGTAGCTCATCCACTGGCTGTTGATCGCAGCAATTGCACGGGAAGCTTTACCCCATTGTGCTTCTGTCCAATCTGGAGATTGCTGGTCGGGGCGAAATCGCACTTCGTAGGTCATCGCCACAGTAATATCCATAAGCGCATCCGCCATCGCTTCAAGTGTGAGGATTTCGTAAAGACTGGTTACCGGATAAAGCTCTGCACCTGCCTTATCGTCCAAATAGCGTGTAATGACACGACTGTCATAGATCGCTGGTCCATCTTCACGGATTAGGGCCGGTATCTTTCCTGTGGGGTTCGCAGCAAGGATTTGCGCGTTAGAGGATAGCGGTGAGGTTGAAATTTCAATTTCTTCAACAAGGTCAATTAATCCAGTTTCACGCAGCAAAACACGGACTTTGCGGGCAAAAGGCGAGGGTGGAGACATAATCAGCTTCATGGGGCTTCCTTTGAGTCTTCATTAATTTAGACAGTTATGCACGCAGCAGAAACAGCGATTTTAATAACTAGCTCGCTTTGCGCCATCACGTCAGCTGCATGCAACCGTATGTCTTCAGTTTTGTTTTAACTAAACTGAAAAGTGCTTTGCATCTCCATAATGGTCAAGCGGCAAAGGACGATTTGGCGCATCATCGTTTACATGACGATTGGCATCATCACAGTGGCCGTCCACAAGTAATTTGGAAACTGATCCATAAATTTTGCGTTTCGACAATTCAGTACGCCAAGCATTTTTCAATCAGTCACATATTTTCAAAGCCACGTAATTCCATGTTGGGACCAGATCATTACTCCGTACAAATCGAGAGACACACAACCACCCAAAATTGTCATAATCAGCAAGCAATCGATTAAATGGAAAAGGGCACCCTCAATAGGATTGGAGAGGACATATCACTTTAAATGTAGCTCATTTTTAGTCAACAAAACTGGAACATGCCCTGTAAAAAATCAGTCAAGACCATTCAAAGTGACTTATCCGAACTATTAATTACGTACAAATGCCAAAACGCAAACATCGATTGTTTTACGCAAGATCAGGATGCAATGCATCGGGTCCAGTTTTTTGAGAATAAGGAAACAGAATTGCGTCATCGCCAGCTTTCCAAGGTATGTACTTGGTCATGATAGATTTGAACAGATCTGAAGCCTTAAACGCATCAAGCCAGTTTTGCACATAGCAAAACGACTGCGCGCTCCACCAATCAAGATCTGTATGCGCGAACTGGCGCACAAATGGCAGGATCGCAAGATCACTAAAGGACGGTTGATCACCATAAAGCCACGGTTTACCGTCAAGTTGGATATTAAGTTTAATAATAAAGCTGGCGGCTATTGCACGGTTATGGCCAGCGTCAGTATCAAGATAGCGATCTGAATATTTGGTGCGATCAAGAGCGGCTTTAAACCCCCCATCACATTCAGTGATCAGCGCATAAGCTGCACTGTCCATATTGCGCAACAAACCTTCGTGATCTGTTTGGCCGATAGCCCAGCGCATGATCTCTATTGATTCTTCAATGACGTTGTCAGCCAACAGCACAGGGACAGTTCCCTTGGGCGAGGCTTCAAGAAAGTCAGGCGCTTTATCGCGCAGCAAGATTTCACGCAGCTCTACAATGATACCTGACGATGCAATCGCCAAACGCGCACGCATAGCGTAGGGACAACGTCGGAATGAATAAAGAACTGGAAGTGTTAAAATTACAAGAGCCTCCAGCAGCCACTTTTATGCAAAAATAAAGCCTAAACGATGAGTTGATTGTTACGAATGCCAATGATCTTTGAAGTGACGATCCGAGATACTGGTTGGTCCGTATCAAAGATTACTTCTGTGAATTGTTCTGTACGGCCCATACGGGGGGTTTCCATTAAAATTTGATGAGTTTGGCCCATTTGCGCTGTAAGGTGTTTAGCGACTGCAATATCACCTGCTGCCCGAAGGCGTGCAGCACGGGCTTTAATATCTTTGCCGTTTACAGCCGGCATTCGCGCGGCAGGTGTGCCTTGGCGTGGCGAATAGGGAAAAACGTGAAGCCACGTCAAAGCACAATCATCCACCAGTTTTAGTGAATTTTCGAAATGCGCCTCAGTCTCGGTTGGGAAGCCCGCAATAATGTCTGCACCAAAGGTCATGTCAGGGCGTAACTTGCGGGCATCTTCAGAAAATTTGATAGCATCATCGCGCAAATGGCGACGTTTCATACGTTTGAGGATCAGGTCGTCACCATGCTGGAGGCTTAGGTGCAGATGCGGCATGAGGCGCGATTCTGTGGCGATCGCACATAAAAGTTTGTCGTCCACCTCAATAGAATCAATTGAACTGATCCGAAGACGCGGCAGGTCTGGCACCAGTTTCAGGATACGCATGACCAAATCACCTAGTTTCGGCAGCGCAGGAAGGTCCGCACCCCATGACGTAAGGTCGACCCCCGTCAGCACGATCTCGTTGTAACCCTTTCCAACCAGCCGTTTGATTTGTTCAATTACAACCCCAGTTGGGACGCTTCGCGAATTTCCACGACCATAAGGAATAATACAAAACGTGCAGCGATGGTCACAGCCGTTTTGCACTTGGACATAGGCGCGGCTGCGCGTACCGAAACCATCGATCAAATGGCCAGCAGTTTCGGTGACAGACATAATGTCATCGACCTGCAAAGGTTCGGTTTGGCCAATCAGATCCGGGGCCATGCCCGCCCATGTAGCTGCCTGCATCTTTTCGGTGTTGCCGATAACTTTGGACACTTCAGGCATTGCGGTAAACGTTTCAGGTTCGGTCTGCGCAGCGCATCCAGTTACGATCAAAGTCGCATTGGGATTTTCACGCCGCAGTTTCCGGATTTCTTGCTTGGCCTTTCGCACGGCTTCTGCAGTTACTGCACAAGTATTAATAATAACAGCATTTTGGACACCTGCCGCGCCTGCAAGCTCTTTCATCGCCTCAGTTTCGTAGGCGTTTAAGCGACAACCAAGTGTTGTGAATTTTGGCCCTTTGATAGGTACAGTCATCCGTGCCACACGCCGCTGAAAACATGGGCCGTGGGACCTGTCATCCAGACACCGTCTTCGCGCCAGTCAATGTGAATTGTGCCACCGTCAAGATCGATACGCACTTTACGCCCAGTCAGTCCCTTACGGTGCGCTGCAACAGCTGTAGCGCAGGATGATGAACCTGACGCGAGTGTTAACCCGACACCACGTTCCCAGACCCGCATACGAAGATGATCAGGGCCAACGACATGGGCAAACTGCACGTTAGTGCGTTCCGGATAAAGCGAATGGTGTTCAAACAGCACGCCCAGCGTTGCCAGATCAATTCCTTCGGCATCTTCCACAAAGAACGTGCAATGCGGGTTGCCCATGCCCGTCGCCATTGGTGCCCCGTCAATCGGTAGTGCATCTATATCAACGTCTTGTGCCAGAGGAATTTCCTGCCAGGTTAGTTGTGGTTGACCCATATTAATTGAAGTCATGCCATCACCTACATCATGGGCTAGCAAAATGCCGCGGCCTGTCGACAACGTTAAGTCAGTTTTTTCTGTTTCATCCATTATGTAGCGTGCAACACAGCGTGTAGCGTTGCCACAAGCGCCCGCAGTGCTGCCGTCAGCATTATAAAATGTCAGGTGAACATCGGTATCATCGCTTTTTGTTATTATGGCCAACTGATCAAACCCAATACCACGATGACGATCCGCCATAGCTAACATAGTAGCATCAGTGATTCGCAAGACGCCATCACGCGCGTCGATCATAACAAAATCGTTGCCAAGTCCATGCATCTTCATGAACGGCACGCTGGATGGGATGTTATCTATCATGTCTGCGCATATAGTTGAGCATCTGCGACTTATCCAGTCTTGCGACGTGATTAGGGGTTGACCGTAGGGACGGCTCTTTCTAGATGGACGCTCAGTGGGCCTGTAGCTCAGTTGGTAGAGCAACTGACTTTTAATCAGTAGGTCCCCGGTTCGGATCCGGGCGGGCTCACCACTTATTCAATGGGTTAGCGGTGAACTGTTAACCCATTTTGCTTTCTGAGGGACACATG
Source organism: Octadecabacter sp. (assembly GCA_047635635.1). Lineage (GTDB taxonomy): Bacteria > Pseudomonadota > Alphaproteobacteria > Rhodobacterales > Rhodobacteraceae > Octadecabacter. Next base: position 3,238 of record JBLILC010000048.1, on the reverse strand, counting down.
GGGCACAAAATAACCCGTAATCCGCAGAGTGGTCTTCTTAAAGACATCTTAGTACGAGATACTTCGGACAATATGCTGGAGGTTTAACAATGAGAACTCTCTACTTGAAACTATCTTCATAGTCGTAAAAATTTCTTTTCCGAAACAGTTTGGTACTCCAAATTTATTCAGAGCTTTGAAAGACCAATTATTCGACCTGAGTGAACTGCCGGAGAGGTACTGTCAGAGGAAACTTAGTTGAAGTGTACAAATGGTACACCTAGCGTCACCACATGACAAAACGCTAACCATTCAAGTACTTCAAGACGTCTCCTGAAATCATCCGCCTTGCGGTGATGTACGTGCGTTATCCACTTTCGCATCGAAATGTGGAAGATCTGCTGCACGAACGCGGTATTGATATTAGCCATGAAACAGTCCGTTTCTGGTGGAACAGATTTGGCCCGTTGTTTGCGGCTGAAATCCGTAGGTGACGGGTAGACCGAATGCGTTCGGGGACACATTGGCAATGGCACCTAGATGAAGTGTTCGTGAAAATAAATGGGGAGCAGCACTACCTTTGGCGCGCGGTCGATCACGAAGGGGAAGTTCTCAAAAGCTTCGTTACAAAGCGCCAAGATCGCAAAGCCGCATTGAAATTCCTCAAGAAAACGATAAAACGGAATGGCAACCCGCAAATCTTCGTGACCATCAAGCTGCGATCCTATGGTGCGGCGATGAAGGTCATCGGCAGCGCCGACAAACAGAATTGGCCGCTGGCTCAACAATCGGGCCAAAAATTCACATCAGCCATTCCAACGAAGAAAACGGGCATTGATCCGCTTCAAGCGCATGCGAACCTTGCAGAAATTCGTTGCTGTCCACGCTTCCATTCACAACCATTTCAATCAAGACCGAAGCCTTTTCCAACGCGTTTACTTCAAGGCCAACCGCACCACCTCACTGAATGAGTGACGCGGCCTTTGTGCGGCATAAATGGGCAAGGGTGCTAACCTAGTAGAGACGAGTTTGCACTCGTCTGACAGCACCTAAAATTTAGTTTACACTAAACCCGTAAATGATCAGGCTTAAAAATGGCTTAGCATTGTGTTTTTTACAAACCAAGGGGAGCTAACAATTTGATCTTTGTAAAAGCTGTTAAATGCAACTTTTGCATTTTTTAATTTATTCAACTTTTAACCCACTAAAGATCCTATAATTAATGGCGCAAAACAAATAAGCATTTGGAACTTTATCAAAAAATATCAAAATGGCCTTGGTTAATAGATATCGTAGTAAATTTTGAACAGCACCAAATGACACAATCCATAAGATTACGGGAACGTTTTCTGTTAACAAAAGCTTGTATGACCTCACCACTCTCGTAGTCAAAGTGTTCAACGATTAAGCAATTCTCATCTTGGCAAACACAACGCGGAACGCACGTAATAAGTACGTCGATCGTTAACGACACGTTGACCTACACACGTGTATGTAAAGCTGCTATTTCATCGTTAAAAATATGCTGTAGCATGTTGGTTAAACGCCTCTTTTGGGCACCAGCCCACGTTAAAGGAATAAAATGACAAACCACCTCTATCAAAATGATTTGCCTGATGGACTCGATCTTGGCGCTGTTGTGGCGATTGATTGTGAAACGATGGGCCTTAATCCGCATCGCGATCGGCTGTGCCTCATTCAGCTAAGCGGTGGCGACGGAAACTGCCACCTCATTCAGGTTGCTGTTGGCCAGACCAAGGCGCCAAACCTGTGTAAAATGCTTGCCGACCCAAAAGTGTTAAAGTTATTTCACTTTGGTCGCTTTGATATTGCCGCAATGCTCAACGCCTTTGGGACTGTCACAGCCCCAGTTTATTGCACCAAAATCGCCAGTAAACTAATCAGGACATACACAGATCGTCACGGACTGAAAAACCTTCTACAAGAATTTTTGCGTGTCGATATTTCCAAATTTCAACAACAAAGCGATTGGGGCGCAGACAAACTATCCAAAGCACAACTTGATTATGCTGCATCAGACGTTTTATATCTTCATCAGTTACGAGATGCTCTGAACATCCGTCTGGCGCGGGAACTTCGCACAGACATGGCACAAGCTTGCTTTGACTTCTTGCCCATGCGCGCACAGCTTGATCTTGCAGGTTGGCCCGAACAGGATATTTTTTCTCACTAATGACACATAACCCAAAATTCTTAGAGACCGCCCGCCGCGTGATTCGCGCTGAAGCAGACGCCCTTATTACATTAGCCAGTACTATAGATGACAGTTTTTCTGATGCAGTCGACCTGATCCTAAATGCCAAGGGTCGGATCATCATTTCTGGAATTGGAAAATCTGGCCACATCGCCCGTAAAATCGCAGCGACCCTGGCCAGTACAGGAACGCCTGCGCATTTTGTTCACCCAGCCGAAGCATCGCACGGCGACCTTGGTATGGTCACCCGCGGTGATTTGGTGCTAGCGATTAGCAACTCTGGCGAAGCGCCTGAGCTCGCCAATCTCATCGCTTACACCCAACGGTTCGCCATACCTTTAATCGGAATAACCAGCCGTGCCAAAAGCTCGCTCGCACTACAATCTGACATTGTTTTACTAATTCCAAAACTGTCAGAAGCGTGCAGCACGGGTGTGGTACCAACTATATCCACAACGATGACACTGGCGTTGGGTGATGCTCTTTGCGTTGCTATCATGGAACACCGATCGTTCACGCCTGACAACTTCCGTGACTTTCATCCAGGTGGCAAGCTAGGAGCACAACTGTCGCGTGTCGGCGATCTAATGCATAAGAACGATGCTATCCCGTTGGTTGGTGAAAAGGCCCCAATGAGCAATACCCTGCTGACAATCAGTCAAAAGGGATTTGGTGTGGTTGGTGTTCTCGATGACAATGGCTACCTCTGTGGTATTGTGACTGACGGCGACTTACGTCGAAACATGGCTGGATTGTTGGATCTGACTGCCGGAGAAGTGATGACACGTGCGCCAGGAACAATAAGCCCAACTTCTTTGGCTGAAGAAGCCGTAAACATAATGAATGAACGTAAGATTACCTGTCTGTTTGTGGTTAATCCTGAAAATTCATTTAAAGTTGTTGGTATTTTACACATTCATGACTGCTTGCGTGCAGGTATTGTGTAACAATGGAAAGCGACGACAATCTCTATTCACAGTTCGTCGGTTTTCTAAAAATCATACTGCCATTAGCCGCACTAGCACTGATGTCGACAGTCTTCTT
>JBLILC010000047.1:0-18736 GCA_047635635.1 Octadecabacter sp. | reverse complement strand
CAAGGTAAACCCAAAGTGGAGACGTCACTTCGTCATAGTTTTCATCCGTGGCCGCGCTTTGCAATACCGATGGATCATCGAGAATATCGACCAGTGCCTGCTTTAAAAATGTGGTTCCAAGAAAATCCGGCGGCTGTGGATAGCTGAAACGACCAGGGTTTGCCTGCGCCCATTCTAACAACGCACCCATTGAGCCAATTGAATCGGGCATCGTAGCGGTATTCTGAACGAAAACGACCTGCGCCATGGCCCAAGGGGATTCGTAACCTTCTATGGGAACCGTAAAGTCAGTTTGAACAGTTTTGCCGTTAACATCTACGAAGGCCCAGTTTGGCAGCTGTTCTGCATAAGGCCCAAACAACAAATCGGCGTCTTTCATTGCTGCGAAATTAGACCCATTGATCCAAATCATATCGATCGCTCCGTCGTCATCTTCGCCCGCTTGTTTTTCACTTAACACCCGCGTTACAGCGGCAGCCGTATCGTTCAATTTAACATGCTCAAGAACGACACCGTAGTCTTCCAAAACGCGATCCCCAACCCACGCTAAAAAGTCATTGGTTGTGGTCGATCCACCCCAAGCGTTCCAGTAAACGGTTTGGCCGCTGGCTTCTGCAGTTACTGCATCCCAGTCTGATGGGTTAGGATTGGCGAGTACAAAAGTGGGGGCGACAAGCGCAGCGATAAAAGCGAGGTGTTTCATTGGTCTTCCTTTGGGGTGAATACGCGCTGGGCGGCGACGATACGAAGGGTTGCGGTGGCAAAGCAAAGTGATCCAAAAATCCATGCAATTATCGAGAAGGATGCAGGAAATAAACATAACATAATAAAGAAAACGATGGTCTCAGTGCCCTCCAGCAATCCGTTTGAGAAGTAGAGCGACTTGATGCCTTGGGCTGATGTTTCCATCCCGCGCTTTCCTGCTAGAATAGCGTAGCCTAGGAAACTTGTACCGTTGAAGTAGAAGCTCAAAAGCAGGAACGCTCCGGCAATGGCGTTGTTGGCAGGATCCATGAAAATAAATGCAAATGGAATCGCCCCATAAAACAGAAAATCACAGGTAATATCTAGGTAACCACCAAAATCAGTTACCTTGGATGCACGCGCGACTGCGCCGTCCAGACCATCTGCGATGCGCGACGCTATCAATGGGACCAGTGCCAGAAGTGGCCAACCAAACGCAATTATTAGGGCGGCTAGCAGACCGAGCGCTAGCCCAGCAAGGGTCACACCATCTGCCGTGACACCGCGCGCTGCTAGATTTTTGCCTAGTGCATTCAGGGGTGGATCAATTAATTTGCGTGCGACAGCGTCTAGCATGATACCTCTCAGTGTTCGAGAGGTGTTGTGGGCTAAGCTTTCGCTTCGTGCAATCGTACTGACACTAAAGTGACTCACTTGTTCAATTTAAAATGAAGAAGGGCTGCGTAATTGCACAGCTTTTATTCACAAACGTAAAAAGCCTTTAGTTTGACTCAGCTTCAGCGTTTTCGCCGGCCACATCAAATGTGGCGAGGTAAGCATATATATCAATAGCGTCTTGCGGGTCGCGTACACGGTAGGCCATTTTGCCCCGTGCGCGATTATTATCAAGCGCTTCGCGCAGCCAACCTGTTGGGTCTTGAACATATGCAACAAAAGCTTCCTCGGTCCAGAGTTGACCAGTTTCGCCAAGTTCGACAATAGCATTGCCATAACGGTAGTTTTCAACAGTGCCAAGTTGACGGTTCGCAAGACCATAAAGATTTGGACCCACGCCTGCATTGCGTCCAGCAAGCACTTCGCCATCTGCATTAGCAACGATGTGACAAGCCACACATTGACGGTTAAATTGTTGCTCACCAGCTTCGACGTTGCCAGATGCGGCATGGCCATCTGCGAAAGCAGATGTAGATAGAGCCGTGACCACAGCAGCATAAATAAACTTAGACATAGGAATCTCCCCAGCGTCATTTTTGAACACAGCGATGATGTATTCTTTTATCTGGATAGTCTTTACGACTTTGACGTCCAGCAAAATATCTGTGAGGTGACTAATGTGCGATAACATGCCACGTGCAAGCCCCAGGTCGTTAGGTCATGTTGTCTAAAAGGTCACAAAAGGTATCCGCTATGGCAAGTCCTACACCCGTTTTGCAGCAAGCAAGTCCCCAAAGCACAATGATTCCCGCTTGGGTGAGTGGTGTACTTATGCCAATGGACAAGCTTGAGGTTCACTTACAGGGCATTCGCCATAAAGCGGTTTCAGTCTTTGTGATGGATGGGATGTCTGTTTTGATACAGCGCCGCGCACTGTCCAAGTATCACACACCAGGCCTCTGGGCTAATACTTGTTGCACGCATCCCTATTGGGATGAAGGTGCGGCCATCTGTGCAGTGCGTCGGCTTGAAGACGAGCTTGGGATCACCGGATTGCAGCCTGAGTTTCGGGACCAGATCGAATATCGTGCAGATGTTGGAGATGGAATGGTTGAACACGAAGTTGTTGATCTATTTGTTGCATCGGCGACAGTCAAAACCTTGAGGTTAGACCCTAACCCTGAAGAAGTGGCAGATACGCGTTGGGTTGATATTTATGACCTTGCTCAAGAAGTTGCTCAGAATCCTAAAATGTTTACACCTTGGTTGCGGATCTATCTGGCTGACCATCTTGATCTAGTTCTTACTGATTGGACAAAATAGTTGTCTAAATAAACCCTAAATCAGCAAGTTTTTAATTATACTGAGTTAGATCGTGCAATCATCCAACGATCTAAATGTGCGACTTGATCTTCGGTCATAACCAGACCGAGCTTATTACGACGCCAAACAATATCCTCTCCGCGACGTGCAAATTCGTGTTCCATAAGCCATATTACTTCCGCCTCGGTCAACGTTGCACCGAAGTCTTCACCAAGATCAGGTGCGGATTTTGCGTTTGCGATCACTTCCTGTGCTTCGGTACCATAAGCACGCACAAGACGCTTTGCCCAACGATCATCAAGGAACGGATTGGCCTGTTTCAGGTTAGAGATCAGTGTTGCTACGCCGTCTACTGGAAAATCTCCACCGGGCAGTGGAACGCCTGCGGTCCAGTCCGCGGGCACATTCTCAAAATAAGGACTAATCTTGCTTAACGCGCTCTGGGCAAGGCGGCGGTAGGTCGTGATTTTGCCACCAAAAATATTCAGGATTGGTGCACCACCATCAGTATCAACTTTGAGTGTGTAGTCCCGCGTCGCCGCCGTTGCACTTTTGGCTCCATCATCATACAATGGGCGCACACCCGAATAGCGCGATACAACATCGTCAACTGTAATATCGCGCTTAAAATACTGATTGGCGAATGTGATTAAATAATCGCGTTCTGCATCAGTACAAACCGGTTTTACATTTGGATCTTCTTGTTCAGCGTCCGTCGTTCCAATTAAGGTAAAATCGGTTTCGTAAGGAATTGCAAATATAATGCGCCCGTCGGTCCCTTGGAAGAAGTAGCTCTTGTCGTGTGCAAAGAGACGCTTTGTAACGATGTGTGATCCACGTACCAACCGTACGCCTTCGGATGAGTTTAGACGAACTTTGGTCTGAATAATATCACCAACCCAAGGGCCTGCAGCGTTGACCAACATCTTGGCACGAACTGTCGTTTCTTCGCCGCTATCGTGGTCCTGCAACTTTACGACCCAATGATCGTCATAGCGAACTGTTGATACGACAGTGGTGCGAACCATAATCGTGGCTCCGCGTTTCTCTGCGTCGCGCGCATTCAGTACAACGAGCCTTGAATCTTCAATCCAGCAATCGGAATATTCGTAAGCTTTTTTAAAATGATCTTTGATCCCTTCGCCTTCGGGAGCAGTTCGCAAATCGACAGTCGTTGTGCCAGGTAAGATTTTGCGCCCCCCTAGGTTATCATACATCAACAGGCCAAGTCTGATCAGCCATGCAGGACGACGGCCCTTCATCCACGGCATTACAATATTCAGAATTTTGGATGTTGGCGTCGAACCTTCAAACCGCATGTCCTTGTGATAGGGCAGTACAAATCGCATTGGCCAGCTAATATGCGGCATGGCGCGCAGCAGTGTTTCGCGTTCGATCAAAGCCTCACGGACCAGTCTGATTTCAAAGTATTCAAGATAGCGCAGGCCGCCGTGAAATAGTTTTGTAGATGCACTGGAAGTTGCTGAGGCGAGATCATTCATCTCAGCCAGTCCAACCTTCAGGCCCCGCCCTGAGGCATCACGGGCAATGCCGCAGCCATTAATGCCACCACCGATGATGAAAAGGTCATAATCTAATTCTTGGTTGGACATTTGGGTCGTTCCTATGAGTAATGCACACGTGACTATTAAAATTAGTGCAAATTACATAGAATGACATCAAAACTTATTGCATTTTAAAGAACCTTTGTTCGCGAAGTGCCAGACATTTTGATTTTCATGACTACCACTCAAATATGGGCGCAGTTTCGCGGTGGGCGAGGGCCATGATGTCAGACACATGCACCATTGGCGACAAATCTACGTCAGATTTCCCGGTTCTAACAAGAAGCGACATCTGGGCGTATAGACCAGGATATTCCCCGAGCTCCGTCAATGGCTGTTCCTTTCCATCAACAATGCATCGATTGCCGCCCTCAAAAAGTTCTACTGTCGTGCCATCCGTTGCGCTAAAGCGTTGTTCCCAGATTTCTGGGCCTTCTTTAAGCCAGTCAAATGATGCAGTAATCCCGTTTAAAAACACCATATCAGCCTGAACAGGGGTCTGGCGATTGGCAGGGATGTGCAATGTTGCGCTCTTAAGGTGAATAGCCGTAGGCAAAACTTCAGTAAGGATTGACAGCGCGTTGACTCCAGGATCAAGCACGCCCATGCCTCCAGGCTCAAACACCCAATCTTGATAAGGATGCCATTGGCGGACATTCTCTTTCCAGTTTATGTGACCACTTTCAATGTTCTTACCGACAAGCGCTGCTTTTGCTGCTGGAACACCTTTCGCCATGCGACTATGCCACGTCGCAAACAAAGTCTGGCCTGCATCACGAGCCAGCGCTTTTAGGGCATAAACCTCAGCCAGCGTCGCACCAGGGGGTTTTTCGAGCATCACATGCCGACCAGCCCGTAAACACGCAGCTGCATATGCAAATCGAGGCACTGGCGGCAGGCACAGGCTCACAACCCCTATTTCAGGTCTATCCTCCAACATAGTATTTATATCTGTGTACGCAGGCACACCCTCTATAGTCCCAGATCGGCTGACAGTGGCAGCGAGTTGCCAGTCATCGGACGCAGCAATTGCTGGGACATGTTGGTCAACTGCAATTTTGCCAATTCCGACCAGCGCAACTTTGATTTTTTCAGCCATTAATGGGATTCCCGTGCGACTGCATTGCCACGACGACCGACAAGAAAATCAAAATCTGCACCCTCATCCGCGCGGTTAACTTTTTCGTGGTAAAGCTGTGCATATCCACCTGTAGGGCGTGGGACCAGTGGTATCCATTGTGCCAAACGCACTGCCAGTTCATCGTCAGAAATATCCAGGTGTAAGCGGCGTGACGGAACATCAAGTTCAATCATATCCCCGTTTTGAACGACTGCCAAAGGACCACCGGCCGCAGCCTCAGGTGCGACATGCAACACGACCGTGCCATAGGCTGTGCCGGACATTCGTGCGTCGGAAATGCGTACCATATCGCGTACACCCGCCTTCAAAAGCTTAGCGGGCAAAGCCATATCCCCAACTTCCGCCATACCTGGATACCCCTTTGGACCACAGTTTTTAAGCACCATCACGCAGGTTTCATCAATATCTAGATCATCAAGATCAACTCGCGCTTTGTAGTCATCAATGTCTTCAAACACGACCGCACGACCCCGATGCACCATTAAATTAGACGACGCAGCAGAAGGTTTTAGAATTGCACCATTCGGGGTCAAGTTACCGCGTAGCACAGCGATACCGCCTGATTTACGCAGCGCCTTTTCGGTGGGTACAATCACATCTTCGTTCCAGTTCTGAACGTCCTTAACTTCATCCCAAATAGATCCACCACTGACGGTCACCGCATCTTTATGCAGCATTCCCATCTCACCCAACCGTTTGATTACGACGGGCAGGCCCCCGGCATAAAAAAATTCTTCCATTAACCATTTTCCCGATGGCAATAAATTTACTATAGTTGGTACATCCTTGCCGCAGCGGTCCCAATCTTCCAATGATAACGGAACCTCGCATCGACCCGCCAGCGCCTGAAGATGGATCACTGCATTGGTCGATCCCCCAATTGCACCATTAGTGCGGATCGCATTCTCAAATGCGTCTTTCGTCATGATATCAGATGGTTTCAGATCATCTTTGACCATCTGGACAATGCGCCGCCCAGTAAGCTGGCTCATCATACGGCGGCGGCTGTCCACGGCTGGGATCGCGGCGTTGCCCGATAGTGCCATCCCTAACGCCTCTGCCATGCTGGCCATCGTACTGGCTGTGCCCATCGTGTTGCAGCCACCCGCACTGCGCGACATGGATGCTTCGGCGTTAACGAATTCTTCTTGAGTCATTTCACCAGCTTTGACGGCTTCGTTAAACTTGCGGATATGCGTACCAGACCCGACGCGCTCACCCTTAAAGTAGCCATTCAACATCGGCCCACCGGACACAACGATGGCAGGCAGATCGACAGACGCTGCACCCATCAAAAGTGCGGGCGTTGTCTTGTCGCAGCCCGCCATCAGCACAACACCGTCAATTGGCTTGCCGCGCAGGGCCTCTTCGACGTCCATTGCACAGAGATTACGAAACATCATTGCTGTGGGGCGCAGTGCAGATTCGGAAGGACTGAAAACGGGAAACTCAACTGGAAAACCGCCTGCTTCCCAAATGCCATTTTTTACTTTGTCAGCTAATTCGCGCAAATGCCCATTGCACGGTGTCAGATCAGACCACGTATTGCAGATGCCGATGACAGGGCGCCCGTCGAACAAATCGTCTGGATAGCCCTGATTCTTCATCCAGCTACGGTGATAGATTGCATCTTTGCCAGTGCCACCGAACCATTCTTGTGACCGAAGCTTGCGTGGCCATTTGGCTGGTTTAAAAGTCATGATGGTATCCTTGAATATGAAGCCCTAAGTTTCGCCCTTGCCTCACTAAAGTGCAAGGGCCGCGTGGTTTTCGACCCCACAAGACCAGTTGAGTTGTGGGCTATTTCAGGTGATTTATTGAAATTTTGCATAATCCACACTGTTTTGGTTTTTTTGCAGATCGGCCATTCATTCGGTGTCTTTTGGATTGTGGAGTAAATGATGGCTCTTTCGTCAAAAAATATCTGGTGTTGGAGGTGGCATAAAACTGTCAGTACCTTTTGAGCGCCTAAAAGCCATGACAATTAAAATAAACCTGTTCAGACGTGGCGATTTTCTAAGCGTGCAAGGCTGCATTTTTTTTGAAATTAAGGTTCAAGCCAATTCATCGGGTCTTTACTTATCCAATAAGAATTACTCATTTTATCCGCCCACTTCTGTCTGTGAATCACGAAGTGATCATTCCGAGCATGAAATTGGACACCCAAATTTTCAATCATGCCAATTTAATCTTTGGCAGACACCCGACCGGTTGACGATCTAATCGGCGTGACCTAGTTATTAATAACCGGGGGCGCCTAATGGCTGAGATGTACCCTTTGAACCTGAACCAGATAATGCTGGCGGAGGGAGGGAAAAGTCGCAACGTTGCGGTCTGCCTTTTTTCGCTGGTCGGAGAAATGACCGTGAAAGCAGACCAAATACTCGCTGCCGTCCAGACCCAGACACCGTTGGTGCATTGTATCACAAATTATGTGGCGATGAATATCGCTGCCAATGTTGTTCTCGCCGTTGGTGCTTCGCCAGCTATGGTTCACGCAGAAGCAGAAGTTGCAGACTTCGTGCCCATCAGTGGCGCTTTAACGATCAATATTGGCACTTTGTCTCCATCATGGGTAGCTGCGATGCAAAAAGCGGCAGATGCAGCCACAGCATCGGATACACCGTGGGTCTTGGATCCTGTTGCGCATTTTGCAACACCCTATCGCAGTAAAGTTGTACAAGATTTGATTGCGCGTGGCCCTACGATCGTTCGTGGGAATGCATCAGAAATTTTGGCACTAAGCGGTGCTGCGACCGCAGGCAAAGGGGCAGACAGTGGTGATAGCGTATCTGATGCCGAAAGTGTGGCTACAGCGTTGGCACTAACGCATGAATGCGTTGTCGCAATCACGGGTCAGGTCGATTTTGTCACTGATGGTACGCGCGCTGCGCGCATATCCGGTGGTTCTGATATCATGCCAATGATCACAGCAATGGGGTGTTCGCTGACAGCGCTGATGGGTGCATTTGTTGCTGTGGCACCACCGCTGGAGGCGACTGTTACAGCTCTTGCCATGTTCGCAGAAGCAGGCACGCGAGCGGCCCAAACTGCCAACGGTCCGGGTAGTTTCCAAGTCGCGTTTTTGGACGCCTTATCTCAGATAAAACCTGTGGATCTTGCTAGTGATGCTAATGTTCAATGGCTTTGATACGCGAGTCCCTTCGGTTGTATCTGATTACTGACCCAATATTGTGCGCTAAGCTGGGAGTTGTCGAAACCGTTCACCGTGCTGTGGCGGGTGGCGTCAGTATGGTACAATTGCGCGACAAACATGCCACTACATCGCAGCGTATCGAGTTGGGCCGTGCCCTGAAGGACGCACTGCATGGCACTGGGGTTATGTTGATCATAAATGATGATCTTGAGGCTACTATTTTATCGGGTGCCGATGGTGCGCATATTGGCCAAAGTGACGGGTCACCGCAGCGCGCGCGCGCTTTGTTGGGACCAACTCGAATTTTAGGGCTTTCATGCGAAACACCGCAAACGGTAGTGGCCGCGTGTAATGCACCTATCGATTATCTTGGGCTTGGCCCCGTTTTTGCGACCGGCACTAAATCCGACCATGAGTGTCCTGTCGGTATAACGGGACTGGCCACGCTCGTCTCGGGGACTGACCTTCCGACGGTGGCGATTGGTGGCCTGAATGCAAGCCATGTAAATGATGTGATGTTGGCGGGAGCGGATGGTCTGTCTGTCGTCTCTGCCATTTGTGGACAAGCTGATCCACGCGCGGCAGCAGCTAAATTCCTTTCATCAAAGTCAGTAGGTCTTTGATGATCCAAGACGTTCTTTCAGTGGTTGGATCGAACCCGCTTGTTGGGGTGAGCATTCAAGCAGGTATCAAAGCGATACCGACCAATTGCGCCCATCCAATGGCTGCTATTAATGCGCTCACAATCCAGAATACCCAACGTGTAAGTGGTATAAACTTAGTTCTTATATCATTTGCAGTGGATCAGATTAATACCCTGTCTTCTGACTTCCACGTAAACGAAGAGATGGTCAGCATCATTGCAAACGCTGATATCACGCAGGTGGTTGCTGATGTTCTGTGGCGTGAAATCGGCGCATCCATCATCTTGGACTGGGTTATAGTTGCCAAAGTTGGCGCACTGCTATCCTCGGATGCGGCCATTGCGACAGTATATGATGCATTGCAGCCACTAGCCATTATTTCAACCTTAACAATATCAGAGGCAGTACACCTGTTAGGCCTGCCTCAAGCGATCACAAATGAGGAGAAATCAGCAAATGGTCGTGCGCTTTGCGCGCTGGGACTGAGGGCCGTGTTGATGAAAGGTGGTCATCTAGATGCGGATGAAAACCCTAACGTTTTGATCACAAACATTGGTGCGAATTGGTTCAATTCACCCGAAGTCTCCTCTAAAAATACTCATGGAACGAGCTGTATTTTATTAGTCACGATAGGTGCTCAAATTGCACAAGGACTCAACCTGCCCGATGCAATTGGCACCCCAAAAACTCATGTCGCTGCAGAATTCCTTCAAGCTGACCAACTGTACGTTGGATCAGGCTGCGACCCCATTCACCACTTTGCAAATCTCCATAGCAAAAGAAAGTTAAAATATGAAACTGACATCTTTGACCACCGCTCTGACCCTGTTTGCATCGCCACTCGTAGCACAAGATCAGATGACCTTGATGTTGGATTGGTTTATCAATCCTGATCATGGTCCCATCATTATTGCGCAAGAAAAAGGGTACTTTGCTGACGCTGATCTTGAGGTAGAAATCATCGCTCCAGCAGATCCGTCTACGCCCCCTAAAATGGTTGCTGCAGGTCAGGTTGATCTGGCAATCTCGTATCAACCACAACTGCACCTTCAGATCCATGAAGGGCTACCATTACAGCGTGTTGGTACGCTTGTTGCCACGCCACTCAACTGTTTGTTGGTGCTGGAAGACGGTCCAATTAGTTCGCCCGCTGATCTTGCGGGCCGCAAGGTTGGGTTTTCTGTCGGCGGCGTTGAAGAAGCCGTATTGGGCGCAGTTTTGCGCACCCATGGCCTGACTCTTGATGATGTTGAACTCGTCAATGTGAATTGGTCTCTGTCACCGTCGCTCATGTCAGGACAAGTCGACGCTGTGATCGGTGCCTTTCGCAATTTTGAGTTGAACCAGATGGATATTGAGGGGGTCCCAGGGCGTTGCTTCTATGTTGAAGAAGAAGGACTGCCGTCTTACGATGAACTGATTTATGTCGCCAATTCAAACACAATGGACCGTGATATGATTGCACGGTTTCTGGCTGCAACTGAAAAAGCGACACAATACATTGTAAATCACCCCCAAGATAGCTGGGACGTTTTCGCAGCTACATCCCTTGAACTCCAAGATGAATTAAACAGACTTGCATGGATTGATACGATTCCACGCTTTGCACTTCGCCCAACTGCGATGGATGTTGGACGCTATGCTCACTTTGAGATGTTTTTGCATGACGCTGGATTAATCCCAAGCATCAACGAAGTCTCAACTATCACCACCGATGTGACGGCCCCATGAGCATGCCTGACTATGGTCGGGCCTTTTCGACATTACGTGATGGCTGCCCAGATGAATGGGCAGCCTACACTCACCATCCCTTTGTCACGGGTATTGGTGATGGAAGCCTGTCGCGGACAGCATTTTTGCACTATTTGGTGCAAGATTACGTGTTCCTTGTCCATTTTGCCCGAGCTTGGTCATTGGGTGTGGTCAAGGCCGAGACGCTTGATGAAATGAAAGTCTGTGCCAGCACAGTCGACGCACTCGTCAATCACGAAATGGCAATGCACATCAAAACATGTGCAGCAGTTGGTATCGATGAAGTGACCCTGTTTGCGGCCAAAGAGGAAACCGCAAACCTTGCCTATACCCGCTACGTCATGGACGCCGGCCTGCAAGGTGACTTTCTGGACTTAATCGCAGCTTTAGCACCATGTTGCTTTGGCTATGGAGAAATTGGCCACCGTTTAGCAGGAACGTCCACGACAAAAACAGCCTATGCTGATTGGATTGCGACCTACAGTGATGGTGAATATCAGCAGGCAATGACGTCAGTTGGCCAGATGTTTGATGTTGCCGTGATCCGAAGGCTTGGACCAGACTTTCAAAGTACGCCACGCTGGGCACACCTGCAAACTCGCTTTACTACGGCGACAGAACTGGAGGTTGGCTTCTGGGACATGGGCTTGCGCGGGACGTGACATATGCGCCAAATATTACTCTGCAAGGCAGTTATTGCATTGAACATCATGCGTTATTTGAAGCTGTGACATTGCATATACCAGCGGGCCAGTGGACATGTCTGCTGGGCCGATCTGGTGTCGGAAAGTCTACGATCCTACGGCTAATTTTAGGGCTTGAAACAGCGGGGCAATTTGACGGTGTGGTCTGTGCTGACGACGCTCTGCCAATTGACGGACGCGCCAGTTATATGGCTCAATCTGACTTGCTGCTGCCGTGGCTTAATCTGCGTGAAAACGTAGTCCTAGGCGCGCGGTT
Source organism: Octadecabacter sp. (assembly GCA_047635635.1). Lineage (GTDB taxonomy): Bacteria > Pseudomonadota > Alphaproteobacteria > Rhodobacterales > Rhodobacteraceae > Octadecabacter. The sequence goes on along the minus strand of JBLILC010000047.1, from coordinate 6,835 downwards.
GCGGGGAGAAGCGCCTGATCTGGCAAAGGCGGATGCAATGATCGAGCGGGTCGGATTAACTGACCACTGTGCGAAAAAACCTGCAGCGTTATCAGGCGGGATGCGGCAACGTGCGGCTCTTGCGCGTGCCCTGATGGAAGATCGCCCCATCGTATTGCTAGATGAGCCGTTTTCAGCCCTTGATGCCGGTACTCGTGCAGATATGCAGGATTTAACCGCAGATGTCCTGATCGGAAGAACAGTACTGCTCGTCACCCACGACCCTGCAGAGGCTTGCCGCCTTGGACACAACATCTCGCTGTTAACACCAACAGGGATTGAACCTTGGGATGTGCCGCGTGCAGCACCTGTGCGACAGACTGATGATCCACATACACTTCATGCCCAAGCTGCTTTGCTTTCATATTTGAGGGCGGTAAAGTGAGGAGATTGCAATATCCGCTTTACGCAACGCTGATTGGCCTTGGATTGTGGCAAGCGGTCATCTGGATCACAGATGCGCCACATTTTATATTGCCCAGCCCATGGCGGGTTGCCACGACAGGGTTTGAGAACCGCGCCCTGATTGCAGAGCATGCCGTGGTTACCGGTACTGAAGTTATTTTGGGACTTTTAATCGGGGCTATTTTAGGCTCGCTGACCGCCATTCAGCTTGCTGCGTCACCAAAAATGGCCCGTATGATGATGCCGTTACTGGTTTTTACTCAAGCTGTGCCTGTCTTTGCGTTGGCACCAATTCTGACGCTTTGGTTTGGCTATGGAATGGCCTCCAAAATCGTGATGGCCGTGTTGATTATCTATTTCCCAGTTACGTCGTCGTTCTATGATGGGCTGATGCGTGTCACGCCTGCATTATTGGATTTGGCAAAAACAATGGGGGCAAGCAAAGCCCAGATTATGGTGCGCATCAAAATTCCGCACGCACTGCCATCTTTGGCATCGGGGCTGAAGCTTGCAGCAGTCTATGCGCCAATCGGTGCAGTTATCGGTGAATGGGTTGGCTCGTCACGTGGACTTGGGTATTTAATGCTGTTGGCAAACGGCAGGGCTAAAATCGATCTTATGTTTGCTAGCTTAATTGCCTTGGCAGTGCTGACAGTTCTTTTGCACAGATTGATTTCTGCTTTAGCAAATAGAATGGATTTAGTTTCACAGGATAAGTAAAAATAATGGTGCTTTATTTGTTAGAGTAAATGAAAACGTGTGGGATTTTGCCATATTTTTTCTAAATCATGGTACCAAACTGCATCTTGGTCATAAAAATTACAGTATAGTGGATCACAGATTTTTTGCTACTGGCAGTCTTTAAAGTTAACTTTCATGCTCTGGTATCTGTTCAAAATCTAAAGAAGGACATCTAAAATATCGTGACAAGCCAGCCCGTGAGCCTAAGCTTTGCGATAGAGTTCTTGATTGAGGTTGCCTGCAGCACCAGCGAGACGTGCAAGCGAATATGCGGTCCTATTAAAGTGAGGCACGGCAAATGGCGCATGATCACTTCGTTCGCGACCAAGGGCACAGTTGCGATGGTGATAGGGGTGACCCGGTGCAGGTGATCAGTCTTGTGTCGCACTTCGTCAAAGGCGCGATTGGCTGTGATCGCTTGACTAAGCCCAGTCTCATTCAAGATAGTTGTGCATCGTCTGTGGGAAAAAAATGCAGTTGCGGACCAATCGTCAAGTACGCGCACCTGATGGCTTATGATGGAATGTGACATACGCAATTGTTTAGCCGCCTGTGTTACTGAACCAGTCAGATGGATGGCTTTTAGCGCGCAGTGCCTTCAGAGCGGGTAGGCGCCAGGTATCTATGTTTTTTATCGTATTAATAAATATGACTATATCTGAAACTTCTACTTTTCTTTTGCTATTCCGCTGCCATTCTAAACGAGATATCTTGTTTTACCCAATGGGAGGGGTCTTAAATGACAGCAATATTGCGCCTTAGCCTTGCCCAGATGACTTCGACCAACCGCCACGCTGGCAATATTGCGTTTCTGCAAACCGCTGCGAAACAGGCTGCAGATGCAGGCGCAGATATGCTGGCTTTGCCTGAAGCCGCGGGTTTGGTAAACAAGGACCGTGCAGATGCGCTGAACCAAGTGGTGGATCACGCTGACGATCCTTTTATCAAAGAATGTCGCAACGCTGCGGCGAATTATGGTTTGTGGATTCAAACTGGATCGACTCCTGTCAAAGGACCTGATGGCGCTAAGTTTTTGAATCATGCTGACATGATTAACCCTGCCGGTGATATTGTTGCAGGATATGATAAAATCCATTTGTTCGACATTTGTCTGGATGGCAAGTCACCAACTGGGGAGTCCCGCCGCTATGACCCTGGCACAAATGCAGTGATGGCGGCGACGCCATGGGGGCCAGCAGGTATGGCAATCTGTTATGACCTGCGTTTTCCGCAGTTATTTCGTGATTATGCTCAATTGGGGGCGACGATGATGTTTATTCCGTCAGCCTTTACGGTTTCAACAGGCCGCGCTCATTGGGAAGTTCTTTTGCGTGCCCGTGCTATTGAAAATGGCGCGTTTATTATCGCGTCGGCGCAGGTTGGTGACCACGATGATGGGCGCAAGACCTATGGCCATTCGATGGTTGTGAACCCATGGGGTGAGGTGCTGGCAGATATGGGAACTAACCCAGCTAGCATTACTACGGTTGATTTGAATATGGACGAAGTGAGCGCTGCGCGTCGCCAGATACCATCGTTATTAAACGGACGTGATTACAGCTTTGACGCAGCCAACGTGTTGGGTCGAGCTGCAAAATAAAGACTAAATCAAAACTAACTCCAGCAAAGGATTTAGTGTTTATGTTTAAAACGATGCCATTGGGAGTGATGGTCGTTATTGGGATACCCTCTGTTAGAATGGCCTAGGAAAGGCCGTATGTTGCGCACGCCGTTGATGATTTGTGGGAAACCATGGATTCGGTAATCGGTATTTAGACGTCAGGTGCGCGTGCGCATTAGAACGTGTTTGACACATTGATTGCGCGCAATCGGTGGGATGATCCGAATGGTTCAATTCTTATGCCTCAATTGGTGACAAGCTGGGAGCGCAAAACGCCGATAATCGCAGAATTCAAATTACGCAATCCTACGATGGCCAAGTAATGGACGCCGAAAATGTCGCTTTTGATAAGTCCAAGGAACGCCTGAAGAGTGATCAACCCCACCTGCCTCGTGGCAAACGGTATGCAGAAAATATCATCCGCATAGAGGCGATAAGCTTGCTGATGGTCGAAGTTGAACTGGACATTGCTGACCCAGTTTTTTCAGACTGTTTGGCGACGCCTTTGGGGTTTGTGCTACCCCAAGCATTACTATGAAAAGGTTTGCACGGATGTATTTGGTAAAATGCCAACAAGAAAAGAGGCTTTACCTAGTGGACAGTTTATCCATTTATAGTACTAAAACCTACAATTTCTGGGGCTAACGCCAGCACAAACTCAGTCATAAAACTATTTCAGCTAAAAACTGACACTGCAATGGCCGCTGCGGTAGCTGCTCCCGCACCTAACATGGTCCACCCAATCGCAGGCCAGTAACTAATGCGTGGTGAAGTCGCAGGTTCTTCGCCGAGCCTAATTAACGCGGCCTCAGCCAAGGCAGGCAGTCGCGGTCCAAACCTTGCCAGAACGCGGGCTGTCTTGGCTAAATCACGTGCAATCGCGCGCGGCCCAATACTGTCTTTGATGTAATCTTCGACCACAGGTTTGGCCGCATCCCATATATTCATGCGGTGATCGAATGTGCGCGCAACGCCTTCAACTACAACCATAGTGCGTTGTAGTAGGATTAGTTCGGTTCGTGTTTCCATGCCAAAACGCTCTGTCACTTCAAACAAATAAGACAGTAACCGTGCCATCGAAATTTGCTCAGCGTTCATTCCAAAGATTGGTTCGCCAACGGCACGAAGTGCGCGCGCAAATTCGTCTACATCACGGTCTGGTGGTACATATCCAGCTTCAAAATGAACTTCAGCGACACGAGTGTAATCGCGCCGGATAAATCCAAACAAGATCTCGGCATAAACACGTCGTGTGTATACATCTAAATGTCCCATGATCCCAAAATCATAAGCTATAATATCGCCGTTTGGTGCAATCTTTAAATTTCCATGATGCATGTCCGCGTGGAAAAATCCGTCACGTAAAGCGTGGTTCAGGAATAATTGAATCACGCGGCTCGACAATTCTGTCAGGTCATGACCCGCGTCTGCAATGGCATCTACGTCTGCGGCATTAATTCCTTCGGCCCAATCCAACGTCATAACGCGGCGCGCTGAGAGACCCCACCGCACGCGTGGCAATGTGAAACCTTTATCTTTCGCTGTGTTGTCCGCAAATTCAGACGCAGACGCACTCTCAAGGCGCAGGTCCAGCTCACTCAAAACGACGCCTTCAAAATGTTCGATCACATCCAGCGGTCGCAATCGACGCGATGAAGGCGAAAACCTGTCAAACACCCATGCAGCTAAATAAAATGCATCAATGTCTTTTTGAAATGCCCTTTCAATTCCAGGACGCAATACTTTCACGGCGACGAATTCGCCATCCGACACCAACCGAGCTTTGTGTACCTGCGCAATGGACGCCGCTGCCACAGGGTCTGAAAATTCGCTGAATACCGAATCAATTGAAACGCCTAATTCCTTTTCGACTTCGGCTTTGGCAACCTGTATAGGGAAAGGTGGTAATTGGTCTTGCAAAACCCGTAATTGTACGGCCAGTTCGGCACCAACTACGTCTGGCCGTGTTGATAAAACCTGACCGAATTTGATGTACGCTGGGCCTAGTGCCTGTAGGGCTCGCGTTAGGGGTGGCAGGGTCACATCACCTTTAAACCCAAGCCATTGAAACGGCTTAACCAGGCAACGCATAGCTATCCGAACCACTTTAGGGGCTTCTGCAGCATCTAGAATTACTGTCATTGCACCGGTTCGTTCCAGTGTTGCACCGGTGCGGATTAACCGCCAAATATTGTGTGGGCCACGCATATTAAAGCTTCCAGCCGGAATGCAAACACGCGATCCCAAGACTTAGATTCCGGAATTTAGCGTTGTCGAAACCTGCATCCTTGACCATGTTAAGGAATATGTCCTGATCTGGAAATTTACGAATAGATTCGACAAGATATTGATAGCTGTCCCGATCGCCCGTAATTAATTTGCCCATGGCAGGGATCGCGTTAAACGAATAGGCATCATACAGCTTTTGTAGCATAGCATTAGGAATTTGGTTGAATTCCAACACCATTAGACGCCCACCAGGTTTCAACACGCGATAGGCTTCATTCAACGCTTCTTGTGGGCGAGTGACGTTACGGATCCCAAAGCTGATTGTATAAACTTCAAATGTGTTGTCTTCAAACGGCAACGCCATTGCGTCACCTACAATCCAGTCGAGTGAATTTTCCAGTTGTGATGCCTCAGCCCGCTTGCGGCCTTCAATCAACATTTGTTCAGTAAGGTCCAGCACCGTCGCATGACCAACTTTAGCCCGTTTCAGGAACCGAAACGCCACGTCACCTGTGCCACCCGCCACATCCAACAGATTTTGTCCTTGATGTGGAGCGAGCCAATCCATCATAGCGTCTTTCCAGATGCGGTGGATGCCAAGACTCATAGCGTCGTTCATCACATCATATTTGCTGGCGACGCTTGAAAATACGCCACGTACCAATCCCGCTTTGTCACCTTCCGGCACGGTTTCGAATCCGAAGTGGGTTGTTCGATCATCCGTCATATTTTGGCACCTTGCGCAGCTTAGTTTGCAGTTATAGCGTCCTACGTTCAGATACAAACAGCCAAATCAGCGCAAGGGGCGACGGCATATGCCCGAATTACCAGAAGTCGAAACTGTACGGCGTGGGCTTATCCCGTCGATGGAAGGTCACGTCATCGCACGCGCTGACGTAAACCGCGCTGATTTGCGTTGGCCGTTCCCTGAAAATATGGCGAATCGATTGACTGGCGCGAAAGTTATCTCGCTGCGTCGTCGTTCCAAATATGTCCTCGCGGATCTGGACAGCGGCGAAACGCTGATCATCCACCTCGGGATGTCAGGGCGCATGACCGTATCGGGTGATCCACTGGGTCAATTCCACCACGACCATCCTGTGCCTGCAAAACACGATCATGTGGTTTTTCACATGGCAAACGGCGCTCGCGTGACATTCAACGATGCGCGACGGTTCGGCGCGATGGATCTGGCGCAGACGGCGCAACTGGATAACCACTGGCTAATCAAGCCTATCGGACCTGAACCATTGGGCAACACATTTGACGAAACCTACCTGGTCAAGGCGCTTGCCACGCGCAACACACCGATTAAGACGGCACTTCTTGATCAACATGTTGTTGCAGGTTTGGGCAATATTTATGTTTGTGAAACCCTGTTTCGAGCCCAGATCGACCCAACGCAAAAAGCGAAAGATTTGTCGAAAAAATGTGTTGCGTCTCTTGTCCCGATCGTGCGCGATGTCCTGACCGAAGCCATCGCCGCAGGTGGTTCGTCGCTTAAGGATTATCGTCAAGCTGACGGCGAACTTGGCTATTTTCAAAAAACGTTTCAGGCTTACGGCCGCGAAGGACTTTCTTGCCAAACACTCGAGTGTAGCGGATCGATTACTCGCATCGTGCAATCTGGCCGATCAACTTTCTATTGTCCCAAATGTCAAAGATAGCTTGCCCTCGCGCCACGCTTTGGTAACCGTTGAGGCTCATGAACGAGTGCGGAGCAGCCCCAAATGGCCTACGAAACTATCATTGTTGAAATTGCTGACGGCGTAGCGCTGATTACGCTGAATCGCCCCAATG
>JBLILC010000046.1:0-19276 GCA_047635635.1 Octadecabacter sp. | reverse complement strand
GCTGATGATTTTGATGTGATCGAAAGCAACGAGGCGTTCGCGTCACAGGTTTTGGCTGTTTCACAAGAACTAATGCTAGATCCTTCGTGCGTGAACCCTAACGGCGGCGCGATTGCGCTAGGCCATCCAGTTGGTGCCACCGGTGCTATCATAACAGTAAAAGCTATGTATGAACTTGAAAGAACGGGTAAAAAACGCGCACTAATTACGATGTGTATCGGCGGTGGTCAGGGGATCGCATTAGCCATCGAGCGAATTTAGATCACCACATTTATTTTTTAGGATCAGGATAATTACGCAAAAAAACGGGTCTTTCGTCAGTTGAGGTGTCAGGATCGAAAGCATAACCACCTGAGGTGAACTCGTTAAGACCTTGCGGTGTCATGACACGGTTTTCGATGATGTGCCGGGCCATTGCACCACGCGCGCGTTTGGCGAAGAAGCTGACGATACGTGGACGATCATCTTTTACTTCCATGAAAACAGGTGTGATAACTTTTAGTTTCAATGCCTTAGGTTCTACTGCACCGAAGTATTCCTGTGATGCACAATTAACTAGTGTGTTAATGCCCATTTTGTCGGCCTGTACATTCAGAGCTTCTGAAATCGTAGTGCCCCAATAGTCATAAAGCGATTTTCCACGTTGTGTTTTTAGGCGGCTACCCATCTCCAGCCTGTATGGTTGGATTCCATCAAGCGGTCGTAAAATCCCATAAAGACCGGATAGAATCCGCAGGTGATCTTGACCATAGGCCATGTCATCGTCGCTAAGGGTCTTAGCCTCAAGTCCATGATATGTGTCGCCATTAAACGCAAGCGCTGCAGGTCTAATGCGATCGACACTGGGCACGTCTTCAAACGCAACAAAACGATCACGGTTGAGGCGCGCCAGATCATCAGAGATCGACATCAAGTTTTTTAATTCAGCCAAAGTCAGATTGCGAGACGTTTTGGCCAGCCGGATTGCTTCATCTTGAAACGCGGGTTGCGTCCCTACAATATCCACAGGGTCCCAGTTGAGGGCCTTAGCAGGCGAAATGACGGTCAGCATGAGTGTTTTCTCCTGTACGCGTGGGAATTGAATTCTAAGATAAGGTAAATCAGGCGCGAAGCAAATTTAAGGAATCTTACCTTACTGGTAACTGACACATCGCATATAAACGTATTACATAGCTTGTGTACCTGGTGTGCATCTTGCCACAACTAGGCATCGCGCAGAATGTTGAGGAATGCTGCCCCAAAACGGTCTGCTCCACGTTCTCCCAAAAGGCGGGCAATGGCGGCTTCATCGCGCGGCTTTTGACTGGCAACTTTGGCGAGTTGGGCAGCAGAACAGGACATGGGTTTATCAGTGCCACTGGGACCACGCGACAAAAGAGCCTGCGTTTCGAGCAGACGATCATAGATTGAGCCTTCGTTTCGTCCAGCAAGTTTTTGCCGTTGAGGGTGAGGCGTTGCGCTCTCACCATTAATAACTTCTAGAAATGCAGCGCCATAACTGTCGAGCTTTTTGGTGCCGACTCCACCAATGCGGGCCATGTCATCGAGGGTTTTAGGGCGTTTTTCTGCCATCTCAATCAGAGATTTATCGTTGAAAACGATGTACGCAGGGCCGCCAAGTTGTTCTGCAAAGAAGCGGCGTTTGGCTTTAAGTGCGGACAAAAGCGGCGCGTCTTCCTCTGACACCATTTGTTTGATCTTAGGACCAGATTTTGCAGATTTAATGGTGTCGCGACGCAGGTTAATCGTCGCCTCGTCGCGCAGTATAGGGCGCGCCTTAGGGGTCATGCGCAACGCACCGTGGCGTTCTGCGTCGGGGCGCATCAAATCGTGACCCATCATCTGTCGGAAAATCGCCTGCCATTGAATGCGAGAATATTCTTTTCCAACTCCAAAAGTCGGCAGCTGGTCATGGCTACGTTGCGAAACTTTTTCAGTCATATTTCCCAGCAAAATATCGATCAAGTGCCCTGCGCCAAACCTTTCATCGGTGCGTAATGCAGCGGATAAAGCCATGCGCACGGGGGTCGTTCCGTCGAACACATCGGCAGGTTTATCGCATAGGTCGCAGTGACCACAGGGTGCGGGGTCTTCGCCAAAATATGAAAGTAGGTTTTGGCGCCGACAGTGCAGTGCTTCAGCCAATCCAAGCAGGGCATTTAAGCGACCATGGTCGGCGGCACGGCGTTCTGGTGGAGCCAAGCCTTCGTCGATTTGTTGGCGACGGTAACGAATATCATCAGGGCCAAACAGCGTGAGGGTTTCAGCAGGCGCTCCGTCGCGTCCGGCGCGACCAATTTCTTGATAGTAGGATTCTATGGATTTGGGCAAATCAGCATGGGCGACCCAACGGATGTCAGGTTTGTCGATGCCCATCCCAAACGCGATGGTTGCACAGACGATCAGTCCATCTTCTTGTTGAAAACGACGTTCAACGTTTCTGCGGTCATCGGCGTCCATGCCGCCGTGATAGTGGCAAGCAGAATGGCGAGCGTCACTCAAAGCTTTTGCGAGCGTTTCAGTTTTGGCCCGTGTACCACAATAGACGATGCCAGCCTGTTCTTTACGGGCATTTGCAAAGTTAATGATCTGCGCTCGGGGTCCATCTTTGGCAGCGAAGGCAAGGTGAATATTAGGGCGATCAAAACCCTGCAAAAAAAGCGTCGGCGCGTGGTTATCGAACAGTTTTTCGATAATTTCAGCTCGAGTTTCTTCGTCGGCAGTTGCCGTAAACGCAGCGAGTGGCACATCAAGGTCACGACGCAAATCGCCTATGCGCAAATAGTCAGGGCGAAAATCGTGGCCCCATTGAGATACACAGTGCGCTTCGTCAACAGCAATCATAGAGATGCCCGCTTGACGCAACATCCGCAGTGCGCCGTTAGATGCAAGACGTTCGGGCGCCATGTAGAGCAGTTTTAACGTGCCATTTTCAAGATTGCGCCAAACCTCATCAGTTTCTTCCTCGGTGTTGCCTGAAGTCAACGCGCCCGCGACAACGCCCGCTTCTTTTAGTCCACGCACTTGATCGCGCATTAGCGCTATGAGGGGGGAAATGACGACGGTGACACCATCACGAACTAACGCAGGCAATTGGAAACATAGGGATTTACCCCCACCCGTTGGCATGATGGCGAGGGTGTTCTTTCCATCAGTCACAGCCTCAACGATCTCTTGTTGGCCCGGACGAAACCCGTCAAAGCCAAAAACATCGCGGAGAAGCGTGGCAGCGCTCATACTCGTAACCCTGTTATTGGTGTGCACAATTTTCTGCAAAGAATCACAGGGGAACGCCTAGGGCAAGCCCCACAGTCTATTTCTAGACGAAGGAACCAACGTTATTATAAAGGACGATACGAATGGCCTGAATTCCTAGCAGTGCAACCAACGGGGCAAGGTCGATACCACCCATTTGGGGCAGGATGCGGCGGATTGGACCATAAATCGGGTCCACTAAGCGACTGATACCGTACCAGAGTTGTGCAACGAACTGCTGGCGAATGTTAAGCACCTGAAACTGGATCAACCACGACATGATGAAATGCGCAATAATGAAGAAACGAACAATATCGAGAATCATCAGCAGGATTTGGAAAAGCGATTGCATGGAGCGTTCCTAGGTTTGGTCATTATATAGATTGATGCAGAGGTAAGCACGCAAGCATTAAAGGGCAATGACTTTCCGTGGCGTTATGGCTTGACGTTTACGTCACTTAATCGTCTTACAGACGCATGTACCCATTTTTACGCCTTGGCCTAAACCTGTATTCGGCGCGCAAATTACCCCCAATGAACGCCCTTGGTCTTCACGTGAGCCAGCATCGATGTCGGCTGATGGATTGTGACATTTTTATGGAAATGAACAACGGCCGTATTTTGACGCTGTATGAAATGGGACGATTTCAGGCAGCGGTCCGCATGGGGCTTTGGTCACTCTTAAAGAAAAAGCGCTGGGGATTAACAGTAGCGGGTACTTCAATAAGATATCGACGTCGCATTCTGCCATTCGAAAAATATGAGACACGGACACGGATCGCGACGTGGGATGATCGGTTCGTGTATATCGAACAGGGCATGTTTAAAATGTCGGGCGAATGTGCGAGCCATGTTTTGTTTCGCACTGCTGTGGTCGCAAAGGGCCGTGCCGTTTCAACCGATACACTAATTAAAGCCATGGGGATCACAGAACCGCGCCCTGAACCTGCAGATTGGGTGCGCAACTGGATCGACGCCGAAGCAACGCGACCTTGGCCACCAGGATTAGCCCCCCAGACGTCAGACAAGCCCTAAACTATTGCCAGCTTGCAGCTTTGCCTGTCTTATCGCCAAGAGCGATCAAGGAACTAATACATGGCAGAAGTATCTAAGAGACGTATTTGGGGTTGGATGGCTTTTGACTGGGCAAGCCAGCCTTTTTACACTCTGGGTTTAACATTCATTTTTGGTCCGTATTTCGCAGTGGTTGCAGCAGAATATTATCTAAACTCCGGATTGAATGTTGATACTGCGAACGCACGCGCACAAAGTATATGGGCTGGTGGGCAAACAGTTGCGGGTCTTATTATCGCATTTTCAGCGCCGTTCCTTGGAGCTTTTGCTGATAATTCAGGACGCAAAATGCCGTGGATAGCTTTCTTTTCAATTGTCTATGTGATCGCAATGGCGATGCTATGGGGGTTGACGCCAGATGGTGGGAACTTGATCTGCATTTTGGTTATTTTTTATATTGGCTTTATCGCAGTGGAAAGTGCTTTAAATTTTACTAATGCGATACTGCCAACCCTTGGCACCAAAAATGAAATTGGTCGTATCAGCGGATCAGGCGCTGCGTTTGGCTATTGGGGCGGCGTGACTGCGTTGTTTTTGATGCTGCTGCTGCTGGCCGAAAACGAACAAGGTGTAACGCTGCTGGGGAACCCCCCACTGTTCAACTTGGACCCAGAAATGCGCGAAGGCACGCGGTCTGTAGGGCCAATGAATGCGATCTGGTTCGTGATATTCATGATCCCATTTTTCGTTTGGGTGCGCGACGATCCAAAGCTAGGCGGAAAGCCTACTAATTTAGGGTCTGTTGCGAAAGAATTATGGCTAACGCTAAAATCTGTAAAAGATCGCAAAAGCCTACTAAACTTTCTAATTGGATCAATGTTTTACCGCGACGCACTGAACGCGCTTTACGCGTTCGGTGGAGTTTATGCCGCATTGGTTTTAGATTGGTCAACGATCTATATTGGGATCTTCGGAATTGTTGCGGCGGTTGCAGCTGCGATCACCACATGGCTTGCAGGATTAGCGGACCAAAAATATGGTCCAAAGCCTGTGATCCGAGTGTCAGTCTGGGCGCTGATCGTGGTTAGCATCATTATTATAGGGATGTCGCGCGAGACGATGTTTGGCATTCCGTTGGCCGAAAGCTCATCAACTCCAGACATCGTTTTCTATTTCTGCGGCGCCGTAATTGGTGGGGCAGGTGGATCTATCTATTCAGCCAGCCGATCCATGATGGTGCGCCACGCCCACCCTGAACGACCCGCCGAAGCATTTGGACTTTTTGCACTGTCAGGCAAGGCCACGGCGTTTTTAGCCCCTGCATTCATTACACTGTTTACTTATCTGACTAACAACAACCAACTTGGTTTTTTGCCTGTAATCTTTCTGTTTTTAACTGGGCTATTTCTACTGCGTTGGGTAAATCCACAAGGAGATCAGAACGAATGGTCGGCATAGTCAAAACCAGCATTTTAATCGCAGCATTGGCATTCACCGCTAGTTGTCGCGACGCTGACATCAGCCAAGCACCCCCTGCCACCGCAGTTGTATCGACGCAAAACGCAGGAGACACTCGTGTTGCAAAAGAGGTGTTTGGTTACATTCCATCAGGATCAAACCAAAGATCCGAAGCGTTGGGAGGATACGCGCGAGGCTGTCAGGCGGGTGGCGTTCAATTGTTGGAAACTGGAACAACTTGGCAGGCAATGCGTTTGTCGCGCAACCGTAATTGGGCGCAGCCCGAGACGATTGATTATGTGCAAGACCTAAGCCGCTTTGCCGCAACACTTGACGGTTGGGATGGAATTTATGTTGGCGATATGAGCCAGCCACGCGGCGGGCCAATGCTGACTGGCCATGCATCTCATCAAACTGGGCTGGACGCAGATATCTGGATGCTACCACCCGTCCGATTAAACCTGACCCGCCAAGAACGTGAAGACCTATCATCGATTTCCATGCGGCGTGATCGCGGTGCTTTTACCAATTCAAGCTGGACCGACGAACATATGCAACTTCTGCGCGCAGCGGCCAGTGACCCGCGCACAGCACGCATTTTCGTATTTCCCGGCGCAAAGGTTGCGATGTGCAATTGGGAGACCGGTGATCGAGCGTGGTTAAATAGAATTCGGCCATGGTACGGGCATCATTACCATTTTCATGTTCGGTTACGGTGCCCTGACCGGGACAGCGGATGCGAAAATCAAGCACCTCCACCGGCAGGTGACGGCTGTGCAGATGCACAAATTTGGGTGAATGACATTTTAAACCCAACGCCTGCTGATCCCAACGCAACGCCCAGGACACCACGAGGTCCATTAACTATGGCGCGATTACCCAGACAGTGTTTGGCCGTAGCGCTAAACGAGTAGCAACACGGAACGATTGACAATTAGAACGCCGCCCTGCATTAGACCAATGTCCTTTATTCTGAGGGGCCAAGTGTCCGACTACCTTGTCAAAACGGATTGATATTATGAATAAAATTCTTCCTGGCGTGTTCGCCATGGCCATCGTTGTGGTGGCGTCTAACATCCTTGTCCAATTCCTGATCCTTGACGGTTTGCTGACATGGGGTGCATTTTCTTACCCACTCGCGTTTCTTGTCACTGACGTGATGAATAGAGTTTACGGAGCGTCTACAGCACGACGCATTGTTTTTATGGGCTTTATTGTTGGTGTTGTCTGTTCATTGGTTGGCAGCCAAATTATGATCCAAGGCGACGGATTTGAATTTCCAGCCGTGGCACTGCGTGTGGCTATTGGGTCTGCAACCGCATTCTTAGTGGCGCAACTAATCGACGTTGCGATCTTTCAGAGATTACGCGACGGCGCTTGGTGGCGCGCACCTCTGGCATCGACCCTAATCGGATCAACCATCGATACAGCTCTATTTTTCACCATCGCATTTAGTGGCTTAATAACATTTGGCTCAAATGCAGACGCCGAGATTTCATGGGCTTGGGACATGGTGCCGTTCTTGCTTACAGGGCCGGACGCACCACTTTGGGTGTCATTGGCTGTGGCGGACTGGGGTGTGAAACTCAGTATTGCCCTTGTTGCTCTGTTGCCATTTCGCCTAATTGTAGGGCGAATGACACTTTCAAACTAAGTTTTGTCATTTTTCTTTTGGAGATTACCACAAGTTGTGTTTTGATACCATTAATTGAAACAAACGGAAGGAGGTGATCCAGTGTCTAGAAAGATAGTGGAGAAGTGTGATGGGACTACTATGGGGGGCTGTGTCTAGGGCAAACCTTAGACGTGAACGACCATAGGTGAGACAGTAATAGCCTGCCACACCTCCTGAACTTTCGAAGGGCCGCCCTGCTTGCATGGCGGCCCTTTTACTTTGCAACAGAAGTTTTTGACAGGCCTAGAGATTATCAAAAACTACACATCAAATTCATAGAAAACTGAAACAGAGGTTTGTCTGGTTTGTATAAAAGTGGGATAAGGCCAAATGGGACTGCGCGTTAATGATGCCATCGAAATTGAGGACTGGGAGCTTACGGAACAATTCGTACGCGCGTCCGGCCCCGGTGGGCAAAATGTAAACAAGGTTTCGACTGCTGTTGAATTGCGATTCGAGGCGGCGCGTTCCCCTGCGTTGACCGGTCCAGTAAAGACACGTCTGCGTCGATTAGCGGGACGTAAATGGACGGGCGACGGCGCGATAATCTTATTTGTGCAGGACACAAGGTCACAAGCCCGCAACCGTGAAATCGCGCGGGAACGGCTTGTAGAACTGGTGCGTACAGCACTTTTTGTACCCAAACGGCGGGTAAAGACTCGTGTATCGATTAATCAGAAGCGCAAACGCGTGGATGCAAAGAAGAAAGCAGGAGAGGTTAAGAGGTTGCGTGGTAAGGTAGAGGAGTAAGGCAGCCGCCCTAAGCAAAATTTCCAGATCTAAGCCATTAATTTTAGGAAAGCTTCTCATGCTGACGGAAGTTTAAAGAAATGAGAAAATAATTATCTAGTAACAATTGATCTAAACAGGAACACCCAGAATAATACAGACTCAAGAAAGCCATTATCGTAATCAATCGTTAAGTCCCGAACTCATCTACCTTTTGGAGTTTAAGCTGTCGTCTCAACTCATTCAGGCAGGCTTTCGTTCAAAGCCACGTTGTGCGCAGCAGTTTTTCAAAAACCCCTCTGGCAATGGATGCTCAACCCACACCTTATTCGCAAAAAAGTAAAAGTCTTTTGTGGCAGGTTGACTGTTGAAGCAGCATTGATCGACATCACCCAAGCCCGTTGGCTTTTATCAAGTCATGGTAAGTCTACCTTATCAAAGCTTGGAGCAACCACCTGAAGTGCTAAATCTAGAACAACGCTTTTAGCTTATAAACGCGTAGATCAAGACCCATAGGGACAGCACAAAACAGCACACAATTGTGAAAACCCCATTCCAAACTAATCCAACGTGTCGTGCACTGACCCCCGCAAATGATCCGATTAAAAGGGTTGTAGCTGTAAACGGGGAACTCGCTGCGCTCATCACCCAACCAGCTGTAAGCGCCACAACCAAGGCAGTGGGATCTACGCCAAGGCTTGCAGCACTTGGGATTAACGGAGCGATCAAGGTAACTATTAGAATGGGATTCATGCCAAGTTGTCCTGCAATTGGAATAATCCAGACGAACGACACCAAAACCAGCCAGGTCGGCAAAGACGAGAGGTCGAACCCCGCATTTACCACAACGGGTGCCAATAACTGAGATCCAACTGTGCCTATGTATCCCGCCATCATCAGCAAAATTAGCTCTCCACGGTACGTTGGCAATTCTTGTAAGACATATCTGGCGGCGCGACGGGCAACGCTAACAAGGGGTGCCTTTGACCAGTGTTGAATGAACAGCCAAACAATTGAAATTGCTGGAACAAGCACCGCGACCAAGCCAACTATACGAACGTCCGTTAATGCATTTAAAACTGTGACCCCAATAATTAGACTAGCCAAGAGTGCGACTAAAGGCAGCATTACCGCCAATGTTCCGGGCGGATCGCTGCGTACCGGTGTCACACTAAGACGGGGCTTAAAGATACTATCCATAGCCCAGCCAATGCCTGCGACGATACTCGAAGTAACAAGGCCAGGCACCAGAACCTTCGTCCAGCTTGTATCCGGAATAACGGTTGTTGAAATTGCGATTGCAAATGACAGTGGCGACCATGGCAAAGTCGATATGAACGCGCGCTGAACTGCCAACAACATGCGTCGGATACGGTGCCCCCGAATTTCCGCGTTTGGTTCAGATTTCGCGTTAGACATAGCCAACGCGCCCAGCAGTTGAATTGATCCATAATTTAAAAGTAATGCGAAGGCTTGTCCGCCAATGGTTAATGCACCGTACCGCTTTCCAGGACGCTGCCCAGCAAGAAATGCGCCAGCGCGTTCAATCGCTGGCGATGTCGCAGCAACTGTGCGCAACGTCGAAAGTGCGGCAAAGAACGCCCCTATAAAAGCAGCTGCTGCTGAACCCTGCAAAATGATTTCGCGCCAGTTTGGGTTTGTCACAACGAGTGCAAGGCTTAAAAATGCAGCCACAGCGACAAAAATTTTGCGCGATAAGCTAACTTGCACAGTTAAAATTATGACTAAGCCAAGCATCATTGTTGGTGTCAACAAACTAGCCCATAGGGCAACTCCCCATTCCGCGCAAATTACTAATATCGTGATCAACATTAGTAAAAGCCCTATGGCTTTGTCAGCGGCTGCTTGCATAACGTCAAACTTTCAATTCTTTTCATGGATGAACTAATACTGGTTGAATTGGCCCTATGCCTATTTAAGTCACGTAAAAATAAAAGCTTCTTACGATTTACTCTGTCAGACAGATCTATGGATAACGTGCCCTCATGATATGCCAAAAGTACAGACACGTGTTATCAGATATGTTCATACGTAATGTTTAATTTATTGTTTGAGACTACAGCTAAGGCATGTATTTACCCTTCAGGCTTACATGCATCACGAGGCTCCAAAAGTAGGTGGTCGCCTCACGTCTGAAAAAATTTGCAAGTGACCTTAAAAGGCAGTCGAAACACGGTGCGAACGGTTTCGGACCAGCTTAAATACCAGGCAAAATTTAGCATCAAGTTGGGCAGAGAACATTTCGCAAACAACGCTAAGGCACCATGCCCGCTCGTGACCAACGCAAGGGATTAATATAATTGCCGGTGGGAGTGAAGTCGGCGCGGCAAGCGCAATTCTTCTGGGTCATCTAAGATTTAATGTCACGTTCAAATTAAAACTGGTTAGATATGGCTTATAATGACTTTCTTGTGGTCAACGGTATTGTTTCACCAGCCTGCAAACCTATCCCAAATCATAAGAGGAGCACCAAAATGTTCTGGCAAAACGTGATAGCGCTGATGCTGTGCCGCAGTTGCGCACGCATGGTTAGGCAAAATTCGCAACCGCGTGCCGAGCATTAAGTCCGGCATGGACCTGCCAGATCCAGGGCGCACTGCAACAATACCGTGTTCTTGGTTTGCTTGTATAACAACCAAATCTACCAACAGCTGACCCGCCTCGTCGCACACAAGTCCATATCCTTGATCAACGGTCTGATTAGCAGTGCCTCTGTCACGCGACATTGCCATCCAGCCAGCATCGACCAAGGCCCAACCTTTATTTGCTTGGTGTCCAATCACAGTCGTCAGCACTGACAACGCGATATCATCAACGTCACAAACCTCGATTCCAGCCATAACTAGATCAAAGAATACGTAAACTCCTGCCCGCATTTCCGTGACACCTGTTAAATCCTTGGCGGCATGGGCAGTTGGTGTTGATCCAACGCTTACGACAGGACACGGCAGACCTGCTGCGCGCAACGCATCTGCGGAATTGACGACGGCAAGACGTTCAACCTCGGCGTATATTGACTGCGCTTCACGGCCAACTGCGAAATAACTGTCGCCAGCATGGCATAATACACCATGCAGTTCAGCACCGTCTTCGTGCAATATACGCCCAATCTCGATCAATTCGGGGTCATTGGGAGCAAGCCCACTGCGATGCCCGTCGCTGTCAATTTCGATCATAGCCGGGATTGCAATTTCAGCAGCCTTTGATGCCGCCGCGACAGCCTGTGCTTGTGCCACGCTGTCCAATAAAACAACCAACCGACAGCCTGCACGGTGTAAATCCAACACGCGATCCAGTTTGTTCAGGCCAATCCCAACGCCATAAACGATGTCGTTGATACCAGCTGCTGCAAAAGCTTCAGCTTCAGCCAATGTTGACACGGTCGCCGGCCCATTACCATTCTTTAGGACATAACGCGCTGCTTCGACACTTTTGGTAGTTTTTAAATGTGGTCGCAGCAAAACACCGAAGCTTTCAGCACGGTTAGCAAGCCGGTTAATATTACACTTCATTTTAGTTTCATCTAGCAATAGGCACGGCGTGGTCAAATCGGCTAATCGGGCGTCAGTCATCTGATGATGTTCCTGTAGATCATTCGGAGCTAGGCCAAACTGACATTCTGCCATTTTCTGGTCAACCTATTGCTCTTTTTTAATTGAAATAATTGCTAGTTCCGAACCAGTGCGGTCCACTGCGACGGTCACATCTGATTGCTGGAGTGGACTTATGCACACTGACAAAATGTTTGCCTGAATTTTTAAGAATTTTAATTGCACAGAAATGGATTACGCCTGATGGAAGCAAGACTGACACAACGACCAAGCACAGCGTCGTTGTAGATACATTTGCAAACATCGCATCCCACTGTTGTGGGCCAATGATCACGCCAAGTCTGCAAGGAGGACACGAGGTAATGCAGCCAGTGTTCATCATGGGCCCAGATGTTGGTAACTGTGTGGCAGTCGACATTCACAACATCACTGTCACCCTAATCACAACTAAATCTGGTCATGACAACTCACCCGATGGACTTTGTCTTGTCTATCCTTACGTACGGGGCGCTGTCCTACATGTGATACTGTCTGGCCAGACAACGACTTTGCTCACCGCATTGCGATCAATGTTTCCACAAACGTAACAAAGTTGGATAAATCAGCCGTCAAATAAAAAGCAGAGATCATCACAACAAAACAACCGTTTATAACACCTATAGCATTTGAAAGATGTGCTGGATTGGATGCAGCTTATGTCATCTATTTACCGTTAATCTTTTGAAAACTAAACGATCAGGCCTAAGGCCGTGACTAACCCTACCGTTCACCTAGATAATGTAATTAATGTCACTTAAATTTCGTCAGGCCTCTTCTTATGAACCGCACAGATAACGATGCACCACTCCAGGGGCGCTGGATTGCAATGACAGCACTTTTAATGGCCGGTTTTATGAACCTGATCGACGTTAGCATCGTCAACGTGGCTATCCCGTCCTTACAAGACGCCTTCAATGCAAATGACAGCCAAATTGAATGGGTCGTTGCGATTTACATTTTAACCTTTGCCTTATTTTTGCTGCCTGCGGGACGACTTGGGGATGTAGTTGGGCGGCGACGCATGTTCATCCTTGGTGTATGTGTGTTTACCACAGCGTCTGCATTATGTGGCATGGCTGGATCAATCCATGCGCTCATTGGGGCGCGGGCTTTACAAGGAATTGGTGGCGCCATGATGACGCCGCAAACCCTTGCAATTGTTCCTGCACTTTTTGCTCCAAAAGAACGTGGCACAGCATTTTCTCTATTTGGGTTATCAGCCGGACTAGCAACTGTGACTGGGCCAGTGCTGGGTGGTCTTCTGGTTGGCGCCGATGTCTATGGTTTGGGCTGGCGTCCAATTTTTTTAGTCAATCTACCCATTGGTCTAATCGCCATCGTTGCAGCTTTACGATTTGTACCGAAATTGCCTGGTCAAAAAGGTCTTGAGATTGATGGTGTAGGGATTGTCTTGGGAGTGCTCACAGTATTGTTGGTTCTGTTCCCTCTAATTGAAGGCCGACAGCTCGATTGGCCCATGTGGATTTTTGGCATGTTACTCAGTAGTCTTCCAACGCTGGGTCTTTTTATCTGGTGGCAGAGACGACGCGCAGCGCAAAGTAAAGCACAGTTGCTGCCAGTGACACTATTCAAAAACCGCAACTACATGGTCGGTACTGTACTGGTAATGCTCCTCTTTGCAGGTATTCCAGGTTTCTTTCTTGTTCTAGCAATTTTTCTTCAGGTTGGTAATGGGTTAACACCGCTCCAATCAGGTTTGACGACAATGCCTTTTTCGATCGGCGTCCTCATCGCGTCTGTCGCAGCGGGTCGGCTGGGCAATCGTTGGACCCGTTTGCGAATTAGTGTTGGAGGAGGATTATTGACGACGGCTATGCTCATAATTCCCTTTTTGCTACCGCAAGTTTCGGATGACATCAGTTCAGTCTCACTCATCTTCCCCATGCTTATCGCAGGCCTTGGCCTTAGCACTTCAGTTTCGCCGATGTTTAACACTGTTCTGAGCCAAGTTAACGAAACCGATACAGGTTCTGCCTCAGGAGCGCTTCAATCATTTCAACAGTTAGGTGGCGCGCTAGGCTTGGCAGTAATGGGACAACTCTTTTTTGCACACATTGCGGCTATGGAGCCTACCGCCACTGACCTAGTGCCAGTTTATTCAGATGCGTTAAGTATGGCACTGTGGTTTTCAACAGCATCCTTCGCATGTATGACTATATTAGTATGGCGTTTGAAAGAGCCCTTTCAACCCAAAGTGCTGAACCAATCAGACAGTGCAACAGCAGTCTGACACATGGGTTTGAGTTCAGACAAAAGAAAAAATGCGCTTCTGTGACATTCTTTACGCATTTCAACACCTTCCAAACTTTTCGACGGCTTGCGCTGAAGGTATGACTTTCTTGGCTTCAAAATTCTTTGGACCCCATTGAATACATAGTTTTTCTAGGTGTTAGATACCAAGGTCTGATGGAACACTTTCTTATATGAAAGAGAAAGAAGCATTATGGGACAAATACGTCATGGGTGCCCCAACTGCCAGCTTGATAGGACCACAAGCCGAAACAACAACAAATAGTATCCAATCAGATATTTCGTAGTCAGTGCCGCGCCTTCAAAAATAAATTCCTAGACCTACAACAATTCAGCTTTATCGTCTAATTTAACTTTTGTAAAAAAAACCTGAGCACTTAGCTTTGCCATATGCTCAGGAAAAACACCTAAAGAATTAAACGCCCATTTGAAGTGAGACACCTAAACTACAACTTCCACCCGTTCCTGCTCCTCGACCTCGAACACACGTTTATAACGTTGAATTTCCGCTTCTGGCCCCATCGCCTTATTTGGGTTGTCACTGAGTTTAACAGTTGGATTACCGTTCGCTGATACGGCCTTACAAACAAGTGAGAATGGAGCGAGGGTGTCGCCGGGAGTTAGGCCTTTGAAGTCGTTAGTGAGCATCGTGCCCCAACCGAACGATACGCGGGTGCGGCCTTGGAATTGTTTGTGAAGTTCGACAATTTTATCTGCGTCTAAACCATCGCTAAAGATCACAAGTTTGTCGCGTGGGTCTTCACCGTGGGACTTCCACCAGTTGATGGCTCGTTCGGCACCTGTGGCCGGGTTGCCAGAATCAACGCGGATGCCTGTCCAGCCCGCAAGCCAATCGGGCGCGTTATCAAGAAAACCTTGGGTACCATAGGTATCGGGAAGGATAATACGCAAGTTGCCATCGTGTTCATCTTGCCAGTCTGACAGCACATCGTAGGGCGCCCGCGCGAGTGTTGCGTCATCTTTAGCCAGTGCAGAGTAAACCATGGGTAGTTCATGGGCGTTGGTGCCAATAGCGGCAAGGTCGGAATTTTTGGCAATCAGGCAGTTAGAGGTTCCAGTAAAGTTATCGCCTAAACCTTCGCGCATGGCCTGAACCGCCCAGTCTTGCCACAGGAACGAGTGACGGCGACGGGTGCCAAAATCAGCGACGCGCAGCCCGTCTAGGGGGCGGAGTTTTTCGACTTTCTCCCAGAGTTTCGTCATGGCACGGGCATAGAGAATTTCCAACTCAAAACGCCCCATGGCACCAAGGACCGCTCGGCCGCGCAGTTCCATTAAGATCGAAAGTGCAGGGATCTCCCAGAGCATTACTTCAGGCCATGAGCCTTCAAACGTCAATTCATATTGGCCATCATGTTTTTCCAATGTGTAGGGCGGCAGACGCAAATCTTCGAACCAATCCATAAACTCAGGACTGAACATAGAGCGTTTGCCATAGAAAGTGTTACCGCGCATCCATGTGGATTCACCGCGTGTCAGCGACAGGGAGCGAACATGGTCAAGCTGTTCACGCAGCTCACCCTCGTCAATTTGATCAGCCAAGCGGATAGATTTAGTGCGGTTGATCAGCGAGAATGTGACTTGAGTGTCAGGTTTATTGCGAAACACCGACTGGCACATCAGCAGCTTATAGAAATCCGTGTCAATGAGGGAGCGGACGATCGGGTCAATCTTCCATTTGTGGTTCCAGACGCGGGTTGCGATGTCGACCATAATAGGCTCCAATTTTGTTAGGGCCGTTAGAACAAAGCAAGCGGCGGGGGTAAAGGGATGATAAAATGCGGATGCAGCGGATGATTACGGCGGTCGAGGCCCATGCTGAGGGTGAAGGTGGACGCGTAATTACAGGCGGGATGCCCATGTTGAAGGGCAATTCGGTATTCGAGAAGATGCAATACATGCAAAAGCATCATGACGATATCCGTCTGTTGATGCTGCGTGAACCGCGTGGAAATCCAGCGCTATGTTGTAACGTGATTGTGCCACCCTGTGATCCGACTGCTGACGCAGGTTTTATTATCATGGAGCAGACAGAATACCCGCCGATGTCAGGCAGCAATGCTATTTGTGTGACAACCGTTTTGTTGGAAACTGGGATCGTTCCGATGGTTGAACCAGTTACGACCTTACGGCTAGAGGCACCTGCTGGCGTGATCGAGGTGAAAGCAACATGCAAAGAGGGCAAGGTTGAGCATGTTGAATTTATGAACGTTCCAGCTTTCGTTGTGCATATTGGCGTGCCGTTAGACGTGCCAGGGTTTGGCATGATTGCAGTCGATATTGCGTGGGGTGGAATGTGGTTTGTGATCGCGGACGCAGCGCAGTTTGGTATCGATCCTACGGCTGAAAATGGAGGTGCAGTTGTACGTGCTATCGAAGCGATGCGCGATGCGGCTGTGAAGCGGTATCCAGTCGTTCATCCAGATAATTCTAGCCAAACGGGGCCAACAATTGGGGCATTAACAGCATCAGCGACTGACCCCAAAACCCATGGGCGCGGTGCGATTTCAGTCTCGTCAGGCGTATTTGATCTGAACCGACCCAATGCGTTGACAGGAGCTTTAGACCGATCTCCCTGTGGCACCGCAACCTGTGCGAAAATGGCTGTGTTACATGCCAAGGGGTTGTTGGGCGTAGGAGAGGATTATGTGAATGCAGGCCCGTTGGGGACTACTTTTACAGGTCGGATCGAGGGCGTAACTAAGGTTGGAAAGTATGACGCAATTGTACCAAGTCTGTCAGGGCGCGGCTGGATATCAGGCGTATCACAATGGATGCTAGACCCAACTGACCCATTCCCCAAAGGGTTTACGGTCGGAGACATCTGGGGATGACTAGTGTCTCACTCAAAGTGTTCAGTTTTATTGCCTATTTTAAATAACATCCATTGGCACAGCGTAAGCTGTTTAGAAAAAATCGTAGACATAAAGTTGTAGGATTTAGAAAGAACCAAATATGATCAGAATAAAACGGTAGTTATCTCGCCATAAAAAAGTCTTAATGACTGCTTTTTTCAAAAGTTAGTAATATTTCATCTTTTGAATTGTAAGTATTTCAGATTATTAGAGCTCTGGGTTTACAGTAACTTTAATTTTGAACGTTTTTTTTAATTCGATCACAATTGTTGCGCATCCAAACTGGGAGCTCGTCACCCCAACGATTTACCAGCTTCTATCATCAGCCCTGTGGAGCAATTGGACCCCATAATTTTCAATTATTACAGAACAGAAAATGCGCAATAAGCCTACGCTAAAGTCTGTAGCAAAGCAGCTAACATAACCGTTAGGGCTTGTGGAATTTTGCGATGATACTCGATAATCTTCACTTTTGAAAAATATAAAATGGCGAAAGCCAAGTATGGTGCCTCAAACAGCCATATAGCTCTCGTGGGATTACTTCGCGTCAAACTACACTCCCGATGTGCCAATGGCAGAGTTAAAACTCGCAGTTATTAACGCCAATTCTACTGTGATCAGCATTTTCGTATATTCTTACTTGGATAGATAACTCATCTCTCGCAGAAGAAGCCGGACGTCCAGAAACTACTTCGCTATTTCGTCAGACAGTAGTGGCAATACCTGTTTCTCTGCGGTGAAGTGAAAAGCTAGGAAGTATAAACCATACGAACTGAAACAAGATTTAAAAATTTAGGCAATTCTAGCACCAGCATTTTTCATCCCATTAACCGCCTCTGCAAGTGATCCATCAAAATCAATCGCACGGCACATCTCCATGCGGACTGTCACATCAAAGCCCAGTCTAGCCGCATCCACAGCAGAATAGTTGACGCAAAAGTCGGTGGCGAGGCCTACGAGGGTAAGAGTATTTATACCACGGTTTTGCAGGTAGCCCAACAATCCAGTCGGGGTTTGGTGATCATTTTCAAAGAAGGCTGAGTAGCTGTCAATTTTTGAATTATAGCCTTTTCGAATAATCATGTCAGCATTTTCGACATTCAGCTCTTGGTGAAAATCCGCACCAGACGTGCCTATTATGCAGTGGTCAGGCCATAAAACCTGAGCGCCGTAGGGCATTTGGACAACGGTCATCGGATCGGCATCGTGTGACGTTGCAAAAGACGAATGGCCTGTTGGGTGCCAGTCTTGCGTCAAGATCACAGAATCGAATTCTGGCATTATAACGTTGATGCCGCTTACAATCTGATCGCCATCGGTGACAGCGAGTGCACCTTTAGGACAGAAGTCGTTTTGGACGTCGATGACAAGGAGAGCGTGGTTCATGGCTAAATCTTTCCAGCATTTATGGCTTGAAGGTAGCGCTTGATACAAGTCATGCAACGGCATAGTGGGGCAGACATGACAGTTATAGCTGCACTTTATCATTTTTCAACGTTTGACGATCCTTTTTCTTTAAAGGACCCTCTTTTAGCTGCCTGCAATGCAGGCAACGTAATGGGAACATTGCTGTTGGCGCCCGAAGGGATCAACGGAACTATTGCCGGCTCACGTACGGGCATTGATGCAGTGTTGAGACATATTCGTGAATTGCCGGGGTGTGCTGATCTAGAGTGGAAAGAAAGCTCAACAAACACTAAACTGTTTAATCGCATGAAAGTGCGTATTAAACGTGAAATTGTTACAATGGGACAACCAGATGTTCAACCTATTGCAGGCGTTGGACGATATGTTAAGGCCGCTGATTGGAACGAATTAATCGAGGCATCAGATGTTGCAGTGATTGATACCCGTAATGATTTTGAGGTCGCTATTGGGACGTTTAACGGAGCAGTAGACCCAATGACAAATAATTTTAGCGATTTTCCAGCGTGGTGGGAAGCTAACAAAGACAGATTTGACAATAAACGGATTGCGATGTTCTGCACAGGTGGAATTCGCTGTGAAAAATCAACTAATTATCTGATCGGCCAAGGGGTTAAGGATGTGTATCATCTGAAGGGAGGTATCCTGAAATATCTTGAGGATGTGCCAAAAACCGAGAGCGCTTGGAACGGGTCATGTTTCGTATTTGATGCACGGGTTTCTGTCTGTCATGGACTTGAAGAAGGTCCACATATGTTGTGTTACGCCTGCCGCCGCCCAATAATGCCTGATGATCGTGCTTTGCTTGAATATGAAGAGGGCGTATCCTGCCATCAGTGCAAGGATGAGACAAGCCAACAGGACAAAGGACGGTTTAGAGAACGTCAAAAACAAATTGCGCTTTCCAAGTCACGCAGTGAATTGCACTTAGTCCAAGCGACAAAGTAACGGGATCCTTCCGT
>JBLILC010000045.1:0-19288 GCA_047635635.1 Octadecabacter sp. | reverse complement strand
GTGCTCTGTAAGATTCACTTCATGATTACAGTGTATTAGCAAGCTGATATAAGCAACTGGACACCTACGAAGTACAAGACCCGGAACTGGACGAATTACAATTTTTGTTTCAAGAAACAATGATTGTTATCAATCTGGTTTGATCAACAGATGGTTTGAGAAGTTGAGGCGTCTAGTTGAAGGAGGCGTCATAAAACCTACAGTGCTAACGCCTTTCAAGCTTGTCTAACCTTCAAAGTTTTAGTCGGTCTGCCCCTTGAGGCAGACGACTGGCTTTGCTGAGAGCCTGCTGGAACGTATTGGTCGGTGCCCGACTTCAGCACCCTGTATCGTCCATTACCCAGCAGATGATTTGCATCGCAAATCTGCCGAAAGGGGGCCAGAGAGCATTATCAGTTGCCATTCCGTACAAGGCATCGTCGTGGCCGTACACCTATTGGTAGAGAGCACAGGCATCAAAGCTGAAGGCGAAGGTGAGTGGAACCCGTGCAAGCACGGCGGGTCCAAACGCCGACTGTGGCGCAAGATACATATTGGTATCGATGAGGAAACACAGGAGATACGTGCTATTGAGGTAACGAGCAGCGGGATCGGCGATACGTCTATGCTGCAAGACTTGCTCAACCAGATCCCTCCGGAACAGGACCTGGGAAGCTTCACCGCCCCCTCTCATGCACTGCCAGGCAGTGAATGGTGCTTACGACACGCAAAAATGCCATGATGCGATTACAGACCGAAACGCTCATGCTGTAATCGCGCCCCGCAAAAAACGAAAAGCTCTGGCAGCCTGACACGCCAGGAGCACGAGCGTGCAATGCAAGCAATGCAGTCCTCAAAGTATCTGGGCCGTGCCCTGTGGTTGACCCTGACTGGATACCACTAGAGTAGCCGTGATGAAACGAGACCTCTCATCGTTTGCTAGCAAACGACTGCCGGTCAATGGATGCATTGTGTAAAGCTGCTTGGTCAGCGCCTCTCGGCGCAGGACTTCGACCGCCAGGTTGAAGAGATCCAAATCCGAGCAGCAATCCTAAACCGATTCACAGCTCTCGTCATACCCAGTACCGAAGCCGTAAGCTAAATCCGTCCAAGGAAAGGGGACGTCTGACCTTCGTCCGATTTTTGCAACAAAGCCTTACGAAAGATTAATGAGTTTTTGACGTAACTATAAATACTATTTTTGGGGTGAAAAAAGCTAAAAAAATTCTTTTATTTTCGATCAAAGTGGTAGCAAACTCGTTGAGTAGAAAGTGGCTGCCAAACTTGTATAGAGGGATGAGTAGCTTAAGCATAATATCAATTAATTTTTTAAAAGTATCATTAAGATTTTTCAGACAAGCAATTCTTACAATGTTACTCATAATGCTTAACTAGAAGATGTAGCTTGATTATTTCGTTATCGAGTGTCACAAAAAGTAGGTAGTGTTTAATGATAAATATAAAATATGGCTTGCCGAGTAGGTGATCGATTTTGATGATGCTCAGGTTTGAGATTTGATACCACTTTTATCTTATCTGCTGATATTACAAATTATAGAATTTTTTTGTGCGGATTGTCGAAAATGTAATTAAATGAGTTGCCTTTTTATTTTAATTTTGGACTTAGGGCCATCAGATGGGCATGCTTTGGAATAGGGTATTTAGATAGTCTTTGCGTAGATAAAAAACTCATGCGGGTGCTGAATGGTTTTTTCAACAGTGTTGGGAACGCATTCGCGCATCGCTTGTATTAAGCGTGATGTTAAGCTTTTGGCTGATAAGAAAAAAATTATTAAGTCTGAGAAGTAATAGTCTTTGGTACAGTTAGGGTATTGGTATGTTTGCGTTCCAGCCGCTGGTAAATATAAGATTTGAATTAATTTTTTGATATTAACCAATGACGCGTAGCCGCAATTGTATTTGACATTTAACCAAGAGCACTTTTGTTCACCACATTTCGATGTCGGTCTTTAATAGGCGCAATGCCGGATTGTGACTGGGCAGTTGAAAAGCGCATTGATGTGACACAAACGTTTAAAGTGTTTGGTGAGTGGCTAGCTGCGATGTTAAAGTGCCACGCTTAATTCGATCTGTGGAATTGAGCGTTCTTATTCTTGCGGTACATGAACTGTTGGCGGTACCGTCAGACACATCGATTATACCGGTGAGATTGTATTTATCCAGAGTGGGCAATATTAAACCACTAATGATGCGTTGTTTCTGGATCTAAAGAGATTGTTCAAGAGTGATTACCGAAAAAGTGATGTGTAATTATGTAGATTTATTCTTGGAACATTAACTTTATGTGAGGTAAGAAGTGTCATTATAGAAAGGTGTTCCATGGCCCAGACGAAAACAGAATTCGCTGAGATTGACCCAGTTTGGCAGCGTATTTGCAATGAAGCCGAAGACGCAATCCGAAATGAGCCGCTGATCGGTGGTTTTGTACACACTTCTGTTTTGCACCACAAATCGCTTGAAAATGCTTTGGCTTACCGTATTTCAATGAAACTCGCCTCATCTGAGATGTCAGACCAAATGCTGCGAGAGATTGCGGATCTTGCCTACGCAACCGATCCGTCATTGTCGGAGGCTGCGCGTGCCGATATTGTTGCCATTTATGATCGTGATCCCGCAAGCCACCGGTTCTTACAGCCATTGTTGTTCTTTAAGGGTTTTCAAGCTGTTCAAGCGTATCGCATTGGTAATTCTTTGTGGAAACAAGGCCGTAAAGATTTAGCATATTACGTTCAAATGCGGATTTCTGAGATATTTGGTGTTGATATTCACCCTGGTGCGACGATTGGCAAGGGTTTGATGATTGATCATGCTCATTCAATAGTGATTGGTGAAACTGCCGTGGTCGGGGACAACGTGTCGATGCTCCATTCGGTTACGTTAGGTGGCACTGGAAAAGAAGAAGAAGACCGTCACCCAAAAATTGGTGATGGCGTGTTGATTGGTGCAGGAGCGAAAATTCTCGGCAACATTACCGTTGGCCATTGCAGCCGGATTGCTGCTGGTTCTGTGGTATTGGAGGACGTAGCGCCGATGAAGACAGTGGCTGGGGTTCCATCCAAGGTCGTTGGCGAGGCGGGCTGTTCTCAGCCGTCGCGTACAATGGATCAGTTATTGCGCACGCACGGTTGATCTCGAATTTAAGCCGAAATTTCGACGGATAAGAGGTAAGCTTCCAACTACAAAACGAGATTGACCGGATGTTTTGAACTAAACATGATTTTAGAGAGAAAAAGGGCCGCGCGAAGCCTCTGGACGCGTCCCTTTTGTTTTATTTTAGTACTGATTTTAATATAGCGTTGCCGTTTTAGAGTTATGCGAGCATTGCGAGTGGGTTTTCAAGGTTGGTCTTGATCGCATTCAGCAGGTTTGCGCCCATTGCACCATCAATCACGCGGTGATCAACGGACAGTGTTGTAGACATTATCGTCGCAACTTTGATTTCGCCATCTACACCGACAACTGGTTTTTTCGCACCAGCACCGACGGCTAAAATTCCAGAATGAGGTGGGTTAATGATGGCGTCAAAGTTGTCAATGCCGAACATCCCTAGGTTAGAAATCGCAAAACTTCCTCCTTGGTATTCATGGGGTGCCAATTTGCGATCTCGTGCCCGTTCTGCGAGGTCCTTCATTTGCGTACTAAGCGTGGAAAGTGACTTTATTTCAGCGTTTTGTAGTACAGGTGTGAACAAACCTCCCTCAATCGCCACTGCAACCGCCACGTCTGACGCTGTCATTTGCAACACACGATCACCGGCCCAAACTGCGTTGGCTTCGGGGATCTGTTGAAGTGCCAGCGCACAGGCTTTGA
The DNA here is from genome assembly GCA_047635635.1 of Octadecabacter sp. GTDB lineage: Bacteria > Pseudomonadota > Alphaproteobacteria > Rhodobacterales > Rhodobacteraceae > Octadecabacter. Next base: position 15,478 of record JBLILC010000045.1, on the reverse strand, counting down.
TTATGAAGTCGTTAACTGAAAGCTTTATACCGCGCGGTTCCAGCGTCTTGTTCATCTGGGTACGGAATTTTAGCAAGGTGTCGAGCTCGATGTCTCGACGCAGGTAAAAATGCGGAACTGTTTGCTTAGCTTCTGTCAGGCGCGAGGCGATTATTTTACGCATACCGTCAAGTTTGATTTCTTCAAAATCGCGACCTTCATACATCTTAACAACCTGCTGTGTGCTTGGCCCGTTAGAAGGTGCAAATGTGGCGGTAGCAGGCGCAGAAGATGTAAGCGGTGCAGCAGCAGAGATGGTTGCGGGTTTTTCGGTTGCGTCTTCAACATCGGCCTTGATGATGCGCCCATGGGGACCGGAGCCCTCGATGGTTCCAAGATCTAGGCCTTTGTCTTTGGCAATACGTCTTGCAAGCGGTGTGGCAAAAAGACGAGAATTTTGTGTTGCAGTAGGCGCAGGGATTGACGTTTTTGCAGCCTCGACAGGCGCTGGATTATTCGGTGCCTCAGCTTCAGCTTTTGGTTCCACAGTTGCAGTTGACACGTCTTCCCCTTCTTCACTGATAGTGCAGATCGGCGTCTTAACTTTCACGCCTTCTGTTCCTTCAGCAACTAGAATTTTACCAATGATACCTTCTTCGACAGCCTCAAATTCCATTGTCGCTTTGTCAGTCTCAATCTCTGCGATTAAATCGCCTGATTTGACTTCGTCTCCTTCTTTGACCAGCCACTTGGCCAGTGTGCCTTCCTCCATTGTGGGGGACAGCGCGGGCATAAGAATTTCAATAGCCATTGTCTGTTCTCCTTAACGGTAGGTGACTTTTTTCACTGCGATAACAACGTCGTCTGTTGTCAGTAACGCGAGTTTTTCAAGATTTGCAGCATAGGGCATTGGCACGTCTTTACCCGTGCAATTAATGACTGGTGCGTCGAGGTAATCAAAAGCCTCTTGCATGATTGTTGCACCGAGGTGGTTGCCAATTGACCCAACGGGCCAGCCTTCTTCTACAGTTACGCAGCGATTAGTTTTCTTTACTGATTCAATAATCGTAGCGTAGTCTATTGGGCGCAACGTGCGTAGATTGATCACTTCAGCTGAAATACCATCAGCTGCTAATTTTTCAGCAGCTTCCATCGCGTAGGTCATGCCGATTCCAAACGATACGATGGTCACATCTGTGCCTGGAACTTCAATCTTTGCCTTACCGAATGGGATGGTGAAATCATCCATGATAGGAACATCGAAAGAACGTCCATAGAGAATTTCATTCTCAAGGAAGATGATTGGATTATTGTCGCGGATTGCAGTCTTCATTAGACCTTTGGCGTCTGAAGCAGAATAAGGAGTTACAACCTTCAGGCCTGGGACCATCGCGTACCACGCTGAATAATCTTGAGAATGTTGTGCACCAACGCGGGCAGCAGCGCCGTTTGGCCCACGAAACACCATAGGCGCGCCCATTTGGCCACCCGACATATAAAGTGTCTTGGCTGCAGAGTTAATGATTTGGTCAATCGCTTGCATTGCGAAATTCCATGTCATGAATTCAACGATTGGGCGCAAACCACCAAACGCTGCACCAACGGCGATGCCGGCAAAACCATGTTCAGTGATTGGCGTGTCGATCACTCGTTTCTTGCCGAATTTGTCGAGCATGCCTTGTGTTATTTTGTAGGCACCTTCGTATTCGGCGACCTCTTCACCGATCAAGAACACGTTTTCGTCGCGCTCCATCTCTTCGATCATAGCTTCATTTAGTGCTTCCCGCACTGTCATTGATTTCATTTCAATACCCGCTGGCCAGTCAGGTGATGTGTCGGTGGGTGCGAATTCAACAGCGCTTGATGATGCCACTGTCGTGGTTGCAGATGCCGTAGCTGCCAGTGTGTAGTCTTTTTTGACGTCCGCGGGGTTGGTTGGAACCGAGAGCGGATTTGACATATCATCACCATCTTCACTGATTATGGCGATGGCTGTATTTACTTGCACACCTTCAGTTCCTTCCTGAATAAGGATTTTTCCAATAACGCCTTCATCAGTAGCCTCAAATTCCATAGTCGCTTTGTCAGTTTCAATTTCGGCAAGAATGTCGCCGGATTTAACTATGTCGCCCTCTTTGACGAGCCATTTTGCTAGCGTACCTTCTTCCATTGTAGGAGAAAGCGCGGGCATGAGTAGTTCAATAGCCATTAAGCTGTCTCCTGCGGAAGTTCATCGGCGTAAATGTCAGTCCAAAGCTCATCTAGATGCGGCACGGGGCTTTCTTTGGCGAACTCGGCAGCTTCATTCACAGTGGCTTTAATTTTTTTGTCAATTGCCTTGAGATCGTCATCTGTGGCATGTTTTCCTGTTAGCAGCAGACTGCGTACTTGTTCGATAGGATCGCGTTCTTCGCGCATTTTCTGTACTTCGTCGCGAGTACGATACTTTGCAGGGTCCGACATTGAGTGACCGCGATAACGATATGTCTTTACTTCTAACACGTATGGGCCAGCTCCAGAGCGACAGTGCGCAACGGCTTTTTCAGAGGCTTCTTTGACAGCAAGAACGTTCATTCCGTCGACTATTTCACCTGGTATTCCAAAGGCTTCGCCGCGGGTATAAAGATCAGGAGTTGAGGTAGAACGTTGCTGTGAAGTCCCCATGGCGTACTGATTATTTTCGATCACAAAAATCACAGGCAGGTCCCAAAGAACGGCCATATTAAATGTTTCGTAAACTTGACCTTGGTTGGCTGCGCCATCGCCAAAATACGTAAAGGTCACATGATCATTACCACGATATTTGTCGGAAAAGGCTAAACCTGCGCCAAGTGGTACATTCGCTCCAACGATTCCATGACCACCGTAGAAATCTTTTTCTTTAGAAAACATATGCATCGACCCCCCCTTACCCTTGGAGTAACCATCTTGGCGCCCTGTTAGCTCGGCCATTACGCCCTTTGGATCCATCCCGCAGGCTAACATGTGGCCATGGTCGCGATAAGTGGTGATGCGTTTGTCGCCTTCTTTAGTTGCAGATTCTAATCCAACAACTACGGCTTCTTGACCTATATAAAGATGGCAAAAACCGCCAATTAGACCCATGCCATAAAGCTGACCAGCTTTTTCTTCGAATCGACGAATAAGAAGCATTTCTCGGTAAAAATCTAGTAACTCTTCAGCTGAAACGTTTGGTTTCTTTGGTGATTTCTTAACGGCCATGCGTCCTCCGGTCGGGTCTGCGAAAGGTCTGAGAAAATGTAGTTTAGTATTAAACTATCTCTTACAGGGGTAAACCAATAAAATCGACAGTCAATGTAACGTGAGGCACGTTGGGTGTGAATTCCCGCCTTGCGCTGGTTGCATAGGAGCTGCAAAATGCCTGCATGAAATGGAATATTAGACAAGAAAAACCTGGCGACGAAGTTGCTATTGCGGAGGTCACGCGTGCCGCGTTTAATGTGAAATCGAACGCTGACGGAACTGAACATGCTCTAACCGATAAATTGCGCGAAGCAGGAGCTTTAGTTTTGTCGCTAGTCGCTGTTGAGGGCAAGAAGATCATTGGCCATGTGGCGCTGTCTCCTGCCAAAGTAGGAAACGCAAAGTGTTTGTGTTTGAGGCCTGTCGCCGTGCACCCTAATTACCAAAAACTTGGTATCGGTTCAGCGCTAGTCAATCACGCAGTTGCAGTGAGTGGTATTTATGGACGCGGCGGTGTTGTGTTGATGGGCGATCCAGAGTTTTACGGTCGACTTGGGTTTGTTGCAGCGGTTGGTTCAACTTTCGGCGGTAAGCCTTCAAAGTACCTTCAAATTAGCGGCTTTGATAACAAGCCCGCGGGAGACGTTGTGTTTCATCTAGTGTTCCAAGCTTAAAAAAAAATCTTTAGCGAATAACAATTTCGTCCGAGCGTACCATGCCCAGCATGTCGCGGGCCTGTTCGTCCAAGAGATCAAGATCAAGGTAGTCGTCAGACAGGCGGCGGGTCAGGTTTTCTAGTTGACCGACTTGTACTTTTAGCGCAGCCAATTCTTCTGTTAACGCACGACGTTCCGCATTAATTTCTGCACGTTTAAATACACCAAAATCACCCTGCACTGCTGCAAATGTAAAATAGAAGCCTAGCATCAAAGCGGCCAGAAAATAGAAAAATACACCCATCGGTGTGCGTCTGCGGTTCATGTTACATTGCCCCAATTGGCTATCTCTCATGGAGACATATTTAATACAGAATCGCACATCTGCATCGTCTTGGGAATCCCCTTTATGTGGGGGAGCGCATCGCCATACCCACAAGCTAGGCGATTGAAGATGTAAAGATGCTGTCGATGGTCTGGCCAATAGTTTCATTAAACTCAGTGTCGGATTGGTGGACAGAAAGGCCTTCGGTTAAAGCACGGCTAAAACTAGCAATAATGGACTGGTTTTTAGATAAGCGTTTGTTGGCTTCACTGAGTGAATATCCTCCTGATAGTGCGACGACCTTGAGGCATGCGGGATGATCTGCGAGTATTTTGTAATGATCCTCAACCTCCGGTAGCGAAAGCTTCAGCATCACCTGCTGGTCGTCTGCCAAAGTATTTAGGTAGCGCATTAGCGCATCGCGCAAAATGTCCTCTGCCTGTGCTTTGTCTGTAATAGTAATATCAATCTCAGGCTCTAAAATTGGCATTAACCCATGGCTGGCAACCTTTGACCCTAATTCAAACTGTTGTGCAACAATAGTTTCTATACCAGTTTGTGATGCTGCGCGGATGAATGAGCGTTCTTTTGTGCCAAATACGCCATGCGCCACAGCACGTCTTAGCAGGTGATCTAGATTGGGAATTGGTTTGAGCACCTGCACACCATCTGCTTCATTCTCAAGACCTTTGTCGATCTTCAAAAAAGGTACTATGCCATTGTCTTGCCACAGTGCCGCGGCGGAGGCTTTGCCGCCAATCTTACGGTCCATCGTCATTTCAAACAAGATTGCCCCAATGACTTTGTCACCACTGAAGCTGGGAGCATTAACAATGCGCGCCCGCATGTCGTGTATTTGATCGTACATTTGATCGTCGTTGGCGTAGGCATGTTCGGATACTCCGTAAGTTAGTAATGCCTTGGGGGTTGATCCACCCGATTGATCCAGTGCGGCAATAAATCCCTGACCGTTGCGGATGAGGTTTTTCATTGCTTCGATCGGGTTTACATTCGTCGATTGGGTCATGGGTTTTATCCTCTAATATATAAAAATATGTTAAAGGATGGCCAAAGGCGCGACAATTATGATTGCGCTAACTGGTCGCGCTAACAGGGTTCCTGTGTTGCTTTTCCATCCCCGTCTTAAACCTAATGAAGCCATTATCCACCAAGTGCCGCGACACCGGGAAGGGTTTTACCTTCCATCCATTCCAGGAACGCACCGCCTGCCGTTGAGATGTATGTAAAATCATCTGCTACGCCTGCCGTGTTTAGCGCTGCCACTGTATCACCGCCACCAGCTACTGTGATAAGATCACCTAATTTGGTCATATCCGCCGCGGCCTTTGCTGCAGCAAAGGTCGCCTTCTGAAATGGTTCTATTTCAAACGCACCTAGGGGCCCATTCCAGATAACTGTCTTAGCAGTGACAAACAGTGCTCTAATTTGGGCGATGGAATTCGGGCCGGCATCAAGGATCATCATGTCAGGTGGGCAGGCGCTAGCTGCCACGGTTTCATGCGCTGCGTTCGCTTTGAATTCAGGCGCCACTACCACGTCACAGGGCAGCACTAATTTGCAATTGGCCAATCTTGCCCTTTCTATAATTTCCTTCGCTTTGCTTGCTAAATTATATTCGCACAGGGACTTTCCAACATCATGGCCTTGTGCTGCAAGGAAGGTATTGGCCATGCCGCCACCTATGATAATTGTATTAACCTTATCTATTAAGTTTCCGAGAAGATCGAGTTTTGTAGACACTTTTGCGCCGCCAACCACAGCTACGACAGGTCGCTGCGGATTGCCGAGCGCCTTTCCCAATGCAGAGAGCTCTTCGGCCATCAAGCGGCCCGCACAATTGGGTAGCAATGCGGCCACGCCTGTGGTCGACGCATGGGCGCGGTGTGAGGCTGAGAACGCATCATTGCAAAAAACATCGCCTAAACTCGCTAGAAAGGTAGCCATTTTTGAGTCATTTTGTTCTTCCATTAAAGAAAAGCGCGTATTTTCAATTAATATAATGGCATCAGCTGGTGTCGCGTCGATTACTGCACGTGAGGGATGTTCAATGAATGTAACGGTGCGGCCAAGGATCGTTTCTAATATTGGGACGGTCACGCGCAATGACATTTCTGGTATATATTTTCCATTAGGACGTCCGAAGTGCGCCAGTAAGACAGGTTTACCACCAGCGGCTAGGATATCCATGATTGTCGGCTTGATCCGTTTGATCCGTGTAGAATCGGTGACGATACCGTCTTCAACAGGGACGTTGATATCAACTCGTGTTAAAACAACTTTTCCTGCTAAATCGACATCGTTGAGTGTGTTCCAGCCCATGGTACTCTCCTGTTTTGTAAACTTGTTCATGCGCAATCGTTATCAGGTGGTCAACTCTATCATTGAATCGCATCTTGGAATCTGTGTCCATTCGTACTAGATAGCGCACCAATGTATTTAAGTTAAGGAGCCTTATAGATGGCTGATATTAAAGACCCAGAAAACACGATCTTGATGGAACTGACTAACGGGACAGTAACGATTCAATTGCTCCCCGACATCGCACCAAAGCACGTTGAGCGTATGAAAGAACTCGTTCGTTCGGGTGCATATGACAATGTGGCCTTCCACCGCGTTATTGACGGCTTCATGGCTCAAACGGGCGATGTAGCTAACGGCAACATGGAAAACGATTTTAATATTGGTCGTGCTGGCACAGGCGGATCAGATATGCCTGACTTACCTTCTGAATTTTCTAAAATTCCACACGCAAGGGGGTCCATCGGTGCAGCTCGTTCGGCCAGCCCAAATTCCGCCAACAGCCAGTTCTTTATTAATTTTGGTGACAACGATTTCCTGAATGGTCAGTACACCGTGTACGGCATGGTTTCGTCGGGCATGGAATATGTTGACAAGCTTACTCGCGGTGAACCGCCGACTGCACCTGACCGCATGATCTCGATGAAAGTCGCTGCAGATGCTTAAATGCGCATTTTTTGCAACAGTTTTGGTTGGAGCTGCCTCTGCTGACGGAATTGTGATTGATGTAGCTGGTGACGCAACTGGCACAGTATATATTGATCTTTTCGAAGATTTTGCTCCGCTTCATGCGGCGCAAATCACTACCTTGGCATCAGATGGTTCTTATGATGGTGTGGTGTTTCACCGTGTAATTGACGGTTTTATGGCCCAGACTGGTGATGTTGAGTATGGTGATACATCGGACATGCAGTTCGATATGCGTCGCGCTGGCACAGGCAGTTCTGAACTTAACGACATCGTGCTCGAAGCGACAACAGAGCTGTCGTTCACACGTGGTATGGTGGGCATGGCGCGCTCGCAGAACCCAAACTCGGCCAACAGCCAATTCTTTATTATGTTTGATGATGGTGCGTTTTTGGACGGACAGTACACTATTGTAGGTGAAGTAGTCGCTGGTATGGATGTAGTTGATGCCATCAAGCTTGGTGACGGGCCAAACGGCGCCGTTACAGGTGACGCTGATATGATGGACGTTGTTCGCGTTATTAAAACCAATGAACTTGCGGATATTGTGAAACTTATGCAAGATTCAGCTGTGCTTGAATAGATAGCGTCAACATCACAATGACGTTGAGGGGCTAGGCAGTGATGTCTGGCCCCTTTTACGTTCATGGGTAATTAGTGGGAGAAATTTGATGCGCGTTTTAGCACTGGTATTATCATTTATAGTGACAGGAGTTTGGGCCATCCCCGAATTTTGGCGCAACAAACGGCCGAACACGGACTTTGAGAATAGCAGCGTCGAAAATTGGTGAAAATCATGTCTGGTGGGCCACCAAAAGATGGTATTCCGGCGCTGGATAATCCGTCGTTTATACCAGCTATTGCCGAAACAGGATTAAGTGCTCGTAAACCCGTCATCACATTGGAAATACAGGGGGAAACTCCGCGTGCTTATCCAATCCGTTTCCTAATTTGGCATGAGATTGTAAATGATGTAGTTGATGAAACTCCTGTCGCAGTTCCCTCTTTGTAATTCCGGCATTACGTTTATCGCCGTGTTGATGGCGACGTGCTGACATATGGTGTGACAAGCAAGCTCCGTATTTCTAACATGATTATGTTTGATCGCGAAACTTAAAGCTGGCTGCAGCAGGCCATTGGTGAGGCCAGCGTAGGTTATTTGATTGGAACCGAATTGCAAACGCTGCTTACGTGGATGGAAACCTGCTCATAGTTCGAAGAGCGCCATCCCGAAGGCCTTGTTATGGCTGAGCCTGATTTTTCATGTAATTATGGAGCTAACCCTTATGTACAATGTGATAGTTCCAACCGCTTTTTTTGTTTTCTGGAGAAATGCCGTCACATAATATTCCAGCAATCGCCTGTGTTGTGCGTGTCAGGGAAGCGGCGTGGCCAATTACACGGATCGATCTAGCAAATGAGATAGTAGAAAATAAAAATCTTGTTAAGTTGGTCAACCGGACAGGCATTGGCACTGGATTCGCAAGAAATCGGGCGTGGACGTAATGTGGGTACCGTGAGAGTGCGTGACGCTGCGGGAAATTATCTGGCCCACGACGTGATGTTCGCATTTGCCTATGATGTCTTCTGGTCCGAAGGGGCTTGGATGCTGGGGGGTGGGGGTAGATTTTTCGTGGCCAGCTGGTCACTCGAGGACCGTTTTTAGCTAAGATGAAGCCTTAGGTTCCACAAAAGGTTTGATGGATTTTTTCTGTTTCTTCAGGGGGAAAGGAATATCCAGCGTTTGGTATGAACGGGTCCTGTAAAACCGCGAGCATTGCATGGAAAGGTGCGAAATCACCGTCTGTAGCTGCGGTAATTGCTTGTTCGATTTTGTGGGTGCGTGGGATAACCGCAGGGTTTGTCTGGCGCCATAGGGTGTCGTCAGGCATGGCGGAGCGCCATTTTGCGTGCCATTCCGGGTAGGTAATTGCAGTTTCGTCCAAAGCGCTGAAAGTGTTGGTAAAATCTGCACTAGCGTTTGCCATCTGTGCAAGTAGGTCTTTGGCGATTGCGGTGGTGTTGTCGTTTTGTTGAAGTCCAAGTTTAGACGCAAACGCTTTTGCCCATTCATAGTCGAACATGTTTGGAAAATTGTTTAGTCGGGCGGTAAAATCTTCTATGGCTTTGTCGGTGTCTGGCATTATCTGAACCAGTGATGTGGCAAACTGCGCAAGGTTCCAGCGGGTTATTGGGCCTTGATTGCTGTAAGCATAACGTCCCTGGCGATCGATGGAACTGAACACAGTATCTGGGTGGTAATTGTCCATAAAAGCGCAAGGGCCATAGTCGATTGTTTCACCCGAAATTGCGACGTTGTCGGTGTTCATTACACCATGGATAAAGCCCACGGACATCCATTTGGCCATTAGCTTTGCCTGCCTTTGCATAACCATTTCGAATAGCTGTAACGGGTCTTTAGCGTCTGGGTAATGGCGATTTATTGTATAGTCTGTCAGCAGTTTTAATGCGTCGACATCGCGCTGGGCGGCGAAATATTGGAAAGTTCCGACGCGGATGTGAGAGGATGCAATGCGTGTCAGGATGGCGCCGGGTAGGCGGCCCTGTTCGCGCCCGATGAAATTGCCAGTTGCAACAGCAGCCAACGCCTGTGTCGTTGGAATATCAAGTGCATGCATGGCGCATGACATTAGGTATTCGCGCAGTACGGGGCCAACCCATGCGCGTCCATCGCCATTGCGTGAATAGGGTGTTGGCCCGGAGCCTTTGAGTTGGATGTCAACGCGGCCAGATGGCGTTGCTATTTCGCCAAGATGCAAAGCACGACCATCGCCAAGTTGTGGCGAAAACCCACCAAATTGGTGGCCAGCATAAACCTGTGCAAACGGCGTAGCATTGTTGGGAATTTCGTTTCCTGAAAATAAATTAGCGGCGTCTTTATCGCTCATGTCTGAGGTGTCTAACCCGAGTTCAGCGGCAAGTGTGTGGTTAAACACAATTAGGTGTGGTGAGCTAACAGGGTCCGCGTCTAGTTTGGAATAGAACCGCTCAGGCAAGGTCAGATAAGTGGTGTCGAATGGGATATTCAGGGGCATTTTGAAAAGCCTTTAGTGGTATGTAACAAGGTGTAAGTAGCGCGCGCACATGCTGTAAACATGCCATCTTTATTATTTAAAATTAAAGTTTCCGCGTCATCAGCGAAAACCGATCACACAATTTAAAATGTGCCCGGGCATAAAGATGTTGTGTTGCGTCATTGCTGCTGTCAATTTCACTGTTCAGGGCCTTTACATCAGCATACGCTAGGCTGGAAGAGATTGCCATCAGCACCTCGGATGCAATGCCGCGTTTGCGCACGCTGGGGCGAATATACAATTCGTCGATAAAGGCATCCAGTCCACCCATTTCCAACGACCAACCAAAGGTAATGATCGTGTATCCTGTTGGGGCCTTTGCTGGCCCGAACAGCCACGCAGCTCCATGTGGTGAACCCTTCAGCAATGGAAGCAAAGCCGCGGTGCGTTGCTCGTCGCTCCGCTCAATGCCGGCTTCTGCGTGGAATGCTGCGATCAGCTTTAGTAAGTGTGGAGCGTCGTCCGGTTTTGCGAGGTGTATAGCGGTGGTCATTAGAGGCAGCCTTTGTGAGATGAGGCGATTTCATAGTTTCTGATCCGTTAGAAGGACAGGCGTACTAGCTGGCAGTATGGTGCTCCGTTAACTAAATGCTGTTATAAAAATATAGGCGCGTACTGCTTGCTAAGACGGTATCTCATAAAACTTCAATTTATAAAACTTATCACCACAACCATGAGCAAAGAATATAATGCAACACCGCCACCTATCAGGAAGAAAGGCCAGTTCTTTGTCACTGTTGCCGTTGCTATTGATTTCATTTGGTACATCAAATCTGGCCAAGTGTAAGACACAAAGTCGCCCTGTGTGAACACGGCTTTGATTTGACCGTTATCATCGACAACAGGAAGACGTCTGAACCGTTCATTTGACATTATTCTGAGCCAGTCAAGCATATCATCAGATTCACTTGCCACGCGCGGGTCTTTTGTCATGATGTCGGATACTACGGATTTATGAGCATCCAATTCTTGGGCAACCAGTTTGTTCATCACATCACGTTCGGTAACGACGCCAAGAACTTTTCTGTTAGTATCAATAACAACGATAGCGCCAAAATTCTTTTCAGACATCGAGGTGACGGCTTCAAATATACTTGTCTCAGGTAAACATGTAAGTGGCTGTTGTTTTGATTTATATTCGGGCCGGTCCATAAGGCGGTTACCTGGCCGACTGACTTTATCTGGCATGATTTTGGTCCCTTTATAATACAATGTGGTGCTACGTAACACTTAGACATTTTACTACCAGTTAAATAGCCATCAATATCGATGTTTCACCCTAAACGTGCCAATCGCTTTGTAAGTAACTTAAAAAACCTGTCCGTATCAAGATCTCCCATGAATGTGCAGTTGGGTGTGCGATCCGTAACTCCCCACCAATCGGCGACTGTCATACCCATGGTCAACTCACTTTGTGTCTCGATTTCCACGTTGATGTGGCGTCCTGAAAATATGTCAGGTTCGATCAGGTAGGCAATGACGGTGGGGTCGTGCAATGGTGCACCTTTTGAACCGTATTTCTCTTTGTCGAAACGTTCAAAAAAGCTGGTCCATTCGGCTGTCATGCGACCTACGTTGGTCTCCAAAGCGCGAAAGGCATCCACGCGGGCTTTGTTCGTTAAGGCTTTGTGCGTCACATCCAATGGCATTATCGTGAGTGGAAGGCCTGACTTAAAGACAATGTCGGCGGCATGAGGATCAACGTAAATATTAAATTCAGCCGTAGGTGTGATGTTGCCGCCTTCAAAAAAACCACCACCCATGAGCACGATTTCCGCAATAGAGGGTTTTATGTCGGGAGCGCGTTGTATGGCGGTTGCAATATTGCTCAGAGGACCCAAAGCGCAGAGTGTTGTGGAGTTTTCTGGTGCAACGCGCAATGTGTCGATAATCCAATCAACGGCATGTTGGTCTTGAAGAGGCATCGTGGGCGTAGTTAGTTGTGGGCCGTCAAGCCCAGTTTTGCCATGTACGTGTTCGGCGGTGACCAGCGAACGCTTCAGAGGTCTGTCACAGCCGGCAAATACAAGCGTGTTAGGAAAACCCGCTAGCTCACAGACGATGCGGGCATTTTTTTGTGTCAAGTCCAGCGGTACATTGCCTGCAACGGCGGTGATGCCAAGAACGTTAAGTTCAGGGGAAGCGAAAGCCAGCAGGATTGCTACGGCGTCGTCTTGGCCTGGGTCCGTATCAATGATGATGTTGCGTACCACTTTTATCCCCTTAGATGATTTACTCTTTACTAATCTTTGTGGGTACCAAGGGGAAGGTGGGGTCTCGTATCTTCTTAGTGGTTAATAAATAAAAAATATTTTGAAGGTGTTATAATTGAGCATTGTGCCAAGGTTGAGTATAATAGCACCACCAGTGGTTTTACAATTAGACATGGAAACGTTTGGCGAGATGTGACTGAATTGGTTAAGTATTAACGTACACTGGGTACGGCGTAATATATAATACTGAGTTAGGTAGAAACACCCTGCGTCCACTGAATCAATCTCATCTACCATTTTAAATATAAAGTATTACAGGGACGTAGCCGTCATCACTGGTATGTGCCGTAAGCAGTCGAGCGTTTAGGTCACTCAAGTGTCTGCAACAGCGCGCATTTTTGCAATGATTCAATTGTGAAAAAATGTGTTGGGCCGTCCATTGCGAGGGAGAAGCGACCACTTTAAACAAAACAGCGGCGTGGCTTTTTTGCATGCTTTCGACGTCGCTAATTTCTTTCTTGAGAACACCTTTATATTGTACGGTATTTTGACCCGTAGGGCGATATGAGTGTTTGATTATAAATAATAAATGTGTGCGTGCTTATAGTATTTTTTTGTTGTTTTATAAGGATTTAGTAATCATGTTGGCTCTGAACTGCGAGCAAAACGTTTGGGCATGCAGACGTATTCCATGCAGTAATCCCATTTTCGGACTTGCTGGAGAAATTGGGAAATGTTGCAAAGCTACCGCCGGTGTATTGTTTGTAAACTAAACTGTTTTGGCCCCTGAATAAGGCGGTGCCTCGTGTAATATTGGGCCTCGAAGCTGTGAATGACTGTCCAAGTCAGCATGTATTCATGAAAGACAATAACTTCCTGTATAGTTTTCCACCGCAGGTTTCTTGTTACAGGCCACATCCAAAGTAAATATACTGTCTGTGCTACTATGATAAAATTGACGTTTTATTTTAATACTAGCGCGTAATTATGTAGATCTCTATGACTTTGAATGCATCAGTTGCTACACACAGAATAAAAAACCATTTAACAACCCATCCAAGTGCGCATTTCGACCAGGCCAAGGTTTTCTTTGACGATTGAAACACTGGTGTTAGGGCACTGAAAGCCAACATGAAGGGTAGAGATAAGTGCGCCTTTGGTCTAACAGTACCCCAAAATTATGGGTCACAAATCGCACCCTCAATTTTGCGTTTGGAGTTTCCCAAGATTATACTGCGTTGACGACAGATGTCTTAGAGTAATAGCACTTTGCCATTTCTGTCACGCAGAAGTAATGATGGGATGCCGAGGAGCACTAGCAGTTTTGATCCGTCGTTTTCAGAGGAGTAAGCGCTACTAAAAAGCTTGCACAAGAATCTTGGTGTACGGCGCGGCTTTCGGACATAAACACATTTAGTTTGGTGTGATTGGTGTTGAGAAGTGTGCTGGCTGTTGCGAGGAGGCGGCAAGCTGATGATATATAGATTGCGGTTTAATCTTGGGCCAAGATGCGTTCATATAGTCGCAACCGGAGACTTTTTGAAACAATCTGTCTAATTAATCTGATAAGCTAGCTACATTGAGTTTATTAGTTCAACATCAAAAAATGCTTTGAAAGGCTTAAGGAAGCCAAAAGTGGATTTGTCTGGGATACCGCTTAAAATGTACACGATCATAACATGGGCTTTGCATACTATATAGACCCATTGTCGGTCCGCCTAGACAGACGTAGGAAAACGCTTGCCCCTTGCACAAAATTAAGTGTTATTTGCGTTGTAAATATGTTCGACAATTGTTCAGATAAGCAAGATTTACAGATACAAACATAAGTGTCCCCTAATGGCCAAAGGAGGGTTTAAAATGTTGAAGGTAAAAAAACTAAGCGCTGAGGTTTTGGTTTTTATCTCGCTGATTGTGGGCCCTGCACTAGCGCAAGAGGCCAATCCTATTATCGATGTAAATGGTGACGGGTTTTACAGCTACCCTGAAGTTGGATCGATGTACCCCTACATTACGAAAGCTGACTTTTCTGCAATGGATACAACAAGAGATAGTTTGCTCGATATGGATGAAGTCATGGCCGCACAGGATGCTGGATTAATGCCAGTTACATGATTGGCTACATGCTAGATAGATAAATGGGACTAATTATGCGTTGATTTGGTGGTTAGGTTGACCATCGCCTTGCCGTAACCAATTAATAAACTCAATGTGTACCCCAAAAGTGTGTCGGGATAAGTTCTCCAGTCAATATAACTAAAGAGTTTATGTTTGATAATGCTTACACACTGCGCCAGTTAAGCGGTTCTGTAGTAGCACCATCCTATATAGTAACTTTTAATCATTCCTAATTGATAACTTGTGGCTTGAGAAAAATATGATTGGTAATTGGAGTGGGTGATTTGTGTGAAGTAAAGAGTAGTTGATAGTGGATTATTTGTGATCATCGAAAAAAAGTAAAAAATTATTTTTAATTTTAAACTATGATTTAGAACAGCAAGTCCTAGAATTTTAAAATAGATTTATTCTATAAAAACTTAATAGATAATCTTTTTTTCGAAAAAAGTTTATACTTATAAAAATTAAGATTAATATTTTAATAAATATTTTTATTTAAAACAACATACTGTTTAAGTTAATTTATTTAAAACTTTTTTGTTATAAACATTTTGAAATGTCTTAATTAAATAAATTAGTCGAACGTTTTATTTAATTAAAATTCAAATAAATTTTAACGTATTTTTGGGTAGACTAGAACGTAGTAAATTAAATTTACTATTAAAATCATAATTTGCACAGCTACAAATTTTATTTTTGTTAACACTAAGTGTCATTGTACTTTTTGACTGATATATAATTAATATTTATAAGTCTTCTTTGGATACGTCACAGAATACAAATGATTATATTATAATAAACAGCAACGAAATTATTGACGAGTACAAGGCAACTTTTCCAACACGGAAAGGGTTTCTAGTCGTAATAAAAACGTGGACTTGT
>JBLILC010000044.1:0-20097 GCA_047635635.1 Octadecabacter sp. | reverse complement strand
AAATACCGCCCGTCCCGCTTGCGCAACATCTTCGCAGTTACAGCACCTTCAACGACTGCCAAAACAGCACGCCCAACTCGACGCTTCCGCAATTTGATATGAGGATTCAATGACCAACAAAAAATAAAGAGGCCTATTAAACGAAGCTTCGAAATATTAGAAACATATGAAGCTTGGCGGACACTTTATTAGTTTAAACCGCATCTGAATTCAAAAACTCTGACGACGGACAGTTAAAACGTGTTGTTCACGTGGGATGTTGTGTCAGAGTGGAAAGGATCATTTGTTACAAAACGCACAGAAATAATAAACTTGTGACATTTAACTTTAAATGACAACGTTTGTGTCTCAACAGTAAAGATATGATACAGACAATTCTTAGATGCTAGTAATTCTTGAGGCTAAATGTCTATACCAATATGACAATAATAATTAGGACTTTTTATAACGCTAAAGGGGAAAATTTATGGCAAATGAACTTACAGTAACCATTGATGGGATTGAGTACCCTCTAGATAGACTTTCACTAGAAGCTAGAAAGCAACTTGAGAGTTTAAACCTTGTTGATCAAAAAATTTCTGCAAACCAACAAGAAATTGCTATTATGCAGAAAACCCGTATTGCATATTCGCGGGCACTGGTTTCGGCTTCAGCTAATGACTGAACGTATGATAATTCTTTTAAACTATTTTGCAGTAGCTTTACCAAGTTCAGTATTTTTGTGTAGAAATGGCAAGTATCCAATGCAGATAATTTAAATGCTTCGAACCAGATAGCGCACCTCCACCATCTCTATGTAATCGACAGATCGTCCATTCTTGCAAAAAATACTGGCGACACTCGCATGAACTTTTTTAAAACTACATAGCTTCTGGGTGCAACTGTAAGGCGCTAGTTAGAAACTATAGTGTAACTGGCACTTTTCAACGCCGCGGCCCTTGGTCGCTGACAACGGCAGAAACGGCTTGCTCACCTTCATGAACCGTCACCCAATAGAAACTCACTTACAACTGAATTTTATGCCTTATTGTTTGATGGCGTCCATCTGGGAAAAGTTGATGTGGTTGAGGTGCGTCGTAGATCGTCTGTACGTCTATCTATGACACAGGTTATTTTGGAAAAAGCTTCTAGCAATGTAGCCATGTGAATTGGCGTGGCTTTCATTCAGTAGTCTTCCCCCCGAAAAATGGTTGTGTTGAAAACTAGAATTTTCTTGGCAAGATAAGCTAAGGAGTTTCACGATGAAGAAACACGTTATTCAGAAGCCCCGATTCTTGCAATTTTGAAAGCAGCTGAGATTGATGGGCCTGTATCTAAACTGTGCCGCAGCCATGGAATGAGCAGCGCTGCATTTTTACCAATAGTGATAAAATGCTGGGGAATGGACGCATCGCTCATTTCTGAGATTAAGCAATTGCAGGCCCTGAATGCGCGTCTGAAATGGATGTATGCAGATATCGCGATGAAAAATGAATTAGTAAAGAAAGCCTTTGCAAAAAAGTAACAAGGCCGTCTTTCCGACGAAAACCTCTCAGTGAATGTACCATTCACCTGTCGGCCAGTGGATGGCCCAACATGCAGTCGATGAGCGTGGCATTGGTGATTCTTTGGAGTGCCGTGCATTCGCGGTCGGCCAGCGGTGCTTTTGGTATGTACCGCTGTTGGCTGATGAGAATGAAAAAATCAAGGATTGGCTGATCGCGTTAACCAAGGCCCGCAAGAACTGGGGGGGTGGATTGTGCTACCTGTATTTGCGCAACATCAAGTTTCTCAAATGGAACCACAAACGGGTTCGTCGGATTGATTATGAACTGAAGCTGAACCTGCGAATTAAACCCCAAAACGCCTAAAACGCGAGCGCCCTGAGCCGTTGTCAGTTCCCGATCCACCAAACCAGGTTTGGTCTATGGATTTTTAAGTCTGATCAGCTGTGGAACGGGAAAACGTACCGCACGCTGAATGTCATCAACGACTTTAACCGCGAAGGTTTGGCAAATGATGTGGACTTCTAACCGCCAGCGGCGCGGTTCGTGCGCAGCCTGAACCGAGTCATAGCGTGGCACGGAAAACCTGCGATGATACGCGTGGCTAGCCTCTCTGAATATGTAAGCGGCAAGCTTATCAAGTGGGCCAGCAAGCACCACATAACTCTAAGCTACATTAAGCCGGGCAAGCCGCAACAGAACGCATATATCGAGCGATACAACAGAACTGTTAGCAACGAATGGCTCAGAACTCATATCTTTCACAGCATTCAAAAAGTGCAAGATCACGCCACGAAATGGCAATGGACTTACAACAACGACAGACCCAACATAGGCATCGGTGGGATCACACCCGCTATTAAATTGAACCAGTACCAAATGGCTGCGTAGTTCTAGTTTCAAACAGCCACATAGATGGGGGGATTAGATTCTTAGTAAAGCAGGCAACCGTTTAAACCGTCATAACTATCAATTTTCAATAAATATGAATCTCTAAATGCACACCTAAAGTTGAGGTTCCTAAAATTAATAATCTATAAGATTTTTTAAATTTAAGATTATTTAAAATCTTAATATTTTTAAATACTATTTTATTACAACTTTAGGGCGAATGTTATAGTTATATAGTATGACTGCACTAAAGTTTCCCTAAAAATTTATTTAAAAACTCTTCTCAAAGCCTATAATCGAGCTTAACTGATGTGAGCAAAAATTTAAATTATTGATTAATATATCACCAATATAAAACTTCAATCATTTTTATTTTATTAACATTTTAATAAAACGTTAGGGGATGGTGATGATTATCAAGACAAATAAGCAACTATTTAATGAATTTGATAAAGCATTAAAAATTAATAATTGTGGTTTATCTTCAAAAGCGTGGGCAGCAAATATCTTGTCTTATTCAGAAACAGACAGCACTTTGACGCAAGACAGTTCTAATATTTTATGGTCTAAAATCACCAAACTAAAATATTAGCCAGAACTAAGATCAAATCCTAATTTAATGATACAAAGAATTATATAAAATCCAATGATATGAGCTATTCACATGGGTTCACATATATCCATACACCATGATGATAGATGACATATATTAACTGGCCACTATACTTGACCATTAAAAAATTGCGTCTGACCAGATAATCTTCATAGCAACTTTGATAGTTACATACTAAAATAAAAAAGCTGTGATCATTTTTATTGATGCAGTTACTATCTTAAATTTCTAATACTAAATTAAAGATTTATAAATAAATTTACATCTGTTCAAGTTCAATCATATGTTAAAGTCAATTCCTTTATAGACCCGATAGATTGTGTTAAAGTTTATATGGTCTAAATCCAAACAACCAAAAATCTCTATAATAAAATGCTTTCTACAATATATATTAAGTCAAAAACGTTGTGTTAAATTAGACCTGTATTAATTTTTTTCCTTATTGGAAGAATACCGAGGAGTTTTTATGTCAAGTTAAATTTCCTCTTTGCCTTAGCCAAAATGCACCAGAACCGTTCTGTCTGGCATATAATGCAATGACACTGTGACAGCAGTCCAGCACGCTAAAGGCATAAAGAAAAACGTCAGGTTTTGTGATTAACTAAATTATGAGATATCTCGCTAGTCACCAATTCAAAGACTTCATGATTTATATACATATTGCATGGGCTATGGGACGACGTTGGCTATGTATTCAAACATACTGATCAGTTAAGATTTCAATAACCCGATTTTCAAAATACAATGCTAGAAGACCACGCGTTCAAAATATGGTGTTTGTATAAGGCACCAACATCAATTTAATCGAATTCACCATCGCCACCAGCTACGGGGGTAGGCATGCCTTAACCGCAATCCTAATAGTCTGACGCCATGCAACGCCGCGAGAGTGCCTGTGCTTTGGCTATCTGTTCACCGATCATGCCTTGTTCAATTAGACCACGGTTATCTGAGCCACGTTCATTCCCGTAAGCACATCCAATGTTGTACCACATATGTGTGATAACAGTGCTCTGAAGCACGCCGTTGCCGTTTTCGTACATGACACCGAGGTTGGTTTGCGCCGCTGCATGACCCTGTTCAGCAGCCAGCCGGTACCAGTTCGCCGCTTCGGCATAATCATGAAGCTCACCTTAACCGCTGTATTACATGGGGCCAAGTGCGTATTGCGCGTCCACATCCCCCTGGTATGCCAGTGGACGCCACTCTTGCAGTGCTGTTTTGTAATCACCCGCTTGGTACACTACCAATGCCTTGTCATAATCCTGCGCCATGACGATGGTACCAACTGCCGTACAAATTAAAAGCTGGCGGTTCTAAGAAATTTAATAATGGTTCGTCTAACCCCATGTTCACAATTAAAATGTGTGGCTATTTGATCATACCCCATAACAATTAGATGCTAAAATTGGCAGCTAGCAAACCTCTTTCGCGTTACTTGACATGGGACGCTATGGCTTAGTCGGTCCGTTAGTGTGGGAAGCTGTCAAGTCTTCCAGCCCATTGAGGTAGGAATCGGTTTCAGGTCGAAGCTGCACGAATCCACAATTCAGGGATCTCAGCTCCAAGACAATCCACACTTTCCATCGAAATAAGAGTGAAAGGCAAAATGGGGGACGTCAGAAGACGTCATGACCTTAATTAATTGATATCAATCAAATGTTTAAGGGTATGTGGCAGATCGACAGGGATTCGAACCCTGGAGACGGTCTCCCGCCTACACACTTTCCAGGCGTGCGCCTTCGACCACTCGGCCACCGATCCGTTAGCGCGTACTAGCCAATAAATGGTAGGGTTTGCAAGAGTTGTTTGGTGCTTTTAGTCTAATTTTTTCGTATGCCCAACAGCAGCAATACAATTAACGCTTCACCCAGCGCAATCAGCAGGATCAATTGCGAGTTAACGCCTTTCATGAACTTGATCATCCCAGTGATAAAACGCTAGCAAACATAGTAGTAATACTGGCAACAACGTCACGCAATTTACCGCACTCCAAACTTGAGGCAGTCTCAAAGTGATTATAAATGCAAAATGACATCAGTGCTGAACGTCAATACATGAACTGCACGCTGACATTCGCCTAAACTAAGTAAAATGGCTAATATGTTTGCAGCATGAGTAAGAAAAACACAAAAACACCGTGCCAAAGCCAACAATCAAACGGAAAGTTGACACCAAGTTCATGTGTTCAAATGCAAGTAAACACGGCGATGTTGCTTATCCTTTTTTTCAACTTTACCCAAACTAACGCGGCCTATTTCAGATGTGTTCCGCACGTGAGTGCCACCACAGGGCTGATAGTCAGCAATGTTTTCGCCCGCACCAATGCGCACTATCCGAATACGCCGTGCCTCTTTAGGCGGAGCTACTGACATAGTTTTCAACATTTTAATGTTTGGAACTAATTCACTCTCATCAACCCATTCGGTCGAGATATCAAGATTGCAATTAATCAACTTATTAACAGAATTTTCAAGAATAACCTTGTTTGCAATCGCATCAGGCATGTCAAAATCCAAGCGACCTTTTTCAGAACTGATTGATCCACCAATCACAGGCTGCGATATCACGGCAGACAACAGATGCAGCGCTGTATGCACGCGCATATGATGATGTCGGCGTTCCCAATTTAACGACTGTTTTACTTTCACTCCAACTGCTGGCAGCGGGTTTGGTTCAGAAGGGATCAGAATAATCGTACCACCAGCCCCCTTGACGGCTGTTGCTATGTCTATGCCGCCGCCCTTCCATGTCAGAGTACCACTATCGCCTGGTTGTCCCCCGCCCGTCGCATAAAATATCGAAGCATCAAGAATGATTCCACCTTCATCGGTAATCGCAAAAACCTGCGCATCCGCGTCACGGATGTATGCATCGTCAATAAACATCAGCTTGGTCATTAATTTGCATCATCCTTTGATGGCGCATTTTTCACCGCTTGCGGCGCTAGTGTTTGCACCTGACGTTTTTCATTTAAATTCAGAACTTCAGGATTGCGCAGCCAGATATCACGCTGGCCAAATGGGATTTCAATACCTTCCGCCACAAACCGTTTGGCAATCGAGTGGTTCATGTCAGACTTCACCGACAAAACATAATTTACATCCCGCAAAATGGCACGAATTTGAAAATCAAGACTGTCGGCACCGAACCCCATAAAAACGACAGATGGTGGTGGATTCATAACCACCATCGGATGTGCCTCCGCAATCTCACGCAGGATTTCTGTAACCCGATCAGTGTCGGTACCATAAGCAACTCCAACAGGCACAATTGCACGGCCAACGTTATTGCCACGGGTCCAGTTTGTGACCTGATTGGACACCAAATCAGCGTTAGGCACTATGACATCTGTACGATCAAACGTCTCAATACGTGTTGACCGCACAGAAATATCACGCACATGGCCCATTTGCCCACCAACTTCGATCCAGTCGCCTTTACTAATAGGGCGTTCAATTAGAAGGATAATTCCCGACACAAAGTTGCTAACAATATTCTGCATGCCAAAACCAATACCCACTGACAACGCACCAGCAACAATTGCAAAACCACTCAGATCAATACCAGCAGTTGATATGGCAACAATAGCAGCAAGGAAAATTCCAACATAACCTGTACCTGCAACAATTGCGTTTTGGCCGCCAGCATCCATTTTAGTACGTGGCAATACTGTCGTCCTCAGAGCCGCCTGCACCAACTTCGTGATCGTGTAACCAATAGCAAATATCATAGCGAACAATAGGAAACTGGTTGGTGAAATTCGCGTTGCACCTATAGAAAACCCTTCGCGAAACTGCGCCCATAATTCTGTAATATCCGTAATTTTTGCGCCCCAGACTATTGCCAGAATTGGTAAAGCCACCAAGATTAGCAGAGAAGCGATTAGTACTGGAAACAATGCATCCTGCGAACCGTTGTTAGATCGCGTCAGTAAGGAGTAAACGTCGACAGAAAGCTGGTGAAACGTTATTAAAATGGCCAGCACGTAAATTGTGAGTGCAGCAGGAAAGGTAAGGACGTCAAATGCATAGCCGTAGCCAAGGCCTGCAAATAGAGCTCCAGCCAATGCCGCCAAGATCAACCCGCGGCTTATCAGAGATCGCAATGTAGCGCGAAAATAACGCGCACCGTCTTCGGCGTCCACGATCAGGGTCTTGCGAAGTTTCTGACCAAACCGATACAGCGTCCACGCAAGTAGCAATCCAAATGGAAACATAAACACCGTTGCTGCGATCGGGAGGAACGAATTAATAGTCATGAACTCGCGGGCAACCCCAAACAACATCAAACTATATCCAAGCAGAATAAAGCTATGATGCGCCGGTTTCAGATCGTAACCCACAAGGCCGAGCTGATGATTTTCAAGCGGAGCACCATTTAAAAGCAATCGACTAGCGATCCAATGCGCAAGGATTGGGAATAAGCCAAGTTCAGGCAATACATCAATAATTTGATCCAGCCTGCGGCCCATCATACCCGATAATATTAAAGCGTGGGTTAACGCAGTAAGGGTTACAAACCAAATAATTACCTGTCCCAAAGACAGCATGAAGCTCAGAATCTTTTGACTGCGATTGCTGCGCGTAATAATCAGAATTGAAACCCTATCAAACCAAGCACGCCCTCGCAAAATAAGTACCACAGCAAAAAATACCAAAAATAAGATAACAGGGAGGACACTAACAAATTCTAATCGTCTGCTAGGGTTAGAAATTACTGATGTAACTTCCGCCCTAATGGAGCGCTGCGCACCTTTCAGGTTATCCCATGTGCGGGCCCAACCGGCTGGGTTTAATGGCGACTGCATGCGCTCGACTAAACGGTCTGCTTTGCGCTCGCGCACAAGACTATCAATCTCTCGAATTAATCCATCCGCTTGCGAGAACGCTTCCGCTGCGAGGCTCACTGGCGCGCGCAAATTTCGAAGCTGATGTGTCAAGTCTGCACGACGTGCCGAGACACGCGCGTCTTCCTCACCTGCTTCAGGCACATCCCCCAAAGATGTGATCTGTGCCTGAACCGTTGCAATACGCAACACATTCACCGACTGGCGGAGAAGAAATTTATCACGCCAGATAGTCAACTCACTGCGAAGATTACCAAAAGCAGCACTGGACGCACGCCCCACTTCTATTGCGGACACTGCGCGACGTGTGAGGGAATTCCAGTCATCGATATCAGAAAACACCGCATCGGGGGCTGACACGCTTTGGGAAGCCGCAGTTTCAGACGAAAGCGGCGCTTCGAATATATCTTGCGCTGCAAGCGATGTCGCGCAAGCGAAAAAAGCATACGCAAAAAAGCAGACGATAATATGGTTCATGAAGCCTCTAAAACGCTTGGAATGTTGCGCGGCACTTTATCCAGCCAGCGCGGGACAGGTAGACCCTTTTTGCGTAGGAAATCAGGGTTAAACAGTTTGGACTGATAACGTGTTCCATAGTCGCAAAGGATTGTCACGATGGTGTGGCCAGGGCCAAGATCCTCGGCCAGACGCACAGCACCCGCGATGTTGACGCCGCTTGATCCCCCAAGACACAGACCTTCATCTTGCAAAAGATCAAATACATATGGCAGTGCTTCGCTATCATGAATATTATATGCGAAATCAGGTTTGAACCCTTCAAGATTCTTGGTGATACGTACTTGCCCAATACCCTCATTGATCGACCCACCTTCAGTCATCTTGAGTTCACCTCTGGTATAATAATTAAACAGGGCAGCGCCATCAGGGTCCGCCAACGCAATCTTAACGCCTTTGGGCTGCAGGACATGAGCAACACCGGCAAGTGTTCCACCTGACCCCACAGCACAGACAAAGCCATCAACCTTTCCGTCAGTTTGTTCCCAAATCTCCGGCGCTGTAGTTTCGATATGAGCTTGGCGGTTGGCAATATTGTCGAATTGGTTAGCCCAGATGACACCTTCATGTGTGCTGCGCGCCAATTCGTTGGCGAGGCGTTCAGAATAACGCACAAAATTGTTCGGGTTTCGATAGGGCACTGCTGGCACCTGTACCAACTCTGCACCCGCAAGGCGTAACATTTCTTTTTTTTCTTCCGATTGTGTTTCCGGAATAACGATTACGGTTTTAAACCCCATCGATGCACCAACCAATGCCAGCCCGATGCCAGTATTGCCCGCTGTGCCTTCAACAATTGTGCCTCCAGGCTTAAGCGTACCTTTTGCAATGGCATCCCTAATGATAAACAATGCAGCACGATCCTTAACCGACTGACCAGGATTCATGAATTCAGCTTTGCCCAAAATTTCACAACCCGTAGCTTCGGACGCAGAGCGCAGGCGAATAAGAGGTGTATTGCCGACAGCGTCGGCAAGATCTTTACGAACATTCATTTTGCAGCCTTTCGCGTTTGATATTGGGTGTAGGTTAGCCCCCGCAAATCTGCAAGATCGCACCTTTAAACAGATGCGCGCAAACTATCACGATTTAGAGCTAACCAATGCCCTGCGACCAACAATGGCAATAGGCGAAATTCGCCCGCGTTAAGCGCTTTATCAAAGTCTGCCCAATCCATGGTATGAGACCAGATATCTTCAGATTCCGATAAATTACCACCTGCACCCTCCACCCCGTCCGGCAGGTCAGCTATCCCAACGTAAATAAAGAAATGTTCAGTCGTTGACCCCGGACTGGGATAAGCGGTGGAAACGCATTTAAGGTCAGTCATAGTAATCCCTGCTTCCTCTAGCGCCTCACGACGTGCAGCGTCTTCTGGTCTTTCACCAGGGTCAATACGCCCCGCAATAGGTTCTATGGTCCACGGATTTGGGTCGCCACGCACGTAGGCACCGATACGGAATTGTTCGACCAGCATCACACGGTCACGTACTGGATCGTAAGGCAGCACTATAGAACAATCGACACCTATAAACACCGCACGATTCACCGGATCACTCATCGACCCATCATAGCGGCGGAACCTCAGGTCTAATTCATCAACATTGAAAAAGCCCTTATATTGATTGCGCACATTAATTACCTGAACATCTTTGTTCTTCATGAACCCACTTTGTTTTAACTCAGGCTCACTGGAACTTGCCGCCCGCAGACGAGATGAGGCTCGTGCCATCATATTAGGATAAAGTTTACCCATTTGCTCCGCTGGCATGTTATCCATAGACGCCATCGCTTCTACTGCGGTCATCATTGTGACCTCACCATAAGTTGCGATCCATTCCTTGCTGTCCCAAGGCTCAGCCGGTGTCCAGCTGCCAACTGGCGGCACGAAGGCCGTCACATCGCGTGGCTTATTATTCAAATCAAGCACTACAAAATCTGTCCGTGCGAAATTAAATGCTTTTTCGTAGTAGTCTAACCGCACAATTTCAGCATCATCAAGACCTTCAACAATGGCCCCTTCGGCCACACTCGTCGTGTCAGCATGCATTATTGGAAAAATATGACCCTCCACACGGCTCACACGATACTCAGGCCTAATGGCACTGGAAACACGTTTAGCGATATTGGGATCACCGCTCACGACCTCTAATAGTGGCAAGTGAAGCAATGTGCCAAAAATAAATAAGTTCATTAACTAAATCTCCTTTTAAATAATTTAGTGACAACCCCATTTGCGAAACCTGCAATCAAAACAATGCTATAATTTTTGAAATATAAAAATTGCAAAGTGTTAAACGGGCAGCGCAAGAGTTTTTCTTTACTGAATTTCAAGCACTATTAAATTTTTTTCAAAAGGATCTTTCGATAATCATCACAAAAGAGTTAAAAAAGCTCTAAAAAACACCAATGGCAGCAATTTATATTTTAGCAGATTAAAATAGCCTGTTATGGAGTGTTTTACGGTGGGTTTTCATACTAAAATAAAGCCAAAATTTTTATAGTTCTTAAAATTAGTTGTGATTAGTTTTCATAGAAAACAACAGCACTCATGCAAAGCATACACAAAGTCCGCCATCCAGGAATGATGGCCCAAATCAATCTAGCCAAGGTTAAAGTTTTACAGCTACTATTTCTGCCGAGTACATCCAGTTTTACGAATTTGGTCGTGTAACCGTGATCTGAGTCACATCACAAATGCCCCCGCGAAAGGCCCCTGCACAAGAGGCGAGGTAAAAATTCCACATCCTGCGGAATCTATCATCAAAACCTAATGCGGCCACTTCGTCCCACTTATCGTTAAATGTTTTGTGCCAACGACGCAGCGTATCAGAATAACTTTGTCCAAATTCTACAGATTGCGTGACTTCTAGCCCCGCCTTTCGAATTGTATCGCGCAGGATGGTTGGCGCTGGCAACATACCCCCAGGAAAAATATATTTTTGGATGAAATCTACGCCGCGTTTGTATACGTGCCAACGTTTATCCTGAACCAAAATAACTTGGAACGTGCCGCGCCCACCGGGCTTTAGACGTTCGCGAACTGCATTGAAGTATGTCGACCAGTATTTTTCACCAACTGCTTCAAACATTTCGATGCTCGCTATGCCATCATAAGTGCCTGTTTCATCGCGATAGTCTTGCATTTTGAAAGTAACCAAATCAGTTAAGCCAGCCTTCTCAATACGGTTAACTGCATAATTAAACTGTTCTTGACTAATCGTCAGGCCCGTAACCTTTAACCCACGTTCCTTGGCGGCATACTCAGCAAAACCACCCCAGCCACAGCCAATCTCAAGCACGTGATCACCAACTTTTACACCCATTTCATCTACCATAGACGCATATTTTTGCGTTTGCGCAGAAGCTAGGTCCTCTTGGCCTGTCTCAAATTTGGCAGAAGAATAAGTCATTGTCTCATCCAACCAAAGACCATAAAATTCATTTCCCAGATCATAATGATAACTGATATTCTTGAGAGCTTGGCGTTTTGAATTGCTCTGCCACCAGAACCTCAGCTTTTCATATGAGCGGATTAGACCCTGCCCTGGAAACCCATCATAGACTTCCTCTGCGTCATCGCTGACCAAATCCATAAACGCCATCAAATCGGGGGTTGACCACCAACCATCGAGGTAAGCTTCCGAAAATCCAAGATCGCCTTCGCGGATTAAACGAGCAAATAAATCGTCGTTATGGACTTGTAAAACAGCCACATAACCTTTTTCGGCAGCTTCGGCGCGAAACGTACGACCATCTGTCAGTTCAAAATCTACACGGCCACGTGGCAGGTGTTTCATCATTGCAAAA
This sequence comes from Octadecabacter sp., assembly GCA_047635635.1. Classification (GTDB taxonomy): domain Bacteria; phylum Pseudomonadota; class Alphaproteobacteria; order Rhodobacterales; family Rhodobacteraceae; genus Octadecabacter. The sequence goes on along the minus strand of JBLILC010000044.1, from coordinate 7,934 downwards.
ACTTGGCTGAAGTAGCGTGGCAAATCATTTTGCCCGTCAGTTGTAGTAAAGATCATCGAGACTCCCAAAGAATTAGCCAATAATGGCTGCCTAGATTTTTTGTCCAAGATTTGTCGCACTTTTAAGATACGGGGCTTTGAACTATTTGGTTTAATAACATGTTAACCAAATCGTGAAAAATTGTCACAATGGTTATCCCCCATCACAACGCAATCAAAAATTGCGGTCCTTGTAGGCCTCAAGAGCGCGTTGCCGACCAGTCGCCAGATCCACAACGGGAGCTGGGTAAGTGTCGTTCGGTTTCAATCTCCAGCTTTTGGGAATTGCGTCAAAATAGGACAATGCTGTGTCAGGCGAATTACCCTGCCCTTCAGCGATCCATTTGCGTGCATAAAGCCCAGCGCGATCAAACTTATCAAGCTGTGTCACTGGGTTAAACACTCTAAAATAGGGCGCTGCGTCAGGCCCAGACCCCGCAGCCCACTGCCAGCCCATCGCATTGCTTGCAGGATCCCAATCAATCAGACAATCTTCAAACCACTTCTGACCAACTTTCCAGTGAGTCATTAAATGTTTTGTAAGATACGATGCCACTATCATGCGTCCACGATTGTGCATCGTGCCACTAACATACATTTCGCGCATAGCTGCGTCGACGAACGGGATACCCGTACGACCTTGTTTCCAAGCGATAACTTCAGCGGTGTCAATAGTGTTCCACGGGAAAGAATCCCAATCTGCTTTCCAATTACGATCAATAATATGAGGCGTATGGTACGCCAAATGATAAGCAAATTCTCGCCAGACCAATTCTTTGCAAAATATTTCAGCTTGATCTTTACCAGCGTGCATAGCGATAGAGCCTGCATGCCAACACACCGCGGGACTAATTTCCCCGTAGGTAAGGTTTTCACTGAGTCGCGAAGTTCCGTCAACACTCGGCAAGTCGCGATTGGTTTGATAGCTCTGCACCCACACATTAATAAAAGTATCCAACCGTGCCATTGCTGCTGCCTCACCCACACAAATATGCTCTGATAAAACATCACGTCCACGCATCATTGCAGCGCCCAATCCCCAATCATCCAACAAATTTGAGGTGGGCCATACATTCGGCGCAGGTATCGACGCAGGTGCTGGAATCGGCGTGACAACATCGCGCTCTTTTACCGTTTTCCACATCGGCGTAAACACACGGTAAAAACCACCCGTCTTTGTCTCAACTGTCCAAGGTTCAAATAATAAATGGCCCGTAAATGAAGCGGCTTCGATACCATCGGCCTTTAGTGCAGCTTTTACAACTGTATCACGCTCCTTGTTCACTGGATCATACAGCCGATTCCAAAACACTGCATTTGCACCCACCTCCGCCACGACTTCGCGGAGCGCCGCCAATGCATCGCCACGTCGCAAAATCAGCCGTGATCCCTTCGCCTCTAATGCAGCACCAAAAACACGCACACCTTCACCAAGGCGAAACTTTGGCGCAGCGCCATGGGTCTCAACCACCTCATCACAAATGAATAAAGGAATAACTGGCCGCCCAGAAGCACAAGCCGACGATAACGCAGCATTGTCGCCAAAACGAAAATCACGCCGCACCCAGTAAATTACAGGTTTCAAGTCGAACTCCTAAATATGAAACTGTACATAACCCGCCAAACGTCGACGCCAACCATCATTAATATATAAATATCAATTTTAGAGGCTTATTGCCTGTAATAAGGGACATTTGCCGGAGCGTTTAATATTTTACAAACAGCGACACCCCAACCTAATATTATGCGTTCACATCAACAACAACACGACCTTTTACTTGGCCTTTTAGGATATCACGGCCAATTTGCGGCAAGTCGGACAAAGCTGCTAGCTGCACCATGGCCTCAAGCTTGTTCATCGGCAGGTCTTTAGCAATTCGTGCCCATGCCCGTACACGATTGTCGTAGGGCTGCATTACTGAGTCGATCCCTAGCAAATTCACCCCACGAAGTAGAAATGGGATGACCGTCGCAGGCAGACCCGCACCACCAGCCAGACCCACAGAAGCGACAGATCCACCATATTTGATCTGTCCAAGCAACCGCGCTAGCATTTCACCACCAACTGCATCGACACAACCGCCCCAGATTTCGGCCTCAAGCGGACGCTTAACCGTTTCGTTTAATTCTTCACGCGCCACTATCTGCGAAGCACCAAGAGATTTTAGGTAATTAGCCATTTCAGGCCGCCCCGTTACACCAGCAACCTCATGACCAAGATTGACTAAGATTGCCGTTGCCACAGAACCAACTCCGCCAGCTGCCCCCGTCACCAAAACAGGTCCGTCTTTGATACCATGATCCTCAAGCGCCATCACTGCAAGCATTGCCGTGAACCCTGCAGTTCCAACGGCCATTGCCTGACGCGTGTCTAGACCATCAGGCAAGGGGACTAGCCAGTCAGCTTTGACGCGGACCTTTTGCGAAAAACCTCCCCAATGCGCCTCGCCTACACGCCACCCCGTCAACACAACCTTGTCACCTGCCTTATAACGTGGATCATCAGATGTTTCGACCGTGCCGGCAAAATCAATGCCAGGCACATGTGGGTATTTACGCACTAAGCCGCCACCTGCTCCGAGACAAAGCCCGTCTTTGTAATTTACAGTTGAATATTCAACTGCGATCGTGACGTCACCTTCTGGTAAACGGTCCAACCCAATTTGTTGCACAGAAGTACTTGTCTTACCGTCATCGTCCTTTTCAACCACTAAAGCATTGAACATTATATAATTCCTTCAAATCCAAAATGTTTCTTGTACCACCGCGGGGAAAACCCCCGCTTGGGTGACCACGTCCAGATCAGTTGCAGGGTCCCAATGGGTCATCCGCACCATTCCAATGGCCACGTTCGTTTCAAAGTCGGGCGACCACTTGGCAGACGTTACCGTGCCTACCTGCTTTTGGCCGTCCATTATCGGCCAGCCACGATCACATGGGGGTAAATTTCCTTCGATCCGCAACGCGCGCACCTGCTTAACAGGTCCTTCCTTGGACACGCGCAACAACGCATCACGCCCAACACAACCAATCGCAGTTTGAGTTGAACAGAAACGTCCCAAGCCCGCCTCGTGCGGAGTGTTATCTCGGTTCATGTCATTGCCATACGATAGTAATCCACCCTCGATCCGTTCGATTAAGTTTGGACAACCAGCATGAACATCCAGGTCCTTGCCCGCCTCCATCAACGCATTCCAAAGCGGCATGCCCAGGTGACTACCTTCAACGTAGACTTCAAATCCTCCTTGGCGCGAATAGCCTGATCGTGCAACTATCATATCGTGGCCTTGAAAATCAAAATGCCCATAGCGGAAAAATTTAAGGTCTTTGACTTTATCGCCAAATACGCGCGCGGCAAGTTTATCAGCCTTTGGACCTTGAATGGCAAGCGGCGAAACATCAGGTTCATCAACCAAAACATCTAGACGAAGACCGTAAGCCAAGCCTTTGACCCAAAATAATAAATCACTGTCAGCGATTGATACCCAATACCGATCTTCGCTGATCTTAACCGCCACAGGATCGTTCAACATACCACCAGTCTCGTCGACCATGGGAACATAATAACACATACCCGGCAACATCGACCGCAGATCACGCGGCGTTAACATTTGCATAAGCCGACCAGCATCTGGACCACGAATTTCCACCTGACGTTCAACAGCCACATCCCAGATCTGAACTGCCGACTTTAAATGATGGTAATCTTCAACGATTGATCGAAAAACGGTGGGCAACAACATATGGTTATAAACTGTATACCCCTTTACCCCAGCCGCCTCTACGCCATCAGTAAATGGTGTGCGCCGAATGCGGCGCGATCCAGAAATTGTAGCCATATTATTGGTCCTTAGGCATAGAAAAAATTTCAATGCTGTTGAAGTTTTGCCCAGCTGATGTGTTTATGGCAAGAATTTGGCCGCTATTATGCGTCTGATTGTTCGAAAGTAGCATAACACCCACATACTTTAAGATGGATATCTTCCGGCTAACTGCACACAAAAACCAAGGTTGATTGTCCATAAATATGCTGCATTCAAGGTTTTTGGATAACTTCAAAATTCGTGAGTCCATTTCATAGCACTTACCACTCCAAACCACTGAAACTACAAAACTATCCGCGCTTACTGGTATACTGGAAGTGGGCGCATCGTCGTCGTTAAGTCGCAAAATCCATGTCAAACCACCACATAATAGATAGTTTAGCGTGCCTAAAGTTGACCCTGAAAAAGCGTTACAATATAATCGTAACATGTTTACTTTATTTACATAAATAAAGGCGCGCAATCTATTGTTTTTAAACAGTTTATATCGCATCGATGCTACGCATTTTTCTGGGAGCATCACGCTTTCGGGCCTTTCCAATCAATTGGGCAAATTTCCGCAGACATGCCACCAAAATCCCAGACACGGCCGTAATCACGCACTTTAGATTTTAAACCTTTTGCAGCAATAATGTTTGGCCCCATCCAGTATTTCGAATTGGTGATCGTTACAGGATGATCCGGATCTACACCATCAATCATCTCAATCTCACCCGCAATCTTACGGCCAATATAAAGTCCACGTTTTTTACCATCACGCGTGATCTCAACTTTTTCGCGCTCAGCCCCAATTATTTCAGACACAAGGAAGGTGAACAACCCTGTTGTCCCACCTGCTGCCCCACTAAAGATTTTCAACAACCCGTTGTAGGCTTTCTGGCTCGCCCGTTCATCAACATAAGCCGCAACTCGCCAATTGCCTTCGCCCATACGACCCGGGATATCCACTAATAAACCAACGTTTAGACCAGACAGATTTTCGCCCTCAAAGTGACCCTCATCAATGGCAATTGCCATCCAAGCATGACAATGCCCTTCCGTTGGAGGGTGTGCACCTAGAGATACGACACAAGGGCAGAATAGTGTGCAAGAGCAGTTTAAAAAAAGCTCACCCTTAATGGCCCAATCCGTGGGCTCCATCTTGCGACGCAACGGGTTACTCTCAACACGACTGTCGATGCGTTGGCTCACTGCTAATTTATCAGCGGGCGCGCGCTCTTTTCCAACATTATTTTTGTCAGCCAATTGATTTCCTTTCAAAGACTCGCCCAAACGGGCAGTGCTATACCTGCAAAGATCAAAGCGACCCCCATCGGCTTTTTGACGATACACCCAACAGCGGGCAGCTTTTCCAAAACCATAAACAATGTTGCGAGGCCCATCCAAGCAAGGTTCATTACCCCACCAACGAATCCAAGCACCATAAAACCCCAGCAACAACCGACGCAGAATGCACCAAGACCCATCCCCATTAACAACCCACCGCGAAATCCGGTTTTCCAATATCCAAAAAAATACATCATCGGAGAATGACAAACCCCGTGACAAATTTCCTTAGCACGAGTAAATTGGAATAATCCCACGGTGACCAGTAGGCCCGCGGCGGTCCAATAGCTGGACACAATGCCAAGCATATCCACCACACCACCATATAACAAAACCAATTGAACGCCAGCAATCGCAGCGGCAAACACCAACCATACAACGGAATAACCAAGCAACACCCCTAACCAACCCACGCGTGACCCGTCGGCACTGACAATCAGGTCTTCATAGGATCGAAGTGTCGGCACAAGTGTTGGCAACATCATTGCCACCATCATGATTGCCCACATTGCAAATAGCGGACCGAAGTTGGCCATGGGCAAATTCATAGATTTTCGAGGGTCCACAGCGGCCATTACCAAGCCCATGTCGCCTGGACGACCTAATAGGTCTACGTCCATATCTACAGCCATCATGAACAGCATCGACCACGCCACAATGATCACTGAAAAAAAAGCAATCCACAGGAATGATCTAATGTTGAAGATTGTCATAAAAGTCTCGCACTCCCAAGCGACTCAGTTCTTGCAAAAGAAATGTCAGACATTTAAACGTCTGACAAATGAAAAATGAACCTGACCTATCGGCACAAATAGCTAAATCCATCCGTGATGCCATTGTGTCTGGGGATTTGCCTGTCGATGAACGCTTACCAAGCGAGGCAGAATTGAGCGAGCAGTTCGCCGTTTCGCGTTCTACACTGCGAGAAGCCCTCAAACGTCTTGCAGCTCAAAGCCTGATCCGTACCCAGCGCGGCGCAACGGGAGGTGCATTCGTCAATCGGTTGACCTTTCAGCAGGCATACAGCCAACAAATAACAACCTCGACACTACTTCTATCAATGAATGATATTGATTTTAACACTGCTTGTGAAGCTCGCTTTGCGCTGGAGCGCGCCTGCGCTCCCCTATCGGCACAGCGCCGTACGTTAGACCACCTCGCCACAATGCGCTCAGAGATTGATCGTCAGGCTCAGCCAAGCCTGTCAGACGAAGCTTTCTGTGCCTCTGACGTGGCATTTCATCGGGCCTTGGTTGATGGTGCTGGTAATCCAGTGTTGTCTTATCAATTGGCTGGCGCAGTTGAAGCGATTGAACCCCTAATGAACATGATCACATTTACAGCTCGCAGTCGCGAACACATAGTAAGACTACACACAGAAATTGCTAACGCACTTGTGGCAAAAGATGCCCTACGTGTAGATAATATTTTGGCTGACTTAGCGACGTATACAGCTCAACTTGGCCAATCCGTCGCAGATGCGAAAAAAGATGAAGTAAAAAGCAACTAATATAATCCTTCGCTCGTATAGGTTATAAGTAAGGAGCTTTCATGGACTATATTAACTTCGCAATAGCACTAATAACACTATTTCTAGGGCTGTTTGGATTTTTAGCACCGCGCTACACAGCCGGAGCACTGGACCTCGCTATAACTAAAACTACTATGGGTCTCAGTGAACTACGCGCAGGAAACGGCGGCTTGTTCGTTGCCTTAGGATTGTATTGCCTCATATCTGGAAATTCATCAGCATTCTTTATGCTTGGAGTAGCATATTTTGGTGCAGGATCTGGACGTTTGCTATCCATCGCCTTAGACAGCCCCCCAATGCGAAAAGCACTAACATTTTGGGCCTTTGAATGGGGCCCTGCAGCATGGCTTATCTGGTACAACTGGACATCCTGACCCAAATCCCCCTTGAACTTCCTGCGCGTCACCTCTAGATGTATATAGTCTTTCGAGACTATGGATATAAACGCGCTTGCAATAAGCGGATCGGACCCGGGGGCGGTACCCGGCGTCTCCACCATCAAGCCCTTAACTGGGATGGCTCATTTGGCCGATATGGGGACGAAATAGGATCGACGAACGTCTAAAGAGGTTAGCTTTATTTCGGCGAGTTACCACCGTATCGGTACATAAAAGCTAGTTGCAAATGACAACAATGCTCAGGTAGCACTCGCAGCGTAAGCTGTGCGTAATACCGAAACTTAAGTCCTTGCGCCTAGCAGCGTAGGGCGGGGTTCGCAGGCACCTGGCAACAGAAGCCTGTACTTTAAACTCTTTTTTATCAATCTTAACTAAATAAAATTATCAAGAATATTTTAGGTTGACAACCTCTCGAACATTGAAAAATAAAACTCTTCTTTTTTCAAAGAATCGACGTCACAAACTCCACTGAACTTTCTAAATATTAATTTCAAACCAACAACACATTTAATGCGGCGCTTGAAGCCAAAGTATCAGAAATGTTTTAACCAGTGGTCCAGCGTAAGCCAGCACGACGTATGAATGCATTTGGCCTAATTGCAATTCTTGTCCGCATCTAATTAGTTTGCCAATGAAACTACCTGTGCACACTAAGCAATAAATGTTTCAGTCAATGGCACCTCAGATACCAGAAGCGACTGAGACAACGCCTTGTAAGAAGCAGATCAAAGTGGCATCACACTTAATTGCAAGACAATTAAAACATGAGAAGCACACCCACCACATTCTTCGATTGTTAGATTATCATATGTAGTTA
>JBLILC010000043.1:0-20601 GCA_047635635.1 Octadecabacter sp. | reverse complement strand
CTCGGAGACTATCTTCTAACATTTCACCTTTGGGAATATAAATGATATGCGCTTTTGCCATCATGTCAGGCGTCGCCACATCCAAAATCGCCTGGGCCCCATGGGCGTCCGCAATCAACAAGTGTAATGCGCCTGCGCGAAGTTCAAGCGTGCCATAAACTGGACGGCTACAAATACTTTTTGGAAAGGTAAACTTAGACATGTGTGTCCTTTCGATAAGCAGTTGGGCGCAAGGTCCCCCCCCACGCCTAAGTTTGATCAACCCTTTGCAGTGCGGATAGATTTATCTTTATCATAAAACGGCATATTTTCAGCAGTTGCCTCAAGTTCAGAACCATCGAGCTGAACAACAATCAGCTTTATGCCCGCTTTTGCCCCTTCAGGTGATATCCGTGCGATCGCAACGCTGTAATCGTTTAAATCAGAACTGAGCCCGTAAGTAATTACGCCAATGTCAGTACCAGCCTGCTTAACCCGCGCTCCCATATCCATCTGCTCCATGCTATCAGACAGCTTAATACCATAAATTTTGAACCGCTCTTTGCCCTCAGAAGCATAATGGTTTTCAGCTCCAATAAATCCAATTTTATCAGGGGACACTGTGAATTCCAGACCAAGTTCCCACAACGTGTCACCACATGTTTCGCCGTCAAACGGGAAGGTTTCGGAATTGTCACCAGGATAAAACAACAAATAGCTTTCAATTCGCAACATATCGAGAGTACTAAACTGACACGGGCGCACACCCATGTCTTTGCCGGCGTCCAGAATGCTGTCCCACAGATGCACAGCATCTTTACGACGGCAGAAAATTTCATAGCCCCGTTCACCAGTGTAGCCCGTACGCGAAATCATTACGTCGCAGCCAAACAAACGCGTTTGCATAATACCAAAATAGGCTAGAGTGCGGATTTCCAGTATTTCTTTCGCCAAAAGGTCAACAGAAACGGGACCTTGCAGTGACATGTCGTGCAAATCATCGTCAAACAAAACAGAACAATCTTTGCCAGCAGCCACTGTAACTAGCGATTCCATACCAGTGCCAGTCCCAATGACGACCATCCAACTATTAACTGCAAGATGGTAGATTACACAATCGTCAATGAACTTACCATCAGCGTTCAGCATCGCGGCGTAGACTGCGCGCCCTGGTGCGATTTTCTCAACGTTCCGAGTAGTGCAACGGTCAATCACGTACGCAGCGTCTTTCCCATTCACATGTAATTTTTTCAAACCCGACACATCCATCAGGCCTGCTTTGGTACGGATCGCTTCATAGTCAGCTTTTGCGCGCTCGGGCGTGTGATCATAAAACCATGCCGTGCCCATACCGTTCCAGTCTTCAAGCTCGGCACCAATCGCTTCATGGCGTGGGCCTAAAACTGAATGTCTCCATAGAATAGCCATTAGTGTTTCCCTGATTTAAAATATCGTCTGTAAAAGCGTATTCAGCCCCAACCTACATCAAAAAGCAACAATCTAATGCAACATTTTTTCCTGTCAGGTAATTATATAAATAAAACAGTACTGCATATTTCAGTGGTTCTCCTTCAAATAAGTCATTTCACAGCAAGGCTTTTATATAATTTTCCGCCTTATACCATTATAATTGTTTAGTAATTAAAAGAACTACCACAAAGATCATCACCGTAATCAACGTTTTGACGCCGAGCAGAATTGTAGTCCAAGCATCATAAAATTACCCAGGACGGAAAATTAGTAACTGCGTTCAGCGGAACGTTAATTATCGATTGAATTATTAAATAATAATAAGTCTTGGTACGCATCGTACTGGTATTCAGCTGCATCACACACTGCTGCTAATAGCCAATTCATATTGATAACTTTGGCTTTGATTTTCACTAATTTTTTTAAAAATTGCCTCAAGTCGAAAATATGATGCCACATTACTTGCATATTCACTCTCAACCACTGTGGCAGTAAAAATATAAATTATTTTTGTAAAATATTATTTTGCCTAATATTAAAAAAAGTTTCCTCATGGTTGATTTTTAAAATTTTGTTGATAGATTTATAAATGATCATCAAGCACCATCAAGGTGTAGTGAGTCGAGGATGAAAACGATGTGCGGAATTGTAGGGTTGTTCCTCAAAGACAAATCTCTTGAGCCTAAGCTTGGCAAGATGCTGACAGCCATGTTGATCACTATGACGGACCGTGGTCCTGACAGTGCAGGAATCGCAATTTATGGTGCAGAAACAAATGGTCGCACAAAGGTGAATGTTCAATCAGACAATCCTGACACCTCTTTCATTGGGCTCGATGCAGCACTAACTTCAGCACTCGATGGTGCGGTCCATATGCTAGTTAAAAACACCCACGTTGTTCTTGATATTCCGGCAGGGACTACAGCGTTAGCCCGCGCAGCAATCAACAGCTTGGACCGAGGCATCCGCATCATGAGTAGCGGTGACAGCCTTGAAATTTTTAAAGAAGTTGGCTTACCTAAAGATGTGGCAGCACGCTTTGAAATTGAGAAAATGGGTGGCACACACGGTATTGGTCACACCCGCATGGCGACTGAATCAGCAGTTACAACCATGGGTGCTCACCCCTTCAATACAGGTAAAGATCAGTGCCTCGTGCACAACGGGTCCCTGTCCAATCACAATTCACTGCGCCGCAGATTGCGTCGTGAAGGGATCCTCATTGAAACTGAAAATGATACCGAAGTCGCGGCAGCTTATCTCACTTGGCAAATGCTAAAAGGCGCCACCCTTGGTGAAGCACTAACAAGCTCACTTGATGATCTTGACGGTTTCTTCACCTTTGTTGTGGGCACAAAAGATGGATTCGGTGTCGTCCGTGACCCGATTGCCTGCAAACCCGCAGTTATGGCCGAAACCGATCAATACGTCGCCTTCGGGTCCGAATACCGCGCCCTTGTTGACCTACCTGACATTGAGAACGCTCGCATTTGGGAGCCTGAACCAGCAACCGTCTATTTCTGGAGCCATAATGCGGCCCCATCTTCCACTGAAAAGGCCACCTGATCATGCAAACAATCGACCTATCCGAAACTGGCCTGCGCGAGATGAACAGAATGCTTCATAACCAAGAAAATCAGACAAACCAAACAGCTTGGGAAGTAATAAACCCCAAGGGCGCACATGCGATTGCATGTGGCTTGAACGCTCCCATTGAGGTTACCGTTAAGGGATCAACCGGATATTACTGCGCAGGGATGAATCAGCATGCAACCGTGAAAATCCACGGCTCAGCTGGTCCCGGAACAGGTGAAAACATAATGTCAGGCAAGATTGTGATCGATGGCGACGCAAGTCAATATCTGGGTGCGACGGGTCATGGCGGCCTAATCGTTGTCAAAGGCAACGCGTCATCACGCTGCGGCATTTCCATGAAAGGAGTGAACATCGTTGTTCAAGGAAACATAGGCCATATGTCGGCCTTTATGGGACAATCTGGCAATCTTGTTGTCTGCGGTGACGCAGGCGATGCACTGGGTGACAGCTGCTATGAGGTGCGGTTCTTTGTGCGCGGCAGTGTCAAAAGCCTTGGCGCTGACTGCGAAAAAAAAGAGATGCGTGCTGAGCATATCAAAATTCTACAAGGACTACTGGACGAGGCAGGTTTTGATGACGACCCATCCGAATTCACCCGCTACGGGTCCGCTCGTACGCTTTATAATTTCGATGTAGATAACTCTGGCGCATATTAAGGGATGACCTGTATGAATGACTCTAAAATTCCCAAAACAACACCACGCCAATCTGCGACGTTCACTCAAGATGTAAACAGTGACATTCGCCGCGCAGCGGCAACGGGCATCTATGACATCCGCGGCGGTGGCGCAAAACGCAAAGTTCCATCGTTTGATGACCTATTATTCATGGGGGCATCAATATCGCGCTACCCACTCGAAGGCTATCGTGAGAAATGTGACACCTCAGTAATCATAGGTGATTTGCACGCAGAAAACCCTATCAAACTGGACATACCAATCACCATCGCGGGTATGTCCTTTGGCGCGCTATCCGGCCCTGCCAAAGAAGCGTTAGGGCGCGGTGCTTCTATGGCAGGCACATCCACGACGACTGGTGACGGCGGCATGACCCCAGAAGAACGGAGTCATTCTGACAAGTTGGTTTATCAATACCTTCCAAGCCGGTACGGCATGAACCCCGATGATTTGCGCAAAGCGGATGCGATTGAAATCGTGGTCGGCCAAGGCGCCAAACCCGGTGGCGGTGGTATGTTGCTGGGTCAGAAAATTAGTGACCGTGTAGCACATATGCGCAATCTGCCCAAGGGCATCGATCAGCGTTCGGCGTGTCGCCATCCTGACTGGACCGGCCCAGACGATCTGGAAATTAAAATTCTTGAGCTGCGTGAAATTACGAGTTGGAAGGTCCCAATTTACGTCAAAGTTGCAGGAGCACGCCCATACTACGATGTCACACTTGCAATTAAAGCGGGCGCTGATGCGGTTGTTTTAGACGGCATGCAGGGCGGCACTGCAGCAACCCAAGATGTGTTCATCGAACACGTAGGTCAGCCAACGCTAGCTATTATTCGTCCTGCAGTGCAAGCCTTGCAAGACCTCGGCATGCACCGCAAGGTTCAGCTGATCTTATCCGGTGGGATCCGGTCTGGTGCAGACGTAGCAAAAGCAATAGCGCTAGGTGCTGATGCGGTATCAATTGGGTCTGCTGCATTAATCGCACTGGGCGACAATGACCCGAAATATGAGGCTGAATATAATGCGCTAGGAACTACGGCTGGCGCATATGATGATTGGCAGGAGGGCCGCGATCCTGCAGGAATCACTACACAAGATCCTGAATTAGTAGCGCGTTTTGATCCCATCGAAGGTGGGCGACGTTTAAAAAATTACCTTAAGGTCATGACACTTGAGGCGCAGACGATTGCGCGGGCCTGTGGCAAAAACCATTTACACAACCTCGAGCCAGAAGATTTGGTCGCACTGACAATGGAGGCCGCAGCCATGGCCAAAGTACCACTGGCGGGTACCGACTGGTATCCTGGCAAGCCCGGCGCTAGATTCTAAAAAAAAGGGCGCAACCACCAACGGCACACGCTATAATTTATGAGCAAAAAGCGTCTATGACGCCAAGACGACAGGGAAAAACATCATGACCACAGACCTTGCAAAATTTGCTGACGACAACAGCGTTAAATACTTCATGATATCGTTCACAGACCTGTTTGGCGGACAACGCGCTAAATTGGTTCCAGCGCGCGCGATTGGCGATATGCAAGAAAACGGTGCAGGGTTCGCTGGTTTCGCCACATGGCTCGACTTGACTCCCGCCCACCCCGACATGCTAGCCATTCCGGATCCCGAGGCGGTGATCATTCTGCCATGGAATAAAGAAATCGCTTGGGTGCCCAGTAACTGCGTTATGGAGGGCAAGGATGTCAACCAAGCGCCACGCAACTTACTGCGTAAGTTGGTGGCGCAAGCGGCAGACATCGGCATGTACGTCAAGACAGGCATTGAAGCCGAATTCTTTTTGCTAACCCCTACTGGCGACCAGATAAGTGATGAATACGATACGGCTCTAAAACCGTGTTACGATCAACAAGCGTTCATGCGCCGACTTGATGTGATCCGCGAAATTTCAGATTATATGCTGGAACTTGGGTGGGGCGCATATCAAAACGACCATGAGGACGCGAACGGCCAGTGGGAAATGAATTGGGACTTCGACGATGCGCTCAAAACTGCTGATAAGCATTCATTCTTTAAGTTTATGGCAAAATGCGTGGCTGAAAAGCACGGCTACCGTGCATCGTTCATGCCTAAACCTATTGAAGGTCTGACAGGCAACGGCTGCCACGCACATATCTCTGTCTGGGACGCGCCTGGTGCGGAGTCAAAAACCAACGTGTTTGCCGGAAAAGGCCAGGGCCAAACCGGCGAAGTTGGACTTTCTGAAAAGGGCAAGCACTTTCTTGGTGGCATCATGAAACACGCATCCGCCTTGGCCGCGATCACCAATCCGACGGTGAACAGTTACAAACGCATCAATGCACCACGCACGATGTCTGGTGCAACTTGGGCACCAAACACGGTCACATGGACTGGTAACAACCGCACCCATATGGTCCGCGTTCCCAGCCCAGGACGCTTTGAATTACGCCTGCCGGACGGTGCCGTAAATCCCTACTTACTGCAGTCGGTAATAATCGCCGCAGGTCTATCAGGTATAAGATCCAAGGCTGATCCCGGCAAACGCCATGACATCGACATGTACGCAGAAGGTCACACGGTAACGGGTGCGCCACTGCTTCCCCTCAACATGCTGGATGCTTTGCGCGAATATGACAAAGATGATGGGCTAAAGGCCGCAATGGGTGAAGAGTTTTCAGCTGCGTATCTCAAAATGAAACATCAAGAATGGAATGATTTCTGCTCGCATTTCTCAGATTGGGAGAAGACGAACACCTTGGATATTTAATTTTATCAATAAAATTAAAACTTTTCATATTTTATAATGAGCGCGGTTTCTTTGTTTGTTTATTTTAGACAGCTTGAAAGTTATCCAATTGTTTATCAAACAGAAATACTTCACCAACGAGAGTTGAATTCATCATGGTCAGGACTCCCCCCGCAAAAACAATGTACACCGCAATCGCAAAGACCTAAATCTGGCGCATGGCTCTGCAACATTAACTAAATATTAATAGCAACAATAAATATCAAATAGAGTCATCTGCATAAGTCTGGGATTCCCATGAGGTTTTAATTTTGCTATTTTAAAGCCATGCAGAAGCCATTTTCAACACAACCAGAACTCTTTATTACCAACGCTGATCTTGAGCCTGCGAGGGTTGGACGGTGCCGAGGCGATTTTGGACTAGGTAAAGCTCGAACAAATTATGGCCAAAATCTATGTCAGCAAGACTGGCCGCCAGAGCTATTCGTTGTTGACTCTACTCAACGCGTCATTGCTGGACATCTGGTATTGCTTGAGCGATGCAGAGCTGGCTCAGTCCCTGTTTCGCGATATATTGTTCAGGAAATTCTGTCACCTCGAATTGGGTGGGGATGTCCCTGACGCCACTACCATTGGGCGCTTTCGGGGGAGGTTGATGGAACTGGGCCTATGGAAAATTTTACTAGGCGAAGTGAACCACCAACTTGAAGCAAAACATATCATCATGACTGAAGGTCGCATCAATATCATCGATGCCAATTCGGTTGAAACGGCGCAGTCGGGGTACGGCAAAGACGCCAATGATGAACCCAAGCGTGACAAGGATGCGGGCTGGCACGCAAAGGCCAACAGTCGGGGTGATATAAAGTCCACCTTCGGCTACTCGGTCCACACTGGCGTCGACGAAGATGGCTTCATCCACCGCCAAACGGTCACACCAGGAAATGCCCATGACAGCACCGAACGGGGACACGCTATTGCTGGGTAACGAGGAAGCGCTTTACGCGGATGCCGCCTATTCTTCGCAAGCCACATGCGAAAAATTGAAGCAGTTTGGTATTGATGATCAAGTGCAGCGCAAGGGCTATCGAGGCCACCCTTTGTCCAAAGCGGATTTAGTCCGCAACAAAGAGATTACCATGATCCACTCCGGCGGCGAGCGCCCATTTGCCACCTATAAATCCCACTATGAATTGGCTCGAACGCGGCCGATGGGGTTGGCTAAAAACCTAACCCTGTTCGGCATGGCAGCCATCGCCCATAATATCGCGAAGGGGGCAAAGTTCTTGGCGCTATACGGCCTTCCAGACCCAAAACCCACGGGATAAGTGCGACCAAAATCAAAAATAACGCCTAAAACCTAACGCTACGGTCGCCTTAGAGCGTAAACACAGGCGGCTTTTGGAAACACATGACCAATGGGAACCCAAACAGCGAGTTATGCTGAGGTCTCAAATAAATAAAATAAAGTTTTAACTCATTTTTTTCATTTAAATTGAGCAGCACTATACAAATAAAGTCCCAGAATAAACCAATCGTCCAATTTATTGAAGGAAATAATTATTTATTAAATGGGTAGTTTGTTGTGGGCTTGAACCAGCCAAAATCAGCAAATATTAGATATAACCTTATGACTAAACGTTTCGCCGTTATTGTTGCTGGCCAATCGGGCCCTGCGCAATTGCGGGCTTTTCAGTCCGCAACAGCTAACGGGGCTGACATCCATGGAATTGTCTACTTTGAAAAACAATCCAACTGGGTTGGTCTGTGAAACTAAACATGGGGGGCGGGTCCAAAGAAGGTTTTGAATTTGCCAACCATTCGTTTGAAAAATATTTTGGCAAAAAGATCGTACCATACCCTCCTCGTGCAGTGTTGTTTGATTACATCGAAGGGCCCTTTAACAAAGCAGGTGTGCGCGGTTAGATTCAGTTTAAGACTACTGTGCATTGGGTTGAAAACGAGAAAGGAAAGTTTGACGTCAAAGTCAAAAACCGACCTAAAAATTTTACATACACAGAAATTTTTGATCATATTATCGGCCACAGTAGGCATTTCAGTACGTCAAATAGGCCGCATTTTGACGAGTTTGAAAATTTTAAAGGATGAATTTTGCATGCGCATGATTTCCGCAATGTGATGGAATTCAAAGACAATGACATTTTGATTGATGGCACTTCCTACTCTGACGGAGATATTGGTTTCCAATGTTGGAAATATGGCGCCAAACGTCACATCATCAGTCACCGAACGGCGGCCATGGGGTTTGATTGGCCCAAAAACTGAGCCGAGTTGCCACTAGTGACCCAAGTGGACTGAAGTAACGCCAACTTTAAAAACCGCATATCCCGTGAAGTTGATGCAATAATTTTTTGTATGGGCTAGAAACACCACTTCCAGTTTTTAACCAACGAACCGTGTTCAAAACGACCATCCGTTTAGTAACCACAGGTCTATGTAAAGGCGTTGATTAAGTTAACAATTCAGATCTGTTTTACATCGGAATGCAAAACCAGTGGTTCACGTTGAATATGTTTGATGCACAAGCTTGGTGGGCCCGTGATGTTTTCATGGGACGTATAGATCTAGCCAACAAAACAAAAATGAAGGCCAACATCGATGATCGTATTGCACACGAAGATGCGGGTACAGATGACTACCACGCAATCTGGTATCAGACCACTTATATCAAAGAACTGGTAGCTGAAACTGACTACCCCTATTTGATTTGTAGGGAGTATGTCGGGCATTCAAGGCTCGGAAAGGTAACGAAAATACTATTATGATTTTCCAAAACCACGGACATAAGACTGTTTTGACAGGTACAATGGGCCCCAAGCACTACACACCTTGGCAGGGTGCTTTAGACGATAGCTTTGAATTTAACTTACAAAATTAACACCAACATGACCACTCAGCCTACAAGAATACGTATGCCTATTTGAGCGCACCTCTGTCCTAAGGGAAAACAATCATAAAGCCCGTCCTCAGTTTAAAATTGTGCAGATCGTAACTGTAGGGATGGCTGACAGATAATAGATCCGCTTAAATTGAATCTGTTAAATTGAAGTATTCATCAACATAATTTTAAAGGAAACTAAAGCTTTCATTAGTCAGCATTCAAAAGGTCAGATGCAATGCAGAGCCATCCAAGCCTCAGGAACGTTACACGTTCAACCTGCAGCAGATCAATTTATGCGATATCAAAGCTCGTCATGCTCCTAGCATCAGCTTATACTACACGGCTGTCTAACCAGCTAAAAAAACGTCGGCCTATGCAGATATATTACTGCCTGTGAACATTGGCACCACCAACATCAGATGTATAAATCACATTTTTAATCAGTAAATAATTGCTCCCCTTCAAGCACCTCAAACTGGGTGGGCGGTGTAGTTTTGCTGACCCAATACCAATTACCTGAAAACTTCATCACGTACCATCCTGCCCACTCAACATTGTTAGACCAGATACTTTGGTATTCATTTAACTCCGCGTCTACCCGCCACTTGCCACGCAAGATCTCAGTGCCACCTTGGGAAAATACCGTCACGCCATCATCGCCAAAATACTGACGGTATAAAACGTCATCCCAGACACCCGCAGCCGTATTTCCTGACAACAGAGTTGCAATCTCGTCCGCTTGCAGTTTGATTGATTGAGATTCAACACTGCCCGCCAGAATTGCAAATGCAAGCGCCAATCGAATCATGACCGTGGACGTTCTTTGTTTGGATCAAACGCCGCGAGCGTTTTAGATACTTTAGCCGGCAAGCGCATTTGGTGACCATCCAGTTTGCCAATCTCAACTTGGGTTCCAACCGCAGCATGGGCCACATCAATACGTGCCAAGGCTACATGCTTCTTAAGAAGTGGCGAGCGCATAGCCGATGTAATTTCACCTATCTGCGTGCGTCCTATATGGATACAGTTACCGTGACAAACGTCAACATTGCTGTCGATCTCAAGACCCACCAGCTTTTTCATTGGATGTTCTTTACGCCGGATCAGCGCATCTCGCCCAACAAAATCATCCGTCTTGGACTTGAGCGGTACAGTAAACCCAATCCCAGCTTCAAAAGGATCTGTTTGATCACTAAAGTCAAATCCTGCAAAAATTAGACCCGCCTCTATGCGCACCATATCAAGCGCCTCAAGCCCCATCGGTTTAATCCCGTGGTACTGCCCTGCATCCCAGATTGCATCAAAAATCTCTGCACAATCTTTGGGGTGGCACATAACCTCATAGCCAAGTTCACCCGTATAACCAGTGCGGCTAAGAATGAAGGCTGTACCCGTTTCGTTGTTCAGCCGCGCAGGCGTAAACCGAAACCATCCCAGCTGGTCGAATTCAGGGTTGTGCGGCGCGGTCCACACAATTTTACGCATTAGATCACGGCTTTCCGGACCTTGCACCGCGACATTGTGCAACTGATCAGTCGACGCGCGCACCAAGACTTTAAGACCGTGTTTTGCCACCAACTCACGCAACCATTCGCCACCATAATCCGACCCACCAATCCAACGAAAGTTGTCTTTACCAAGCCGGAACACCGTTCCATCATCAATCATTCCACCATGTTCATAACACATCGCGGAGTAAACAACGCCGCCGACGGCCAGTGTTTTCATGTTCCGAGTGAAAGCATATTGGCACAGTGCTTCGGCATCTGGGCCAGTGATTTCAAATTTACGCAATGGCGATAAATCCATGATAACGCATTTTTCGCGACAGGCATGATATTCTTCAATAGGTCCTGTTGCCGCATAACAGCTGGCCAGCCAGTAGCCGTTATATTCAACAAAATTGCGCGTGTACTTGGCAAAACTGTCATGGAAACCGGTTTGTTTTGTCATCTTAGCCTCTGAATTTGGGGTCGTGCGGATTGCAATTGCGTGTTGAAAGGTTTCCTCCCCGCTATATGTTCGGATATGGATGTCCGTGGGGTTCCAGCCGTTTGCGGATGTCGTGTCATCAGGGCATGCGCTCGACACACAAACGATATCAGTCATGGCACGCAACAACACGTAATCACCAGGGAGTGACCATGGTTCATCAGTGTACATTACTCCATGATTATCAATAAAGGTATTAAAGAAAAAATTTATCGCCATCCAACCGTGGCGCGGAGCTATTCCGTAATCTTTTAAAGCAAGGTTAAAATTTGCCGAGCAATTGATGTGACCTGGGTAACCGAAATCATTATAAAACTTTTCGGTGCAGGCCATAGCAAAGGCGTCATGGCGACCGCACGTATCCTGAACAACCTCTACCAAGGGTATCATTTCTTGATCGTAATATTTCGCATGCAAACCTGGCATTGGGTAAGCGTGGCCCATCAGCGTACGAGTGGTTGTCACATCCAGCGCATTTTCAATGCCCTTGTCGAGCTTTTGCGCTGAAAAACATTCAAAGTCACTGCACTGCCGGCCATCTACGTCGATAATTTGAATATAGTCTCCTGCTTTAACAAAATACGATTCAGCCGTTTGCGTGTGCACGCGAATGCTTTCGAGTGGATCAGCGAGTGGATCAGGCAATTCAAAGCGCACGTGGCTTTTGATCACGGCCCTTTTGATGATTACCGTAACGGGAGTGGCGGTATCCTGCGCCTCAAAATCCATCACATTTGCAGGCGTCGCAATTATCAACACACCATTGCGTACTACTGTAAACTGGCCTTCAGTTTTGGCAGGTGTTGTGGATTCAAACAAATACACTGCTTTAGCTTTCGCAACATCAATGCCACGTGCATCAAGTCCCATACGCATACCGCGCAAGGATTTGTTATCGCTATCGAGCAACGCCTTAAGCCCGTATGCGTCGCCATGGATGGAAGCTCCGATAATACCCGCATCAATTTTGCCATTCGGATCACTCACTACGATTTCACAAATTTGCCCGCCTTCGTCGTTAATAATCGTAATTTGATCACCTGTCTCAATGGTGATCAGAACAGCCGATTGCCCTTCGATCACATACCGCTCGGTCCCTGGCGGCATTGAAAAAATATTCGGTTTAATGATGGAACTGGGTTTAGGTGGCCCAACTCGCACTTTAGGGTAGTTGTCTAACATGTGATCCCTTTCCAACTCGTGTTGCATGAGCGGAATATTTATTTAACTATAAGAATACATATGATGGTCCATACGGCAAACAAAATCGGACTAAATGACCAACCATCAGATCAATTTTTAACCGCTGCACCTTATTTTTGCTTTTTTCAATCGCATTATCATTGATTTTAGTCAGAAATCATGGGGCCATCTTGGCATCAGTCGTTTTTTCTTGTTAACGAAACCTTAACGATTCCATACTATCGGAGCATTAAATGAACACACTTGCGCTTGGTTTAATCGCAGCAATGTGTTGGGGATTCCATGACATTTGCATCCGTCTTTTAAGCCACAAAACCCCTATCAGCGCTTGCATTTTTATTGTTCTTCTAACTGGATTAATTTTTCAAACCGTCTTTACGGCCGTCAGCGGTGAAATCCATACCTTAAAATTGCGCGCAATTTGGCCATCACTCGGGGCTGGCATATTTTTTGTTATCGCAACTTATGGTTTGTATTACGCATTTAAACGTGGACCAGTCCGTCTAGTCGCCCCTGTAATTGCGGGCTACCCGATTTTGTCTGTTGGAATAGCTGCCCTTATAGGCAACCCCACTAGTGCGACACAATGGGGGGCAGTTGCCGCAATCATTCTAGGTGTCGCAGTAGTAGCTGCAATGTCTGATACTTCCTCAGGCGAAAACCCGCCCTTTGGCCCAACAATCCTGTTTGCAACAATCGCAGCGTTTGGGTTTGCTGGCACCTTTGCGCTTGGGCAATATGCTGCCAACATCAGCCATGAAATACCCACAACCTTTGTAACCCGTGTTTTGAGTGTAAGTTTAACCGTGATGATTTTATTAATATTTAAACAACCGTTTTGGCCAGGAAAACGTGCGCTGCCGTTACTAATCGCCATGGGTGTAGCTGACGGTCTCGCTCTCTATTGTGTGTTGTCTGCTGGCGCGCTTCCCGACCCGCAATACGCCGCCGTTACAGCATCAATGTTTGGCTTGATAACGATTCTATTGGCATGGTTCTTTTTGAAAGAACACATGACATTGCTGCAATGGATTGGCTGCATTATCGCATTTTGCGGTGTTGGCGTCCTTGCGACCTAGGTCAGCTCTACAGCCACCCTGCTTCAACCTGTGCTGATGAGCAAACATGGAATTACGCATTAAAATAGCGACTATTACAGGACCAACGCCGCCGGGAACTGGAGTGATCTAGCCTTTACCTCAATTACTGCATCTGTATCTACATCACCAACGAGTTTTGGGCCTTCTTCCGTTTCCATCTGGTTGATACCAATATCTATAACCACCGCTCCGGGTTTAATCATATCCGGTCCGACCAAATGTGCTTTGCCCACGGCGACGATGACCACATCGGCACGGCGCAAATGCATCGTAACGGATCGCGTCATGTGATGGTAAACCGTAACCGTGCAACCTTCTGCCATCAACATCATTGTGGCAGGTTTACCAACAATTTCGGAATGGTTAATCATTACAACCTCAAGCCCCTCCATACGCAGGCCGGTTTCCTTAATTATCGCGACACTTGCTGCCGCCGTACAAGGCGCCAAGGCAACATCGGAGTATGCGATGTTGCCGGTAGACGCCGGATTCATGCCCTCAACATCTTTCAACCGATAGATCGCCGATTGCAGGGAACGAACATTATTATGATGCTGCACTGGTCGTTGTAAAATAATGCCTAAAATACTGGAATCGAAATTCATTTCCATCAAGCGTGCTTTACAGACCTCCTGCGAAATATCACCCGCCCAGCTTATCTGCTCAAACGGGAGGCCTGCTTGGTCCTCCCCGCGAGCTTAATTGCGCACGTAGACTGTTGCATCAGGGACATCATCAAGCAAGATGGATACCAGACGCGGCATATCACTATGCATGTTTGTATAGGCGCTAATGTCCACGATAATGAGTTTCTTTACAGAAAGACCATCAATCAGACGGTTGTCTTTGCGTACATGCGTTTCCACCATAATAAATCTGTCCCAAATCATTTTGTTTTACCAGCATGCTAGGGCTGGAACCGGAGGACTTGCGTCAAACCTCTTGACCTGCCCCCCAAAAGCAGCCTCATTCATATCGAGAGTTGAAAATTTGAAACCGTTTATTCCTTGATGTCAGTTTGGGCAAGCAAGGCGTGCGCAGCACCCTCATGCTATAAAAGCGCGCGCGAACTTCTGCGGGTGTGTTATCATTGAGGGATGTACGCAGCCTGGCATGATTTAAATTGACCAGCCAGCGTGCCACCTTTCTGCGGACACCATCTAGGTTGTCGAACAGTTCTTGATTATGATACTCGTCAGGTAAGCTGCCGTTGCAGAGCGCCCTAAAGCCACTTTGCTGAAGCTTTCAAGGGTCGATTTAGTATTACTCTACATCGTCGTTACCAGCCCACTTCAGAATCGCTCAGCTGGTAAAATTCGCCCCATTATTACTGACATTGCAGGCTGGCTTTACACAGGCGCGAACAAACGCATTCAGTTGCCGTACCACTCAGGCACCCAAAATACTGGTGTCAAATATTAACATATGTTTTTACGGAAATGAGCTCCATTCACAGCCCGCAAGCGCAACTTGCGTAAAACGGTAAACATGTCTTACCCAAATTCTAAAGACCGACGCTCATTAGGATGTAAAGCCACAGGCATTGGCCTACATGATCCACGTGTACTTTTGCGGCCCAATGGTCACCTGACTCCTAATTTTTTTGTATAAAGCCAATTCAGTTCTTTGTGGTTCTGGAAAATTACTTTGCTCTCCAACAGCACGCCAATCATGCGATAGCCAAACAGACACCGTTTTCTAACAATCAACTTTATCAAGCCCGCAAGCCCCAAGTTATGAGATAAATTAAACTCAAATTGCCTTGCATGCTAAAGCCTAACGCTCGTCCGGCCTTGTTAACTTTTCCTTCCAAGTCTTTCAGAACAACTTTGTCAATTATCTTATCAGCCAGCAAACGCTTAAGCCTGATGTTATCATCTTCAAACGATCTAAGCGAATGAGTCTCAAAACTTTCATACCGCCATATTTTGATTTTCATTTTTAGACGATGCAAAACTAGGGCCATGCCTCAGGCACTTTGCTGCTGTTGGAATCCCAGCTTTCTATATCTTATACATACCAATCATCTGCGCCTTAGTAAAACGACTCTTTCACATTTCTAACTTTTTTAGGAGGCTGAGAAACATTTGCATTATAGTGGAGAAGATTTCAGGAGGCAGGTCAATTAGCACACCAAATTTGGTAAAATAAAAGTCCACTCAACGCAATGAGTTGCGACCTGCCCTATAGCTCTCAACAAGCGCTGGTTCAGTCGAAACTTTGTACCCCAGAATAAAATGACAATCTGAAAAAACTTAAATTCAGCTTCGGGAATTAATTTTCAAATATAGTGTTTATCGAAATCTTTAATTTATTTAGATTAACTATAAATAGAGACGTGGGTTAAATTTTTAATAAAACTTTAAAAATATTATTTAGGATAAGACTACTTAATTTTGAGTGTTTCCCATTAATTTTTTGGTAAGAGCGCCCCTCAATCATCGCACAAGATCGCTGACCAACTATCTTGGTAGGGCTAAGGCACAGATGAAAATGTAGTCATCTGACAGAACGCGTTTGTTAGTGCCCACAAAATCTAAAATTGCGCTGGCTACGGGTGTCTCACCCTCGCGCTCTTAACTTTGATACACCTATCCAGCTTAAACCAAGCATGGCTGCAGCAGTGCCAAGACATAAAGATAGTCCACCCATTTGATAGGTGAAACCGGACAGGAGCGATCCAATAAGGCGTCCTGCTGCATTGGACATATAGTAGAACCCAACATCCATAGTGACCCGTTTTGCATCTGTAAAACTTAAGATCAAAAATGAATGTAGAGCTGAATTCACTGCGAATATGCCTCCAAAGACTAAGAGGCACAAAACAATTGTTGCGGTCAACACTGTGGAAGGTTCAGGGACGATCCAGACCAGACAAGCAAGTATTACGGGTACAATGATGAGTAGACCAACCCATATTTTTGCCTGTGCCAGAAGCTCTGCCTCTGTGCGCGATGCCGCTTTCAATAAATGCGGTGCCCAACCTTGGACTACACCGTAAAGGATCGTCCAAACCGCCATGAAAGTCCCAATCATAAAGAAAGCAGCTCGATTTCCCTCAATACTTCCATTCGATAGCACCGCATAAAAATAGATTGGAATCCCAACAACAAACCACACGTCTCGTGCCCCAAACAAGAATAGCCGCGCAGCGCTCAACCAGTTGATATTGCGGTTCTTGGAAAATACTTCGGAGAACTTCGCACTCTTGCATCCAACCGGAAGCCCTGCTGGCATACAGATCACCACTACCACAAGTATCACAAAAAGAAATGATGCCATGCTCAGCACCGAAGAAACAAACCCAAAGATAGCTAGCAACACCGCGCCCAACAGAAAGCCGCAACCTTTTACCGCATTTTTCGATCCCGTCAGCAATGCTACCCAACGGAATAATCCCCCAGGATTAGTTGGGGCAAGGATTTTTACAGCACTTTTTGAACTCATCTTGGCCAAATCTTTGGCTACACCAGACAGCCCCTGCACCAACATTACAAACACGACAGAGGCGGTTATTCCCCAAGAGGTGTCAAGCAGCGCCAATGCCAAGAGCGCCACAACTTGTAAGAATAGCCCAGCGTAGAGCGTTACGGTCAGGCCAAACCGCGCTGCGATCCACCCAGCTGACAGATTGGTCACGACGCCTGCTATCTCATAAAGTATAAACAGATATGCCAGTTGTACTGGCGAAAAGCCCAAAGTGTGGAAGTGCAGCAGAACGAGCATACGCAATGCCCCATCTGTCAGCATGAGGGCCCAATAGGCTGCCGTCACAGTAATATAGGCAGCAAATCCTGCAGGTCGGCTTGGAGGTTGCATCACAGCTTGCCTCCAACCATCAAGGCCACATCGACCAACCTGTGCGCATATCCGTATTCATTATCATACCACACATAAACTTTGAGCTGTGTCCCGTTCACTACCATAGTCGACAGTGCGTCAATTATGCCGCTACGGGTATCGTTCGTATAATCTGATGAGACCAGAGGCCGCGTCTCATACCCAAGAATACCTTTCAGTGGTCCTTCAGACGCAACTTTAAAAAGATTATTAACCTCTTCCACAGTAGTTTTACGAGCCATTTCAAACACGCAGTCAGTTATAGATGCGTTGAGCAACGGCACGCGCACAGCGTGACCGTTTAGCTTTCCCAATAGTTCAGGGTAAATCAACGTGATGGCCGTTGCAGAACCCGTTGTAGTTGGAATCAAATTACTCAGCGCCGAACGTGCTCGCCGCAAGTCTTTGGCAGGACGGTCCACAATGGTTTGTGTGTTGGTCACATCATGGATTGTGGTGATCGATCCGTGCTTAATGCCGATCCCATCCAGCAAAACCTTCACAACTGGTGCGAGGCAATTTGTTGTGCAGCTTGCCGCTGTCACAATCTGATGAAAATTTTCGTCGTAAATATCATCATTTACTCCGTAAACAATATTCGCTGTTTGTCCGTCTTTTACTGGAGCGGAAACAATTACCTTCTTTACACCCGCTGCAAAATATGGAGCCAGATTAGCCTCTGTCTTGAACGCTCCAGTGCAATCAATAACCACATCAACCCCGTCTAACGGCAGGTATTCCAAATCTCGAACGCTGAAGACAGGGATATTAGTACTGTCAATGGTGATCGAACTTTCATCC
This sequence comes from Octadecabacter sp., assembly GCA_047635635.1. Lineage (GTDB taxonomy): Bacteria > Pseudomonadota > Alphaproteobacteria > Rhodobacterales > Rhodobacteraceae > Octadecabacter. The sequence continues at coordinate 2,319 of JBLILC010000043.1, read as the reverse complement.
GCTGAAAAGACTGCTGGCCAACGTCCATGTATAGAATCAAATTCTAGCAAATGTGCATGCATTGCGGGATCGCCTACGGCATCGTTGATAAAAGCGATTTTTGCACCCTGTTCCAGGAGAGGACGCAATGCCAGTTTACCGATGCGACCAAGGCCGTTAATAGCGTAAGTAATCATAACATATTATTCCTGTTGGCAGTCTCTTTGCCGATCTCATCGACATAATTTTGCAGTGACCCACGGTCTAAATTTTCGAACGATAGGCTGGTAAATGCAGTGATCCGGTTATAAAGCGCGTTGTAAGTCTGTTGGAAAGCGAGACGCTTTTCCGAATTAGTCCCCTCAGCCTTAACCGGATCTGGCATACCCCAATGTCCTGAAATAGGTTGACCCAGCCAAGCCGGATTTTCTTCATTTGCGGCACGGTCACAGACAGTAAAAACAAAATCCATTTGTGGTGCATCAGCGCCTTGAAACTCACTAATATTCTTGGAGCGCAAAAGGGATACATCATGCCCTTTAGATTTGAGCATTTCGACTGCAAAATGGTTTAACTTTAGGTGATAAGCAGTTCCTGCCGAAAAAGTTGTAAATTTATCGCCAAAAAAATCGCGCAGAATTGTTTCGGCAAAAATTGAGCGGGCAGAGTTACCAGTGCAGACAAAAAGAACATTAATCTTTTTTTCAGTGATGGGAGATAATAACTCATAAAACTGAGGTGGACAAATGTCCGCGCGACCGCGACAGCAATCAAAAAAAAGACCCGCAATTACTTCGCGGGCAGCGTTTAGATTGACAGCATAAAGCATCCGCGTTCCATCACGTCGCTGCGAAATCAGGCCCGTTTGTGTCAGAGCTGACAAGTAAACCGATGCAGTGCTAGCTTTGAGGACCAAAACCTCTGCAATTTCACCTGCTGGTAACTCATCCGGGCAGCGCCGCATGAGCAAGCGAAACACAGCCATTCGTTGAGGATGACTAAGATTAGCGAGTCGATCTGTGAGTATTGATTCCATACTTCATAAAATATGGAATTAAAAACATTGGTCAAGTGAGATTTATAACTAACGACCATCGCCAAACGCTCAGTAGATGTAGGCAATTTGTGGACATCATTCTCAATTGCTTACAACTATGACGGTGCAGTGGCCATAAACGTGCTTCACAGACCACATTAGAAAAACACTTTTCTCTAAAAAAAAGTATTTTATTTGCAGAATAAACATTCATTACTTCATAAAATAAAAGTAAAATAAGGTATTACATCAACCGAAAATTTCAAAGGTTGATAAACATGGTTTTGCCAGAGCTGTGGTCAAAGCAATTACTATCGGTAATATTCAGTGCGTTGCCATCAGCATCAAACGAAAAGCATTCAATTTTTATCTAGGCCGTACCCCCCAGTCACGGTCAAATCTGAGATCAAGTCACTAACCACTTCAAGACTGACAATTGGCAGGACACAATCAAGAAGAGCTGCTACTGTTTTGGACAGCCGAATTTGGATGATTAGTTTTGTCACCGCGTTTGCGCATATAAAATTATCACATTTAATCAATAGACATAGTCGTATGAGCTACCTTTTCTGGCAGGCCAACCCATCCAGTAACAGCGACAGTACGCTCATATAAAACAACATTCTATTTTATGGTTTCCTAATTTTTTTATGCCTCAAGATTGACTTTATAAATGGCGACATCTGCCCAATTGCGCTGAATCTCAATCATATTTGTGAGCCTACCACGGTGATGCCCTAGGATCTAAAACGTGTCTCAACAGCCAACAATTCCTCCTAAAAGAGAATCTCTAAAATTATCTCCACACTATTATTTAAGAGATAGATCGCATGGGATCATTTGATCAGTACAACCTTCGAATGCAGTCCAGAAACCACCTTCAACCTTAGACCAAGTTTCATCCACCTAGAATATCCTACACGCGCCACAGGCAAAGAAAAATAATTTGCGCCAGTTTTTAGCTAGCATGAATTGCGCTGACAAGTGACGCGCACCCACTAAAGTCATACTCCATGCGAGTATTTGTATTGGTTCACTTTCCAATATTGCCACGTACATTTCATGACAGAACCCGTTGATTTATCTGTATATTGATCACGCCATGGGGATCTGACTGAAATATTAGACGCACACTTTTTTGTGTTCAGGCTGTGCATGTGAGGCTTTGAAACATTCGGCTGTGACACCGCGCACCGCTAGATCTTAATTTTCGTGCGTCATCGCACAGAAAGCCTGTATTTGGGGCCGTTACTCAATTTCAAGAACATAGTTCCATTGGGGCCCCACATTTTTTCGTGACCGCC
>JBLILC010000042.1:0-21176 GCA_047635635.1 Octadecabacter sp. | reverse complement strand
TTCGAGGAATAATACTCACATGATCCAAAGCCAGGCAGAATTATACAACCTTGAGTATTTTGACTTGCGTGATACGCCATAAAATACTCATCTACCGTTGGGATACACAAACACTTTACGCTCTATTTGTCATGGATATATCGTACAAAAATTATATTTTTAAAGGCCGATACTTCTTTCTAAAAACTAGAGCGCATAATTGGAGTTTCTGATCTTTGAACTATAAAACCAAACTTTGTTGCAGCATTGAAAGAAATCGTACGCCAGTGTTACTACTGAAAAAAAATTAAGCAGTGATGACAATAAGTTAGCGCCAGCCATATCAAGCTGTTCAGCTTGTACGTTTATGTCCTTCAAGGTATTTAATTTGCCAGCTAATACTTATTTCTGTCACAGAGACTGATATTTTCACAGTACTATGACCAGATATTTTATACTGACTACCTGCTAATTTTAGTCAAATCTGGCAACAAATAAAACCTTAATCTGTTTAACTTTTTACTGCGACAGTAAGTATAGAGATCGTCCTGATTTCCCGTGTACATAGAGATACGTTGAAATAGATAAAATTATTGCCTTAAGTAAGCTGCAGATATTTCAGCTATTGAATACGCCTTCCACAGCCTTGGCACAAACTGAAACGCGCAAAACCCTGACAATTAACCAGATCAGCTGCTTAAGTTTTTAAAGTAAAAATATGATTATCGCAGCTGAAGATTGCATCTTTGTGACCAGTGAAGCGGCAGTTGTGGCACGGTTGATTAACACTTTTTAGAGGGGCCTATAAACACGCATGGCCAAAATGCGCAGTACTTACCGCTGCGATTAGCAGTTAGTGAAACAAACAATAGCTTTACACTTTTCGTATGTCCAACGTTTCAACAGCGATCGCCCGTCCGCAGTTGGCCAAACAATTCAACCGCGCAGTGAATAGATAGCGTACTCACGACCATGTTTCTGAACGACTTAATCCTATGCCAATCTGGACTTCCCTGTCACGCTTAGGAATGAAACCCACGCACTGAATGCGGTACGGTTTAATTTTAACAATTAAATCGTTTCAGGGGCCAAATATTTTGCTGCAGCAACTGAAACCCGCAACCTCAAGGTTCAAATTTTCGGGAAAAAATATGATCAACGCTAGCGTCTTATGGAACTAGGAATTCTTGGGCTACCTGCCAGCTTTACCCCGCACCTGAACCATAAACATGCGGCCTTATTAATTGCGCTTCCCAGTATATCTGGCTTTAGCTAAAATTTACAAAACAGAGGCTTACTGAGTGGAGAGAGATACTACAATAAATCAGAGGGTTTAAAATTAAAGCAACCTAGAACTAGTTAAAAACTTTTATTTTCCAAAATTGGATAACTTTTCTTGTAATGCTGCAAGTTCCGCTTTGATTTCGCTCAAATCGTTGTCGTTACGAACTGGATCAGGGGTTTCAGCCGACAGTGGACTTGGGATTATACCGCCTGTCATGGCTTTCATAAACGCTTTTTGTTGCGCCTGCATCGCTTCAAACCCTGGCATCTTCGCCAAAGGATTTGTTGATCCAATATCTTCCATAATTTTTGATTGCCTATCACGCAACATGTCAAACGATTGCGACAAGAATTGTGGGACAACAGACATAGATTGCGATGTATAAGATCGGACCAAATCAGTTAGTACATCAACTGGAAGCACACTTTCGCCACGGCTTTCATGCTCTGCGATAATCTGCAAAAGAAACTGTCGTGTTAAGTCGTCTCCTGATTTAAGATCAATAATCTGAACTTCCCGACCTTCCCGAATAAACGTCGCTATATCTTCCAATGTGACGTAGTCGCTGGTCTCAGTATTGTACAAGCGCCGGCTTGCGTAACGTTTAATCAGCAGAGGCTGTGATGTGTTGGCCAACTCGTGCCCTCCCAAAGGTATATTGCAGTGCTATGAAGCCTAGGCTGCAACTCAGAAAAAGAAAAGGGCGCGCTTTTGATAGTGACAGCACGCCCCCCCCCGAAAAGACGTCGCGCTATGGGAGGAGACAGCACGCATCAATTTTCGAAAATTACTTTTCAGTAGTGGATTTCTTAGTAGAAGAAGTCGCATCAACGTTGGCTTTTTTTGCAACAGCGGAAATTTCTTCGCTAATATTTTTACCAGCAGCCATCATCAATTCAAGAACCTCTGTCTGGACGGACTTAGCAATCTCAGCGAAGGACGCCATGTGCTCTGCAGCAGATTCAGCAGATTCAGATGCGAAGTTGGATACAGATTTTACGTAGTCAGCTGGTTCGGTTTTAGCAGTAGCAAACGTTGTCATTTTTGTCAGCGTTTCCTGAGCCCACTTAGCCGACAAGTCTGTTGATTTCTGAGCAGCAGTCAAAGAAGCAGCAGATAGTTTTTCATTTAATGAAGACTGAGTTTTGATCGCATCATCTAATGTTTTGGTGTCTACTGGGAAAGACCCCATCATGTCTTTCATGACAGCGGTAAAATCTTGTGTGTTAGCAGCCATTTTAATGCTCCTTAATTATCTATGTCAGAGTATTCCAACCATTACTACAAACACACATACATGCTGCGTTGCAGCATATCAAGTTTATTCTGCACTGCAGCATTTATGGGAATTTATGACTTACTGGAGAAAACACACATTTTAATCATTTTTAATAATAATTTTTTATCAATAGTTAATATTTGACAGTCTTACGCCGACTTAGCACGCAAAACATAACTTCCAGGTGCCGGTGCCAATAGCGGATGCTTCGCAGATCCTGGTGCACGGGCACCAATCTTTTTACCAGATTTTTTGGCTAACCAATCGCCCCACATCGGCCACCACGATCCCTCATGCTTCTGAGCGGTAACCAGCCATTCTTCCGCACTAAGCATAAGATTGTCGTTAGTCCAATGACCATATTTCTTTTTGGCAGGTGGATTCACGATGCCAGCAATGTGACCTGATCCTGACAGAATAAATGTCTTATCTTTTGATCCCATCTTCTGCACGCCTTGAAACGAGGATTTCCACGCAGCTATATGGTCGCTTTCACAAGAAATAGCACAGATTGGCACCTCAACGTTCGCAATTTTGGCTGATATGCCCGCTACATCAAACCCAGTTGTTGCAAAGTTATCGCCCTGACAAAGCCCCCGCAGATACTCGATTGCCATTTTACCCGGAAGGTTTGTGCCATCACCATTCCAATACAAAAGATCAAATGCGGGCGGATTTTCACCAAGCATGTAGCTGCGAATGGCAGGCTGGTAGATCAGATCGTTGGATCGCAAATAGCTGAATGTCCGGCTCATGAAAAAGCTGTCAAGGAAACCAACCTGTGCCACCTCAGCTTCAATTCCGTCAACAAAATCATCATCTAAGAATACGCCAACTTCTCCACGATCCGAAAAATCAGTCAGGGTGGTGAACAAAGTGGCGGAGTTAACATGGTCAATTCCACGCTCTTTCATCACAGCCAATGAAAGCGACAGCGTTGTACCCGCTATGCAATAGCCCACCGCATTGACTTTTTTCACTTCACAAATTTCACGCACAATCTTAAAGGCTGTTAAATAACCATCTTCAACATAATCCGTCATCCCTATATCACGAGAGGTTTCATCTGCGTTTGCCCAAGACACTACAAACAACGTGAAGCCCTGATCAACGATCCATTTGACTAAGGAATTTTTTTCTTTGAGGTCAAGAACATAAAACTTGTTGATCCACGGTGGAAAAATAACCAGTGGCGTTGCATGGACCTTTTCAGTGCTCGGAGCATACTGGATCAGCTCAAACATATGGTTACGAAACACTACATTACCCGGAGTCGTTGCGAGGTTTTTACCAACCGTAAAAGCATTCTTGTCTGCCAGTGACACCACGAGTTCACCATTGTTGGCTTCTAGGTCCGCAATCATATTTTCCAGACCACGTACAAGGCTGTTGCCTTCAGTTTCAACGGCCTTAGTTAAAGCATCAGGGTTGGTCGCCAGAAAATTTGTTGGGCTCAACATATCAATGATTTGATGGCTGAAAAATTCTAAACGGCTCTTTTCAGACTCATCCAACCCATCCATTTCAGTCACTACTTTTTCAACAGCTTGCGCATTCAGCTTGTATTGCTGCTTTAGAAAGTTAAAATATGGGTTCGATTTCCACAAAGGATTGGCGAACCGTCGATCTGTTGGCACTTCATCAACTGCAGCCTCAAGATTACCTTCGTTAAACGCCTGTTGGGCGCCGACGTAGTGCTGAAACGTTTTGCCCCAATATCCAATTTGTTGTTCGATAATTTTAGAAGGGTTTTGCATCATTTCCTGAAGTGCAACCGTGCCAGCCTTACTATAAAGCTCTGAGCTAGGGCCCTGCAAATCTTGCGAGACCTTTCGTTTATTTGACATGACCTTCATGAGTCGCTGGGTAAGATCTTGTATACGTTTAATATTTTCTTCTAGCTTAGGCAACGCTGCATGAAGGTCTGCACCAGGAACTGTGGTTTCACTATTTGTTGAATCGTCTGTTGTCATATTACAGTCGCCTTCTTATTGTGCAGGTGCAGCATTTGTGGCTTTATATCTGTTTAGACAGTTGAGTCGTAAATGTCAGAAAAATATCGCGTCAGAAGATTGGTCAATCGGCCAAAGCATGGGAAGCGAACAAAGCCCAAAGGTGAATAGATGAAGTATATGGCATCATACGACATGATGGAAACAGTTAGGAACACCAATGAATGGCTCGGCGCAACAGCGCGCGCCATGGGATCCTATCCGGCAGTTGCCATGTGGCCAAATCCATCGATGGAAATGATAAGAGCTTGGGGAGAAGTAACCGAACGCAGCTTTGCGCGCATGGTAATGAAACCTGATTGGGGCATTTTGACATTTTCTGAAGATGGGCGGGACCACCTCGTACAGCTCCAGACTGTCGTTAGCAAACCTTTTGGCGATTTATTGTATTTCGCCATTCCAGGCCGCAAAACCCGCAAGCGGCGCGTTCTGTTGGTCGCACCTATGTCTGGCCACTACGCAACGCTGCTACGCAAAACAGTAATTTCACTAATGGCAGACTGCGAGGTTTACGTCACTGATTGGCACAACGCGCGGGATATTCCAGTGTCCGAAGGTAAATTTGACATTGAAGATTACACTTTATACCTTGTTGACTTCATGCGTGAACTTGGCCCTAACACACACGTTTTATCAGTCTGCCAGCCCGTCCCATTAACCTTAGCCGCTGTTGCATACCTAGCCGAAGAAGATCCCGCCGCTCAACCACGGTCTATGACCCTGATCGGCGGCCCCGTTGATCCAGAAGCAAACCGCACCGAAGTCACCGAATTTGGTCGAACCGTTACTTTGAGTGAGCTCGAACAATCAGCGATCCAGCGCGTTGGCTTTAAATACGCTGGCGTAGGTCGCAAAGTCTATCCGGGCTTGTTGCAATTGGCTTCGTTTATTTCCATGAACAACGAAACTCATTATAACGCATTCAACAAACAAATTGCAGCAGTCGCAAGTGGCGAAGCTTCCGAGCATAACAAGCACAACACCTTCTATGACGAATACCTTTCAGTCATGGATATGACAGCGGAATTTTATCTTTCCACAGTTCAGCGCATATTTAAAGATCGCGAAATCGCCACAAACTCCTTCACTGTAAAAGGGCGCTCCGTTGATATTGGAAAAATTAACACTGTTGCTGTGAAAATAGTCGAAGGTGAGAACGATGATATCTCGGCACCAGGCCAGTGTTTGGCCGCGCTTGATCTGCTGACTGGCCTACCAGACAGTAAGAAAGCATCGCACCTTGAACCGGGTGCAGGCCACTATGGCATATTCGCAGGTAAAAGCTGGCGTGAAAATATCCGGCCCTTGGTGTTAAACTTTATTGACGCCAATTCAGAAGATCTTTCCGGAAAAAAGATCCCTTTGACACCTATATCGGGAAATGCTGAACTTAAGAAAAGACGCAGATAGCCTTAAAGGCCATTAACGAGACGACTAAAATACTTAAAAATTCTTCTTCAAAAAACAAAGACCTAGACCTTTTTTATCCCTGATGAGGGTGCGGATAGTAAAAGGTTCGCGGCTGTATCTATCAAAGAAAACCAGTTAATCCAAGCCCCCGGCCACCCCTGCGGGTTTGACGCTTCATCGCGAACTGGTATGAATTTAATTGTGTTTTAACACAATTAATCCGCAACTGCTGCTGGCCATGACAATCTCACCAAAGCACACATCTCACACCCTCATTATTTTAAAGATTTTCCAGGAAGTGCGCAGGTCATAGCAGCAGTGGCTGGCGCATCCATGTATATAGCGCCTCTGTTGTACCCTCCGGATCTTCCAACATTACCGTGTGACCGACGCCTTTTAGCACACCCAACCTAGCATAAGGAATAAGTTCAGCCGCAAATTCCTGCCGTTTCAGAGGCACAATCTGGTCTTCTTCTCCGGCTAATATTAACGTTGGCTGGGTGATCCGGCGCAGAGTACTTTGTTGTTCACGCCGCCTCTGCATTGCACGTTCTTGGCGCACATAGGTATCAGCCCCTAGTGACATCGCCATATCCTGCATCTCTATTAATGCATGGGCGCGCAATGGCCCCCCACCGACATGACACGGCAAAATATCTTTTTTCAACATCTGCTCAAACCGGCCAGACTTGGCGCCAATCATCCATGGTTCACGATCTGCCGACTCTTGCGGGGTGTCATTTAACGGGTTGGTACTTATCAAAGCCAGGCGAATTACCCGTTCTGGAGCGCGGCGAGTCAGTTCTAGAGCGACAACACCACCCATTCCATGACCACACAAAGCAAATTTTGTGGGTAGAGATGAAAGTAATTCGGATGCGATTTCCTCAATCCGTTCACCAAAGCAAACAGGCGCAATCGTCACAGGGCGTTGATAGCTAAGCACCGTTAACTGGGTGGCCCAGACACGCGCATCACACATCATGCCAGGCAATAAAACTAGGGGCTCTACCATGCGTGCTTTCAAACTAACCCATTGAACTATTTCGGTTGATTTTTCATGAGCCAGCGCCATACGCAACCTTAATCTGAAACACACTTTGGACTCGAGTTATATGTAAGCCCTAAATATCTCATGCCCCATAATAAATCCGCAGCGCCAGTGTTGCGTTTTAATTTAGGCTGAATAAGTGATCCACTATTACATGCCCCATTTTATCATTAAGCTGGCCATGAATAAGTATATCATCTCTATCAGTACACTTTAACAAACTATCGTTAGGTGTACCTTTATTTTAATTAATCGCATAACCAGTTTTACCAAAAACGAAATAGAAGGTAATATAACAAACCAGCTATAGCAAAATCCTGACTAATTCATATTCTAGAATTTTAACACTATATTTTTATGTTAGTATCCCTGTGTATTGCGACAAAATTCTAATTGTCTTTGAGAATGCCGAGCCTCGTTAGACTTATTAAGACAGTACTGGCGCAGCAGACAGTTGGTATTTTGATATTGCCACGTTGAGAAATCTTTATGAATCATAAAAATAAATATCGAATTTTTTTATGAAAGTAACTTGTACATTATAAACTACCAAATTTGACTATTTCGTGTAGGATGGATTTATTTTTTAAGTTGAAAATGTAGGTGCCACTTCAATACATTCAAAACGCTTCTTATATCTTTGCCCTCAACTTTTAACTGCATCAAACATTGGAAAGCGCGTTCAACAAGCGTCGTGATCACTTTTCGGGCGGTAATGTCTTGGCATTGAACAATCCTCAACTTTAGCAGGGCGCTCCAAAATGAAGCTAGTATCGATGGTTTGACCACGTGGATACCGTTACACAGTATATGTTTTCATTCGACGCAGACATCAGTTAATATAAGATATGATTTTTTGATATCGTTTCAGAGTAATATTAATTCATACATAAAGTTTTCTGTGTATTTTAATTTATGAGATCCTACCTAATTTTTAGCTGGTGAGTAGATAACAGCTTGCTCACCTCCCATTACACGATCTGGCCTGACTGATCGTAGAGACTGATAAGCCTATTAGTCATGGAATATTTTTAATACTAAAAAATTAACTAAGGCTGCGTTATAATTCATCGTGTTTATGCAGTTGAAGCGCTCGGTTGGACCGTCTTCTCAGTTGTGGAAGAATACCTGTAAAACAGCACGCACACCATGCACTGAACCAGCATGTTTTTGAGTGCACAGCTTATCTGTCAGTATTTCTGGCTGGCTTTCCAACAGTGCCCAAGGTCACATCTTTCACGATGACTTATTCCGGAACTATTTTTTCTGACAGCTTACGTCCTTGACTGCAAAAATCTTAATATCAAATATTGTGATGACAGGCTAATTGCGCCACCGCCTCGTGTACTCTCAATCTGACTGATTAACGCTAGATGAACTGCGTCCGCTATCGTGAAAACAACGTTAAAAATCATGCTTTACTATTCAGTAACGCAGCATTGGCGTCAGAAATTACCTCAAATGTTTTCTTTTACCTGCAACGCATTGCCCCCAAGATGAATTAAACGACGTTTACATAACGCCTGTGTTAACCAACTACACAAGCCATAGATTCTTTAAATATGTATAATTTCATAGTAACCAGCCCCCGCATCAATGCCGACGTCACCAAAGCACATACTATTTAACAACACATTGCATAATCAAAAAAGACCACGTCAATCTCAAATGACTACGCCACGTTGTCCCCCAACCCGGCAGTCGCACAAAATACAAATTTGAACGAAACGTTGCGTCGGATTTCGTGACTATTCTATGCGTTGTTTTGACCCAGAGATTGGTCTGCAATATCGCCCCACAGGATCAGCAGCGTAACTAATTTATCACCTTTTGTCCCAGCAGCTAAATCCCAGAAAACGCACTCCATCGTGCAGATGCTTAGACCTTTACTGCTTGGCTTAGGATCAGCTCAACCGCAAAGAGTGCAAGCATCAGGCCTATGAAATTCAAGTAAAACGCCACGCCATACGGCACCTAAACTCAACCAGGAAAATTTGAGATTTATCTCTTTTAGCGCGCTAGCGCGTAACAGACACCCAGACTGCACATATAGGCAGCTGCAAAATACTTAGTGCGCCTCAAGCACCTCTTCGATTGATGCCACAATCAGCTCCAGACATGCGTTTTCGGAAAACGAATGATCCGCATTATCCACCAACGTCAAACGCATGTCCGTGCCGTCTGCATGTTCAAGCAACTTAAGCGCAGTTGTTGTGGGCACCGACTTGTCAGCCGTACCTTGCAAAAACCGCACTGCAAACGGCAGTGCCAACGGTTTACGCAAAACGAAACGGTCACGCCCTTCTTCAATCAATCTTTTGGTAATAATGTAGGGATCGCCATATTCCGATGGCACCAAAACGCGACCCTCGGCTTCCAACTCTGCCTTTTGTGCGTCATCAAATCCCGCCCAAAATCCGTCTTCGGTGAAATCTGGTGCAGCGGCAATCGTCACAAGCCCCACAACGCGCCATTCCATTGCTTGGGTAATCTGCAACGATATCCAGCCACCCATGCTTGATCCAACCAGAACTACAGGTTTCGAAATCAGGTCCAACATGGCAGTTGCGTCATCAAACCAATCACCAATGCATCCGTCTTCAAAATTACCACTACTTTCACCGTGTCCCGAATAGTCAAAACGCAAAAACGCACGGCCTGACTTTTTAGCCCAGTTTTCGAGAAAAACCGCCTTCGTGCCGTTCATGTCAGACTTAAAACCGCATAAGAATACAATTATTGGTCCCGTACCTTCGGTTAAATGATAGGCAATTGAGCGCTCCTGCGGGGTAACAAAAGTATCAGTCATTTTAAAACTCCTAGCCCAAACCTTAGTTAGCTCATATCAGCTAACTGCGCGAGCAAAATACGGTAATTTATTGTCATGTGAAAACAACATTATTCATCTAAAATTCATGGAATACATCTTCAATATCTTTAACAAACTGGCGCATTAAAAACTTTTGGACGCATTGCGCCAAATGACGACCAAACCCTGACCGACCCTAAATTTACCCTCAGATTGAAATCTAACGAGCGAGTATCATGTAAATTTGATTACCCTCAAAATGTGAACAAAGTGATGACTAAGGTACACCGCGCCTTACCCGCCTACTTGAACCAGCTAGAACAAATGTTTTTTTACAGTGCTGTTACTGACAATCAAGCATATCGAGCATATAGGTGGCCTAATCACACTTTTATATTACACTGCGAAAACGTTCATCTGTGGGCAGGTGTTGCATGAGGTCCAGATGATCTCGGAGAACACCAAAATGCCACTGTACCAGATACTCTTTGTGCTGAGTTAAGTGGGCACACTGATCGTGGCATACGCGGTCTTCATTGCAAGAATCTGAACTCCCTCAAACTACAAAGTGGCCTACATATTGGTGGACCTTTGGTGTGGCTTGCAGGCATAGAGGTAATGTATGACCTGTATGAGCTTTTCCGACCACTTGACGCCTCTACTGGCATCGTCCAAAAGGATACAGTAAACATTACCCGCAACCGGGCGCTTTTGTAGGCGCCAAACTGACGAGGAGCCCGAGATGGCCCAACAAATTTCTCTTACATTTCCCGATGGTAATACACGTCAATACAATGCAGGTGTCACCCCTGCCGATATTGCGGCGTCCATCTCTTCCTCACTGGCGAAAAAGGCTATTTCAGGCACTGTGAACGGCGAACATTGGGACATGGCGTGGCCCATTGAAGCGGAAGCTACCGTTGCTATAAACACAATGAAAGATGAAGCTCCCGCCTTGGAACTGATCCGGCATGATCTTGCGCACATCATGGCGCGCTCGGTGCAAGAATTGTGGCCTGGCACCCAAGTCACCATTGGACCTGTCATCAAAGACGGCTGGTACTATGACTTTGACCGTAAAGAGCCTTTTACGCCAGATGACCTTGGCACCATCGAAAAAAAGATGAAAGAAATCATTAATAAACGTGATGCAGTGCGCACCCAAGTGTGGGACCGTGACGTAGCAATAAAATACTACGAGGAGCGATGCGAGCCGTACAAGGTCGAACTAATCAACAGCATCCCCGGTGAAGAACCACTCCGCATGTATTGGCACGGCGAATGGCAGGACCTGTGCCGTGGACCACACTTGCAAAACACTGGCCAAGTACCTGGTGATTCATGGAAACTGATGTCTATTGCAGGTGCCTATTGGCGTGGTGATAGCAACCGTACCATGCTACAACGCATCTATGGTGTGGCGTTCCAAAACAAAGAACAACTTAAAGCCCACCTTCACATGTTAGAAGAAGCCGCCAAACGCGACCATCGCAAATTGGGTCGTGAAATGGACCTTTTTCATATGCAGGAAGAAGCTCCTGGCCAAATTTTCTGGCACCCCAACGGCTGGTTGATTTACACGCAATTACAAGATTACATGCGCCGCAAACAACGCAGCGGTGGCTATGTTGAAGTCAACACACCGCAAGTTGTAGATCGCAAATTGTGGGAACAATCCGGTCACTGGGAAAAATATCAAGAACACATGTTTATTGTCGAAGTTGACGAAGAACACGCTCGCGAAAAGTCAGTTAACGCGCTTAAACCGATGAACTGCCCCTGCCATGTACAAATCTTCAACCAAGGCCTGAAATCGTACCGCGATCTACCAATGCGCATGGCGGAGTTTGGATCGTGCAACCGCTACGAGCCATCTGGTGCGCTGCACGGCATTATGCGTGTGCGAGGGTTCACCCAAGATGACGGACACATTTTCTGCACCGAAGACCAGATCGAAAAAGAAACACTGATTTACATCGAATTCCTTACCAGCATCTACAAAGACCTTGGCTTTGAGAATTTTAAGGTCAAATTCTCTGATCGTCCTAACACGCGTTCTGGCTCTAACGAGGTATGGGACAAAGCTGAAACAGCACTCCTAGCAGCTACGCGCAAGGCCGGCATTGAGCCGGAACTGAACCCAGGCGAAGGCGCGTTTTATGGTCCAAAGTTGGAATTCGTTCTGACCGACGCAATTGGCCGTGATTGGCAATGCGGCACGCACCAAGTCGATTTTGTGTTGCCAGAACGCCTTGATGCGAATTACGTTGGTGCGGATGGCGAAAAACACCGTCCCGTTATGTTGCACCGTGCAACTCTTGGAAGTTTTGAGCGTTTTATCGGTATCTTGATCGAAGAGCATGCCGGAAAACTGCCGTTTTGGTTGGCCCCGCGTCAGGTGGTTGTCGCGTCCATCATTTCAGATGCGGATGATTACGTCCGCGAAGTTGTAGCGGTCCTAAATGCTGTTGGCGTTCGTGCAGAGGCCGATATTCGAAACGAAAAAATCAATTATAAGGTCCGTGAGCATTCGCTGGGGAAAGTCCCTGTAATACTTGCGTGCGGTGCGCGCGAGGTTGAGGAACGCACAGTGTCAGTGCGCCGCCTTGGGGAAAAACAAACATCTGTAACAACCCTCACGGCAATCATAGACAATCTGAAAGTGTCCGCCACACCACCCGACCTTTTGTAACCTTCCAGTACAAGAAGGTGTTACGGGCCCGAACGTTTCAAACGGTCGGGCCATTATTCTCATTTTTTTAACCTAAACGATCACATCGCGGATAAAAACCCGCCCTCGATGCACATCCCTGTAAGTCGCGTTAAGACGTAACGACAGTTTAGTATGGATTAGTCGTCAATCACGACGCGCTACTTTAGCAACCTTAAGCAACAGGAATTCAAGTCATGTCCAAGACTACATCAACATCCGCCCTTTGAGCGTCCATTGCCACTGCCGTTGCTGGCCTGTCTACCACAACACACGCTCAAGAAAGTGAAAATTGTTATGCCGTTTCTCCCTTGCTGGCGAAAACGGCTGCGCAGCTGGCCTAGGCACAACATGATCAGGCACGTCTTCAAGTGCTTTTCAGGGCAACGCATGAACATTGGTTCCAGCAGGTACCTGTGAAGACACAATGATCGAAGCAATGGCAGATGACGTTGAGCGTTCCGGTTCCCTCGAAGCACTGGCGCGTGACTTACCAGCGTAAGCTTACCATCTATGTTTCATGAGAAAGGCGCCCATCTTTACTACGGTGAGAGTTAGTCCGTCAGGAGCCAGCATTATGTATGACCCTGTTGCCCCCCCCAACCCCGTCGTGCTGGCGTTGACTATAAAACGCAACATTTTTAAGTTATAGTAGATGCCAACCCAGCAAGCTGGCTTGAAATCCATGCCAAACTGCGCCAACTATCTAAAAAAGGTGGCGAAGGGCACCTTGATGTCGCCACATCGCCCAACCAAATACACTTTGTGAATGGCTACAACCAGCCAGTTTATGTGAACATCTTGCATGGTCCAACCATGACAGTACTTTCTTGGACGACCTTTTGCCACTGGCCTACACCGTCGCGACCGTCACAAGCTTCGCCGATTACATTTACAAATTGCAAAACGCGCTTGGACTTCAAATGCTACTTAAAAAACCGTCGGGCTGTTTGGAGTTTGCAGAAAGCAATACGAGCGAAACTGATTTCTTGGCACAAATCACCGGCCGCACCGACTGCAGCATACTATTTGATGTGAATAAAGTTTTCGTATCTGCCACCAACTCGGCTATTCACTGCAAAGCTACATCCACGATTTCAAACTTGATCTTGTTAAAGAAATTCATATTGGTGGTTATGATGAAGTCCTAGACGAAACCGGCGCACCACTTTTAATAGACAGTCATGGGTGCCAGGTAGTGTAACCTGTCTGGGCCTTGCTGGAATACACACCTATCAAATCTGAACCTGAGCCTTTGTTAATTGAATGGGACACCGATGTGCCAGAGTGGGCCGTCCTGCGAGAAGAAATCAAACGCGCTAACACTGCATTAAAGTCGTCTACTGCGGTGTTAGCATGATCATAGCCAGTCCGCCTTTCGCGCAGTATTGCTGGATCCAACCAGCCTAGCACCGACAAGACTGCGCAATCCATATGGTGCACAAGCGACTAAGCGTTTTGCTGCGTACCATAACAACGTCGCAGTTAATTTAAGGGACGCTTTAGGAGCTGCTTTTCCAACAGATGCAAAACTGGTCGATAGAGAATTTTTTCATCTTATGCTAGGAATTTACTTGTACGCGCGCCCACGGAAATCGCCAGTCATGATGTTTTACAGCGATGATATTGCAATTCCCTCACACAGATTTTGCGCCAGCGCAACCTGTCCCATACTTGCCTAATATTGCAAAACTCAAATTAGCGCTGCGTCACAGCTATCACGCAGCCGACGCGATGCCGATTGCACCTAATGAACTGCCGGAAATCGCGCCGAACAACTTGCCGAACGTGACGTTCACTTTTTGCGCCATCCATCCATCTGATCCCGTAGCGTTTGCTGCAGCAATCGATCTGGACTGCGAACACGACTGGGAGAGATGTCGCCGAACTCACACAGCTGAGCCTCATCACGCCCCGAATATAACCCAACCATAGATACTTAACTCCGCAGGAGGCTACCGTTTGTCACGCGCAGATTTAGGTCGAGCACCATTGTCAAGAAGTTCATCACAGCGGCGTAAGCTATGATGTCACTCAATTGTCATGGTAAAACTAGGCCGTTATGGTGGTTGGAGCGTTCGCGGGATTCTTTGATTTTTTTTGAGCTTTTCACGCGGATTACAGCTTTGGAAATGATCAGGTTTATTGCTGTGCAATCACTGACTGACCTGTACGGGCTTGGCTGGATCAATGAGCCAGCGACCCTGGCTCATGGTTTGGCGGACTACCAAAGTGCGTGATTTTAAACCAACGTGTGTTCTGGATGATAGTGCTGGTGACGCTAGCGCTGAAGGGCGCAGGTGAGCTATTAGTAGATTATCTAATGATTAACCACAATTAAAAGTGTCCCTTTCTCATATCAGGTTTGCCCGCTGCAATTGTTAGAATGACGCCTAAACTCACAAACCCTATAAGAAACATTATTACCATTTTAAAATCGAGGACTATGTAAAACAGGCCGAAACCAAGCTGTAGTCTAATTGCCGCCACATAGTGGGAGTAATTTGGCCGTGGCCTTTCCTACTATAAGCAAAAGCAGCGAATTAAGGATGGTGAATTAGATGAAGCTAGGGCTTTAAACCAGGCCCAATTGCCCTGCTTCTGGCAGCTGCTGTTTTAAACTGACGCAGCCAAAGCTTTACAAATCCATTAAGCTGCCAATGATCTCCACAATAAATCTTAAAAACGTTGCAGCGCTTAACATGTCAAAATCCTACTGCAGCCTTTGTGGTGGGCGTCCAACCCTGATACCATGCTCCTTCTATCTCAATAACGGGGCGTTTCATCAAGGTCGGATACGCAGACAGTAGCATGGCCAGATCGCTGGCCCGCTCCACTTCAGAAAGCCCGCGCCACGTGGTTGAACGGGTGTTGATCACTTTGTCCCCAAACGCCTCAATCATCGCCGCGCGATCAGTGTCGCTGACCACATCGGCGCGAACGTCAATCACTTTGACGTGACGGTCAGCAAGTTCCTTCAGCGCCTTCTGGCAGGTGTTACATGATTTAAGGGAAAAGAAGCGCATGAGAAATCCACTTATATTTTCAAAATTCATAACTCCGACTGCCTATGATAACAAGGTCGCCCTAACGGTAATCGATGCGCCTGACCTATGTCAGGCGCAATACGCGGCAGTCAGAGGTGCAGGACAAACGCTCTCACAAATGAGTTGCAATTGCATGCAAAACTAGTCGTAATTTACTTAATCTATTAGACAGAGGTGGTCGTGGGAATTCAGACCAGTAGTTAGGTTGGATCAACTTGTGAAAGAGATGATCCAAAATGACGAAACGAAAGAACCACTCGTCCCGCTGCACGGCAGGTGCATTCAAATCATGATCTCGAGAAAGGGATTTCCAGGCCAAGGTTGCGCTTGAGGCGATCAGCGAAGAAATGGCGCTGGCGGAGTTATCGAAGAAGTATGGCGTTCACCCGACCCAGATCGGCGCATGGAAAAGCGTGGCAATGGAGAACATAATGACAGCATTTACGCGCCGAGGTTTCATCCCCGAGCAGGTGAGCATTGCGGACGTCGACAAGCAGCATTTAAAGGTCGGCCAGCTGGTGGTGGAGTGGGATTTTTTGGCCAAAGCCTCGCATCAATTGCGCGGGACACGAGGCAAAAATGGTGAGCAAGGGTCACAAGCTGAGTGTATGTCGTCAATGCAAGCTGCTGACGCTGACCCAATCCCACTTGTACTATCAACCGAAGGGCGAGAGTGTTGAAAACTTACGGTTCATGGAAACCATTGATAAGCAGTTCGTCAAAAGGCCACGGTACGGATCACGTCAAATGGCGCGCTGCATGCAGCGCAACAACCACAAATGCAGTCGTTCGAGTGCTCGGTCTAATGCGCATCATGCGTTTAGTACTGATCTATCAGCGGCTCAACACCTGTTGCGCGGCAACACATGTTTACATGTGTGAGAGCGGGCAAGAAACATGCTTAGCATAAGATCTGGGCGTATGTGCTTCGGAAAGTCGTGATCGACCGCCCAAACCAAGTTTGGTATGCTGACATTATCTACATCCCAATGCGGCGTGGCTTCCTTTATCTGGTGGCAATCATGTATTGGTACAGTCGCAAAGTCTTTGCATGGAGGCTGTCCAACAGCATAAACTCCTCATTCTGTGTTGAGATTTTGAATGAAGCCTTGATTAAGCACAGCAAACCGGCGGTGTTTAATACGGATCAAGGCAGCCAATTCAACAGTAGCGTTTGGATCAATGTAATGACCGACGCGAAGATTAAGATCAGCATGGATGAAAGGCTCGGCCCCCCTCTCATCGTTTGCAAGCAAACGACTGCCGGGAAAGGGAAAATCGAATGGCCAAAAACTCTAGCGATCGTTGAAATATGAATGCGTCTATCTGAATGCCTTTGAGACAGGTTCAGAAATGCGGGCTAGGATCGGCAGATGGCTGACGTATTAAAACTCTGCGCGCCCGCATTCGACCCACGGCATATTGACCCCGATAAGGCCTATGTCAGCAAAACAGAACCAGTTAGATTAGCAGCCTAAATGAAACCCTGATCCACCTTAACAAGGCTGCATACTGGTCGAAAAACTAGGACCATCTCTGTACCCATCACCCTGAAGGCGCAGCCTCACAAGTCATCTCCGCGCCAAACCAGATCGAAAGCAATCCCCTATTCTTCAACGAAAGGTTATAGTCTACCCAGTTTCAAATCTTATACTACGTCGGTGTCCAATTACTCATAATTGCCAACTATCACGCTGGTTTCATGTGGTGAAGCCTTGGGAAGCGATTTGTGCAACAAAGCCGAATATCATTGGAAGTTTGTTAAAACACCCTGGGAAGTCAGTACTCAGCAATGGCTAATTAATATTAAATAGTGTGTTTAATACTTGGGAAGCCGCTGTTTATGCGTTGCTATCAACGGCTCCTAAGATACTCGCGGAAATAGCATTTAGGAAATTCAAGCTCCAGTGACCGCTCATTAATCAAGTGCCATTTCTCTAAGTTTACTTGTGGAAAAAATGTGTCTGGATCTTTTACTCTCATTCCAACATCTGTGATTAATAGCCTGTCTGCAATTGGCAACATTTCGCCATAAATACCTGCGCCGCCAATGCCATAGACGCGGCAATAACCTTGGTCCAAAGCGACCTCAATGGCACCAGCCACTGAGGTTGCGACAAAGTCAGCGGCCACTTCTTGCGACGAGACAACTATATTCAAGCGCCTTGAAAGTGGCTTCATTGGAAGGCTGTCCCAAGTTTTACGTCCCATAATGATTGCACCACCAAGCGTTTCGCGCTGAAACGATTTTAAGTCCTCGCGGATATCCCATGGAATGGCACCGTCACGACCAATGGCGCCGTTTTCGTCACGTGCTACGATCAACGTAATCATTAATCAAACCGCCACTGGAGCGCGGATCGCAGGATCTGGATCATAGTCAACAATTTCAAAATCCTCATATTTAAAATCAAAAATGGAAGAAACTTCTCTCTTGATACGCAAGGTTGGCAATGGCTTGGGCGTGCGGGATAGCTGCAGTTGTACCTGATCCATGTGATTGGAATAGATGTGAGCGTCTCCCAAAGTATGAATAAATTCGCCAGGTTCATAGCCCGTGACATGGGCCAGCATCACCTGGAGCAGCGCATAGGAGGCTATGTTAAATGGAACGCCAAGGAACATGTCAGCTGAACGTTGATAAAGTTGTAGATGTAATCGACCCTTCAGTACGCGAATCTGCCAGATTGTATGGCAAGGTGGAAGAGCCATTCGCGGCACATCTCCAGGGTTCCACGCCGACACTATGAGGCGCCGGCTGTCTGGCGTAGATTTGATCATCTCAATAAGTTGAGTGATCTGATCCACCGCTTTGTTTAAGAACAGAGGTTCTCCATCCTTCTCCGTATCTGTCGCCTCAAGGCCAGGAAAAGAACGCCACTGATGCCCGTATACGGGACCTAAATCTCCAGTTGCATCAGCCCACTCATCCCAAATTTTTACGCCATTTTCATTCAGATAACGGATATTGGTGTCACCTGACAAAAACCAGAGGAGTTCGTGGATGATCGAGCGTAAGTGCAATTTCTTAGTGGTGACCAACGGAAAACCATCAGACAGCCGATATCTCGACTGGTGCCCAAAATATGAAATTGTGCCCGTCCCCGTCCGATCGGTCGACTCTTCGCCGAACTCCAAAATAGTGCGCAACGCCTCGTGATACTGCTGCATTGTTTCCATTGTCCTTCATTTGACTGCTAGAGCCCACCGTGCTTTGATCCCAATCACTTTGCAATTAAGTGAATAGAAATTCTCTCAGAGTTTTGATCTAAGCCCGCTGAGCTCCGGCAGTCTCAACTAAATTGAGCGTAAGAAGCCGCAGTATTCCGTCCTTCAACGTTGGCACTAAAATCGTCAAAAGTGGTATTAAATGTTTCCGTTTTAAAAACTACTGTTAAAAAACAACTCCATACACCAAAAAGGGAATTCGACAGGACACTTAATACTTTCCAGTCCCCTTGTGTGTAGATGTTTGCTGGCTGGTTCATACAGGCGAGTCCCTGTTTGGCTTTTCCGTCGGCATCCGTTTCAGAAATCATTTCTTCGTAATGATCGTAGGCGCAGTTCGAGGCGTCTTTAAGGTAGCGCAGCACCTGTTCAGCTTGATCGCCGGTCAACGTGTCACCATGGCCTTCGTCGTTTTGAAACGATTTGGTGTCACGGCTATAGCTGACCCGTGCAGCCTGGCAAATAACTTCGTGGTCGCCCATGTAGTCAACAACACGAACAAATCCGTTATAGAGTACTTCACGCGCTACATACAAATGTTTCTCCATACCTTCAAATACTGCCCGAAATGTCTGCCTGGACTTGCTGCGTTGTTCGTCATTTTCGACCTGTTGGTTGGGTGTCAAGCGCATGAGCTTGTCCTTTGCATAGTTTGTCGTGTTGCACTGTGATTCTGTGGTATATGATAATGAATACCGTATTTGCATATCACAGCTACGAAAACCACCATATCAGACTCGAGTTTAACAGTTAGTTGCGTTGAATAAACCAATACAATTTATTTTTGAATTATCCAAAAAAAACACGATTTACACATAGAACAAATTTTAATGAAACCAATCTTAGTGGCCATAATTTGTAGCTTTGTGATGCTCACCACGTGTGAGGACGTTGGCATTAAACCATCCATGGAAGATAAAGGTACTAATGCAAACAGTACTAGAATTTGTAAAACTGTGACGGCGGCGTGTCACCAACCGTAGACGATGCTGTGCCTTCTTACTGCAAAGACCTCATCCGACATCAATTACGAAATAATGTTGGTGATGGTCACGGCGAGGAGTTCACCACAACCCTAGCGACGAAACGTTTTTATCTATGACATCGATTTTAACTGGGTAACGGCCTAGACCGATTTTGAAAACGACTCATTTATAAGTTACAAAAAATACCTCTAATCTTTTTTAGCGACGTAAATTATAAACGTTGCATTCGATGGCGTGCATTGCCGCTGACCATACTTTATTGCAGGATTGTTGAGATCATTAATGGAGTTGTTGCTGGCACCCTACTAGTATTAAATGCATATTCTTTGCTATTGTGTGCAAAAAAAGATGAAAACTGATCCATAAAATTTTGTAATTAAATACAACTTTGCTCGTGTGACAGATACTTTGATGTCAGCCTTCATTTAAAGACGAAGTAGCACCATCAAGAACTTAGCCTTGCCACATCCAATAGTTGGACCGATTTGCGCGTCGACTACACCTTAACATGGGGCTGCTAGTTGTAGAGGTTTACGAATTTTCTCCTGCCGCCAAGCTTGAAATTATTCAATTTAGTTTAGGTGTCTGAGTACGCCAGCAGGATGAGTGTCATAAAATATTTTGATATGCTTGAATTTCTAGTTATATCGCCCGCTGGTTTTGCGCACACGCTGTGCTACGGTTATTTCATTAACCTAGGAGAAATAATGTCCCTTAAATTTTTACATACAATGGTCCGCGTCAAAGACCTTGATGCCTCTATCTCTTTTTACAAAGTGCTCGGTTTGGTCGAACGCAGGCGCACCGAAAGTGAAGGTGGTCGGTTCACATTAGTTTTCATGTGCCCGCCCGATCAGGCCGATGGCCACGCCGATGTCGAACTGACATACAATTGGGACGGCGACGATGCCCTCCCATCCGACAGCCGGCATTTTGGCCACCTCGCTTATACCTGCGACAACATTTATAAACTTTGTCAGCAGCTATTGGACAATGGGATCACGATTAACCGGCCACCACGCGATGGCCATATGGCATTTGTGCGCAGTCCAGACAACATATCAGTTGAATTGTTGCAGGCAGGCGCTTCCTTAGAAAAAGTGGAACCTTGGGCTAGCATGGAGAACACCGGACATTGGTAAAGTTCTGATTAGACTGTGCTTATTGGCAGGCGTTAAGATGATCTGATATCAAGTTACTGAGGCCTGCCGATTAGCGCTTGTTTTTGGAATGGATATTTTGCCTTCTTTCAACGCGCAAGAAGTTGCATTGCAGCCCGTTGAATTGTCGGCGGCAATACTTACGCTATTAGTTCATATAGCCCTTTTTGCCACGGATGCTCCTGTCGCTCGGACCATCTTTTAATGGTCTGGCCACTAT
>JBLILC010000041.1:0-21480 GCA_047635635.1 Octadecabacter sp. | reverse complement strand
AATGTAAAAACTCACACTAAAAAGCTATTATATTAATAATAAACTTTTTAAAGTTTAAAATTTAATCAAAACTTTTTAGTATTCATTAATTTTAACCATACTGGCCAATTCAGTTTAAAATTTTTTCATGATTAACAAAATAGGTATTAGCTAGCCATTAAAGCTCATAAAAAAATCTTATTCCCAATCCGTTCTCAGTCCCCGCTGCTTGGCTTAGTATTAATATGACTAGCCAACAAAAAGAGTTACTGGTTAACCTCATACCCGTCAAAATTCACGAACTTATGACTGCAGCTGCGCACTACTTGTTGAAAGGCTGCCATTTGAGAAGGATCAAGAATGAAGCATTACTCCTGACTACTTTTGTCGCCCCACCTTGAAAAAAGGTCAAACTTTCTGTTTCAGGTTCGCAGATTTGAAGTTCTACGCGCCACTCCGATGTCTACTTATACTACTAAATTCGCCACAATGGTTTTACGGCATCAGGGCACATCGTGGCCGCACGCGGCCAGAAAACGCGGCTGTATATATTCTTGGGCATGCCGAAAAAACCTGATTTGATGTAATTAATTTAATCTAGCGCATTTACCAGACCGCCAAAGGCCAGATGTTACATACCACCAGCACCAATGTGGGCAGGTGGTATGTCTTCGCGAAGCCCTTTTGAGCGACATGGCCCTACTTGCAATGCGCATACCATCGCCAACCGCATGGCCACTCAGCTCCTTGACCTGCTGGCACTGTTGTTTGAGCCGATTTCGATCGACCAACGTTGTGAGGTTCCCAACTGTACAAAGCAGATTATGCACATCCATGTTCTAAAAGGCGTAAAAGCAATTTGAAGGAATTCAATTAGCCTCAATATATTGAAAGCGCCAGTCACTTTTCAGAGGCCCTACAATTAAGAGATCAGCACATCTAAGCGCTTCATCTGTATGAAAGCGTTGTCAATAATCCAAACCTAAACCTTTCGAAGCAACTACTTTATGCAGTTAATTTGTAACTACAATTAATTACCCGAACACACGAGTTTCACTGACTGGCCAGGCCCTGATAGAAGCCGTCACTTGTTACGGCTCTGGCTGTTTATGCCAAATGATCACCTCCTGCCAGATATATTTGCTGAGCCCTATAATTCGATAAAAGTTTGCAATCTTGGTGGGGTCGGCACAGCACAAACAATTCGGTACACAATGCTGCTTAATTGCGCCTTATTAAGCTTCCAGCACAGTCTAGATTTCAGAGTCGGTTTTGTCCTGACACTGGGCTACCATGCCGCTATGTGAATATCATGACAACACAATCCGAGCCTTCAGATACAACGACAGACCGCATCATGCTTGGTGTTACCTTGATGATGGGGTTCTGCCTGACAGCTCCTCTATTGGACGTTACAGCCAAACTCGCATCGGACATCATTCCCGTCGGACAGATTACTACTGCGCGTTTTTTAGTACAGGTCGCTTTGATGTTACCGTTTTGTTTGGCAATGGGTCTGTCTTTCCGGATGAACGGTAGATTTGGCATGCTGGCTTTGCGAGCGGTTTTGCTCGTACTATCAACGTTCTTTTTCATCTCTGCCATTAAAGTTATGCCTTTGGCGGATGCACTGGCGATTGTGTTTATCGAACCATTCATTGTCATGTTAGTTGGTAAATATGGCTTTGGAGAAGACGTTGGCCCGCGGCGCATTGCAGCCGCGGGCATTGGTTTCTTGGGGGTCGTTCTTGTGATCCAGCCCTCGTTTGCGACATTTGGGGCGGTTGCGCTGTATCCGCTTGGAACTGCGGTTTGTTTTGCGGGTTATGTATTACTCACGCGTGGACTGCGCGGGAGGCTACATCCAGTTATGACGCAGTTTTATACTGGCGCGATTGCATCACTGATATGCTTACCAGTTATATGGATCGCCAATGGAACAGTTTTTGCAATGCTTGATCCAGTTTGGCCTCAAGGAATTTATTGGGTCTGGCTGTTTGGTGTCGGCTTCTTCGCCACAATCAGCCACATGATGATGACTTATGGTCTCACACTCGCACCATCATCAACATTGGCTCCAATGCAATACTTTGAAATTCCAGTGGCCACTATGCTAGGTTTAATAGTGTTTGCGGAGTTTCCTAATTTAATCGCGCTTGGGGGGATTGCTTTAATTATGGGAGCGGGTCTTTATATGATCCACCGTGAAAGGGTCACTTCGCGGATCAAAACACAGCTTCATGCACCTATCTAAACGTTCCAAGCGCTCATACTTATTTTTACGCTAGGATTGATCAACCTCTAGTTAAAATTGTGCTAATTCAATAATTTGAGATTGGGATGGCCCCACATGAAGAAGCATGGATGTTAGAAAGATGTATTTCTTTTTGTGTTTCTCGTCTTTATAAAATTTTTAGCGCAGGCGATTCCGATCTTACGAGTGCTCTGGCTCGCGGATTACACAATACTCAAATGTATGCAGTTATTTCAGCTAACAGCTGTTCGTACGGTAGTGCATGTTTGCGTTCCATGCATGAAAACCCAACCCTACAATACTTAGATTTGAAAGGGGCTATCTCCGTTGTGTTTGCCATGCCATTCATTTCGCTTCTGCAAGCAATAGGTAATTCATTCCACAACGACTCGCCGCTTTGTCGTTAGAATTATCTCTGAGTTACTAATGATACAGCTGAATTTCGTCGCCGCTGACTGGTCCATGTTGTAGCAAATGGACTTGGCCGTCACGTTCGCGATGTTTATGCTAGTTACTTGCGCCATCGCCAAAGAGTTGGACCCAATCAGCACGAAGGCGATGTTCAGTGTCATTACTATGCAACTAGTCGGACTGCCCATACTGGCACTTTTAAACTTTTGGCTAGAAGCATTTTATATAATTGCAAATAATTAACCACTGTCGGCATCTGCTTCATGATAGCTTCGGGGCATTATGTCATCGCTTGCGAACAGGCCATTTCGCGTTTTCCTTCAACAGTGTCTGTACAGTAATATCGAGTGCGGCACGGGGCAGAATTAACAGCATCTTTGGTGCGTCTGGCCACAAATTTACCAATCCAGCCACTTTGTTCAACGTACCAATCCGATTGTCAGGCGCAAATCGCAATCCAGTCGTTGGCCAGTACAATCCGCTGCTCTTGCACCCCACATCTGCCATCGGATAAAGTGACACCACACTGCCTATCGGCAAATCAAGCTTGATTTGTGGCGGACACAATAGAGTAATAGTTTCATCGCCAATCAGAATGCAGCGCCGGTCAGGATGACGCACCAGCGCCGTCATTGACCCAAGCTCGTGGTCAAGTCGCGCACCACTAAACCCACCCCCCAGAATCAAAGGGGCATCAATATGTCGCAACGCCTTGTCAAAATCGGTGCTGTCTTGTTCTTTAATCAGATGCAAGATTTCTCCAAAGGCGGCACGAGCGGCTTCAGTAATCGAATCCATGTCGCCAATTACTGCAACAGGCTTCAGCTGTGCTCGCATCGCATAATCAGCTCCACCATCAGCACATACAACAGTTTTACCCCATTTTAATGCAACACTGAGCAAGTCTTTTGCTATGGGAGCTCCACCTATCAACGTAATTGGCTCCGCACTTGAAACAATCGTCTGATACACGTTTAATTACCTCTATCTATGGAACCATGCCTTAAAGCGGTCATGAAATAATACCAAGTTTAACGCAACTTGGATTTAGATTATGGCTAAATTGATGTTAAATAGATCCCCAATGAATGAAAAGAAAGCGAACAAAAAATGGTTGGTTGAAGCAAAATTTTTACCGTTTCGTATGACTCTTTCTCGTGCACATTTAAAGAATTTGATAATTCTATAAGTACTATGAGGACAATTGTTGAATGTATTCGGAGTGTAGTTTTAATTGATACCTACTTCGGAGCACAACCCTCGAGCACGGAAGCCGACATGTTGGCCAAGATTGCCAAAGGTGAAATTTTGCGTCGTGTCGACGCCCACGAGGATTAAAGTGGAATGATCTTATGTATCGCCGCTTCCATCGATCGGCCATCTGATACTACTGGCACTTCGCATGACGCGGATACTCGCGCAAAAATCGAAGCTACGCGCAATTCTGCAAAAGTTATTCACAAGTCGAGAACCAAAACTGGAATTGCAGCCTTCACAGATGAAGTAAATGCAAAAGTGGATATTGCCACAAAAACTGAAGACAATACAAAAAATATAGGATAAAATGCAACACCACAGGCCACAAGGCGGAAGCTAAATTCGAAACAACATTTTTAGGTGGCATAACCTCATCTACAGCAGGCGATTCTAGCACGGCATCTACAGCTCAGATTAAAAAAACAAATGATCCAGCCCATGTTATTATGTCGGTAAGCGCTCTAATTGAAGCTACAGCATCCCGCCAGACAAAAATTGAAGTGTCGGCGCACAAGAATTTAGTTGAAACAATTTCATCTGAGAATAAAATTTTAAAAGAAGATTCGGACAATCAGGTCCAAGACAGTTCAAGCAATAATGGAAATGTTAAGAAGCGTCAGTCTAATGCAAACGTGTCAGAGGCAGAAGAAATGCCTGATGCTAATAACGCCACCACAGATGTTGCAACAGAAAGCTACCCCACCCAAACGCAGTCATGTATGGTGCGCATAAAGAGAAATTCTAACACCACGTTACAAGATTGCCAGATCAATGCGCAGGTAAAAGTAACACAGCCTGATACCGAGCCTAATCTAGGCTTGCTTGATGGCGCGGACGACCTCAATGAATACTTGGAATATAGTCACTTTACCGACATCGAAATACTAAATTTTGATGATGAGGATTTTGCAAAAAAACTTGCCGCAATCAAAGGTGATTTTGAGGACAGCTCAGCCACTAAAACACCCATCAGTCGCATGCAAGACGAAGGAGCAACCGGCACATCTCGTAATACTAATAATTTCTTTGTATCTGTAGCTAACACTAAACAAGACAAAATCTCTACTAATAGCACACCTGAAGATGGCTTTAACGCTGGTGAACCGCAAATTGACGATACTGCACTTGATAGTCTCATGTCTGAAACTGACATGCATATGCTAGAACCTGAAGGCAGCCGTCGCCGTGATGCAATTTCACAACTCAAAGCCGCTGTTGCCGCCAAACAAGCAGCGCATAAGATGGATCAGAGCGATAACGATAACCAAGAAGTTGAAAATGCGTTCCGAAACTATCTTTCAGTGGCCGTTCGCCCAGAGGTAACCGTATCCACGACAAATACAGATACAACTGTTCATTCCAATACTCACACAAAGCGTCCGTGTCCTACACCTCTTAAACTGGTTACGACCCAGCGCATAGATATGGAGGCGTCTGCAAAACACGCAATCATTTATCGCCTTTGGTTCCACACCAAATAGCCTCCCCCAGGGACGACAACAAAGCCCTGACTGCAGAAACATATGCGAAATTCGCAAAAAACATGGGCGCTACAGAACTGCCTGAGCTTCTTGAAACTGAAGCCGTTCACACGGCCTTTGTTGAAGGTGCGTATGAATTTTTACGCCCAAAGGTTTTGCGTCGTTTGCGCACAGTAGCGGGCGGTGGATACAACCGTGAAGATGGGCTGCGCAGCTTTGCAGATCTTTTGCGCGCGGGCCGCTTTAGCAAAGCGCGCAATTGATGGATTCAGATGGCTAAAAGGAGCCTCTATAATCCGAGATAACACAATGTGCTCACGTACTGAAAGCATTCAAGTCATACCAGCCGGTCAGTGGATCTATTTTATTTATCAAGCGTCTGGATCAGGCTGTCCCACACCCATAAATATAAATTTGAGCGGCATTGCCCAGAGCAACCCAAGGCCAACATAAATAGCCAATTCGATCCAGATCGGCGCTCGTGCCACTGGATCAGGATAAAGCCAGTTCATCGTACTTACTGCGACCACCACATAGATTGGTAATCCCACCAGCAAGATGAACAAAGACCAACGC
The DNA here is from genome assembly GCA_047635635.1 of Octadecabacter sp. Taxonomy (GTDB): domain Bacteria; phylum Pseudomonadota; class Alphaproteobacteria; order Rhodobacterales; family Rhodobacteraceae; genus Octadecabacter. The sequence goes on along the minus strand of JBLILC010000041.1, from coordinate 15,522 downwards.
TTTCGGGCTTTGAGGGAGAGGGTCATTTGGCTTCCTTTCTTGGCGAGCAACCTTTAATCCGCGAACGGGTCCGTCACTAGAATTGTGTCTTCGCGCTCAGGTGATGTTGACAAAAGCGCGACTGGGCAATCGATCAATTCTTCCACACGGCGCACATATTTAATCGCTTCAGCAGGCAAATCTACCCAAGAACGCGCACCTTCTGTGCTGTCTGACCAGCCCTTCATTTCTTCATAGATCGGGACGCAGCGGGCTTGTTGATCTGCTGCTGTAGGCAGGTAGTCTAAACGTTCGCCGTCTAGATCATAAGCGACACAAATTTTCAAAGTCTCAAACCCGTCCAGAACATCCAGCTTAGTCAATGCGATACCAGACACGCCAGATGTTGCACAAGTTTGACGCAAAAGGCAGGCATCAAACCAACCACAGCGACGCTTGCGTCCTGTAGTGGTCCCGAATTCATGGCCGCGTTCACCCAACATCTGGCCGTCCGCGTCATGCAATTCTGTTGGAAACGGGCCTTCACCAACGCGGGTTGTGTATGCTTTGACTATGCCCAAAACAAAGTCAATTGCGCCCGGTCCGACACCAACCCCAGTTGCCGCCTGCCCTGCAATTACATTTGACGACGTGACAAATGGATAAGTGCCGAAATCAATATCTAAAAGCGCACCCTGGGCGCCTTCAAACAGAATTCGCTTACCCGCTTTGCGCTTTTCGTTCAGTACCTTCCAAACAGGAGCCGCGAACGGCAGAATTTCAATTGAAATAGCCTTTAAATCAGCGACAAGCTGATGCCGGTCCACAGCTTTGATACCTAGTCCTTTACGTAGTGGATTGTGATGCTGCAGCGCGCGATCAACGCGAGCTTCGAGTGTCGCGGGATCTGCCAGATCAGCCACACGAATTGCGCGACGGCCAACTTTATCTTCATAACACGGTCCAATGCCGCGTCCTGTGGTACCAATCTTTGTGCCCTTGATTGATGCTTCTTCACGGGCACGATCAAGTTCGCCATGCATGGGCAGGATCAAGGGGGTGTTTTCTGCGATCATTAGCGTTTCTGGCCTAATATCAACACCCTGCGCACGCACTGTGGCTATTTCTTTCATGAGGTGCCATGGATCGAGCACGACACCGTTGCCGATCACTGAAAGCTTACCACCCCGTACTACACCTGATGGCAGAGCGTGGAGTTTATAGATTTTGCCGTCAATTACCAACGTATGGCCCGCGTTATGACCGCCTTGGAACCGCGCAATTACGTCGGCACGTTCTGACAGCCAATCAACAATTTTGCCTTTGCCTTCATCGCCCCATTGGGCGCCAACAACCACTACATTCGCCATATCATCGATCCCAATCGGTAAATCCGAGGTTGTCATAGGACATCACACTCACAGGGGAAAGCATGCATTTGCATGTGATTGGCTATACAGAACACTTCCACAAAATTACCTCTGCACCAAATCCCATATTTGAAAAATATTATAAAAGGCTTTTTATCTAGTTTGATCTTGCAGTCACTTTGCTTGTGAGGACTTAATAATCTGACGAAATGGACTTTTTTATGCAAGCTGCATGAAAATTGTTGCAGACAAAATATATGATTAAATAATGATAAATATTTTTTGTTTATCCTTGGTTACATTGTTCGATCTTAAATAAATTAGGCTTTGTCAAAATGATGCTTTCGACTGCCATGACTGGATTGATATATGGGGGGGTCGCCAATGATCTGGGTTAAATAAATTTAAAAAACCCAGCCCAAACACTTGAAATGCCGTATTAGCTTTGCCCTCTGCGTTTGACTTCAAGCTAAGCTTTTAGCATGTGAATAACTCCCTTTAAGTGTGAGCAAATATAGATGATGTGTATGCTGAACGCATTAGCGTTGTTTGAGGGGTTGCAGGATGCCCATTTCGCTTCTAGGTACCAATCGTTCTTACGCCAAAGGTCTACATCACATGGAAAATGTCGTTCTTGTTGTCCACTTGCTTCTAGCGCTGACTTTAATTGGCGTAGTTTTGTTGCAGCGCTCCGAAGGTGGTGGTCTTGGAATCGGTGGCGGTGGTGGCGGTGGTGCAATGTCCAGCCGCTCTGCTGCAACGGCCCTTGGCAAAGTCACCTGGGTTTTGGCTGTAGCCTTTATATGCACATCATTGGCCCTGACAATCTTGGCAGCACAAAAGGCTAGCGACGCATCAGTAGTAAGCGGAGACGTACTGGTACCTTCATCTGAACAATCAACAGATTCGCCAAATGCCTCCGATAGTCTTTTGCCCCCTGCAATAACTTTCCCGAGCAACGAACCTTTGGTTCCTGACGTAGACTAGTTACAACAAGTTGCTGGATAAGTTACACTATGCACTCAATATTGCATTTTATTTGGTCAATTCCTGCTGACTTGGTTGCTAAATACACCCGAATCCGATTAAAATTAATCCCCGTGATACATGCGTTTTGGCGTGCTGCTATTGGGGTGTTATCCACACAAATTTGAATGTCTTTTCGATTGAAGGCAGACTTAACAGGGGACCCCTGATCAATGGCGCGTTTCGTATTTATCACTGGTGGTGTGGTTTCTTCGCTCGGGAAGGGGCTCGCATCTGCCGCCCTCGGAGCGTTGTTGCAGGCGCGTGGATTTTCAGTGCGCTTGCGAAAGCTAGATCCATACCTGAACGTTGACCCCGGCACCATGTCGCCATTTGAACATGGTGAAGTATTCGTAACCGACGATGGAGCTGAAACCGATCTCGACCTTGGACACTACGAACGCTTTACCGGTGTGCCTGCACGAAATACTGATTCAATATCGTCTGGTAGAGTCTATTCCAACGTATTAGAAAAAGAACGCCGCGGTGATTATCTCGGCAAAACTATCCAAGTAGTTCCTCACGTAACAAACGAAATCAAAGACTTTCTACATATCGGCGAGGACGAAGTAGATTTTATGCTGTGCGAAATCGGCGGTACTGTTGGTGATATTGAAGGTTTGCCATTCTTTGAAGCAATTCGTCAGTTTAGCCACGACAAACCACGTGGTGAATGCATTTTTATGCACCTGACATTACTGCCTTATCTTGCAGCATCCGGTGAGTTAAAGACCAAACCAACACAGCACTCAGTCAAGGAATTGCAAAGCATCGGCATTGCGCCAGACATACTTGTTTGCCGTTCCGAACACCCGATCCCTGGCAAAGAACGTGAGAAGATTGCTCTCTTTTGCAACGTCCGCAAGGACTCAGTAGTAGCGGCCTATGATCTAAAATCAATTTACGAAGCGCCACTTGCCTATCACAAACAGGGTCTCGATCAAGCTGTACTGGACGCATTCAACATCTCCCCCGCACCCAAGCCTGATTTGCAGATCTGGAATGATGTTTATGACAGAATTCACACCACTGACGGCGAAGTGAATATTGCGATTGTTGGTAAATACACCCAACTAGAAGATGCCTATAAGTCGTTTAAAGAGGCGCTGACACATGGCGGCATGGCCAACCGTGTCAAAGTAAACGTATCTTGGGTAGACGCTGAAGTTTTTGATTCCGAAGACGCAGCACCCTACCTTCAAGGGTTCCACGCGATTCTTGTACCGGGTGGATTCGGCGAGCGTGGTAGTGAAGGCAAGATCAAGGCTGCCGAATACGCTCGTATCAACAAAATTCCATATTTTGGCATCTGTCTGGGCATGCAAATGGCCGTTATTGAAGCTGCTCGGAATGTTGTAGGTATGGTAGATGCGGGGTCGGAAGAATTCGACTTTGAGGCCGGAAAAAAGCGGTTTGAGCCCGTCGTCTACCATCTGAAAGAATGGGTGCAGGGCAATGCCAAAATTAAGCGGAAGACCGATGACAACAAAGGTGGCACAATGCGCCTTGGGTCCTATGACGCGACGCTAACCGTTGGATCAAAAGTTGCTAATATTTATGGTAGTCTGACAATCGAAGAACGTCACCGTCATCGCTATGAGGTTGACACAAAATACTGCACCCAGCTTGAAGAGGTGGGCCTTCGTTTTTCAGGCATGTCACCAGATGGCAAACTGCCAGAGATTGTAGAATGGACAGATCACCCATGGTTCATCGGTGTCCAATTCCATCCAGAACTAAAATCAAAACCCTTCGCGCCCCATCCGCTGTTTGCAGATTTCGTCCGCGCCGCAGTTGAGTCTTCTCGGCTGGTATGACGTCAAATTCGCTACGCCAATATGATCAAAGGGCACTTTTCCCCGCACTCCATGTCTCTCGGAATAATTATAAAACAGATGCAATCTTTTAAGAATGAGCGGAATCTGCGATGCTATCTTATCAACACCTCTATCACGCTGGCAATTTAGCAGATGTGCACAAGCACGCAGCATTGTCATGGATTTTGAATTACATGATCCAGAAGGATAAACCACTCAGCTACATAGAAACCCACGGTGGACGAGGCCTATATGATTTGAGTGCGGATGAGGCAGTTAAAACTGGTGAGGCCGCGGTGGGTATTACTAACGCAGAAATTTGGTTTGCAGCTGATCATCCCTACTCGCGTACTTTGAATGCATGTCGGACAGAAAACGGAATGACACTCTACCCTGGCAGTCCTTGGATAGCGTCACATCTTTTACGCGGCGACGATGTTTTGCACATAGCTGAGCTTCATCCGCAAGAATTTGAGGGGCTTTATGAAGCCGTCCCTGGAGCTCATGTCCATGCACAGGACGGGTTTGAAATGGCATATTCGATGTGCCCGCCAACACCGCGTCGTGGCTTGATGTTGATTGACCCATCTTATGAATTAAAAAACGATTACATTGCTATGCCAAATCATCTCGCCAAGATAGCCAAAATTTGGCCAGTTGGTGTGTTGATGCTTTGGTATCCGATCCTAGCAGATGCCCGCCACCGCACAATGAAATCAGCGATATTGCACAGCCTGCCAGAAGCCATAAACCATGAAGTTTACTTTGAACCTGCCCGAGAAGGACACCGTATGGTCGGGTCAGGATTGGTCGTGGTCAACGCACCTTGGGGGCTTGATGGTGAACTGGCTGATCTTGGTAAACACTTCGCACAGCTTTGAAACTATGCAGAAGTATGTAACATGATTACAGCGATCTAATGTTTGAACGTATCCTAGACCTTCTTTTGCGCCTGTGGAGGATTTTACTACTATATAAAATCTGATGCGCACTTCGTGCTTTGTTGGTGCGGGTCGCTAAGGCCGACGGTGCTTATCTTTGCCAGAAAATTTAAGAAATCGATCACCTGCTGGCCAATCTATACAATCTAAATGCTGTTGGGGCTGCGCGCATGCGTGCCGAATGTGAAAAACTCGATGCTGAAAGGCCTAACAAACACGAATTGGCGCATATATTATCGTGTGAAATAACCAGTGTTGAACGTGACGGAGTGATGCGTGCGCTGTGGCAGGTGGTTGACTCCAAAGGGCAACTCAATGACACTAATAATCAGGTTATATCCAATGCAATGCAAACGTTTGGCATGTCGCATGAAACAGCAACAGCAGTGTATGTGGCACGCATAGCCGAAATATTATGCGCGCAATTTAGGCTTGGCCTTTTGCGTGAGGGAACCTATATAATAAACATGTTTTCTGATTTGTTTAAGCGCCTTACAGCGCCTGACCCCGCCCCACTTCCCAATGCTGACGCGCGTGTAGCGCTTGGTGCTTTGATGGTTCGCCTAGCTCGAACCGATGGCTCGTATGACCAAGACGAAATTGCTCATATAGACGCAGTATTGGCTCAACGGTACGTTTTGACTGAAGCTAATGCATCTGCCTTGAGAGCCAAGTGCGAGATCGCAGAAACAGAAGCACCCGACACAGTAAGATTTACACGCGCTATTAAAAATGCAGTTCCATACGAAGACCGTGTGGCCGTGATTGAAGCGTTGTGGTCCGTCGTTCTTGTCGACGGTGTGCGTGACAACCACGAAGACGCGATGCTACGGATGATTGGCCCACTGCTTGGCGTGACGGACCAAGACAGTCATAAAGCACGCTTAAGGGTCACTTCAGGCTAATGACCACAAATAAAGCAATAGAACCGTTTGAGCGTTTACTAGTGCATGACAGACCCAGAAAAAGTGCGGCGCATGACACCTTCTTCTCCTCTCTTAGTAATACTTTGCGATACGAATCAACGCAACTGGACAGCAAAAAAAAATTGTGACCGACTGGGGGCTCCATGACCTGCTGCTCCGTCAGGTTTGAATCCTGCCCCACTACGAACGTTTTAGCAACTGACTCACCCGCATTTCTAGCGCCGATTATGGCCTGCCTGACACCCTTGCTAGATATTATCATTCGATATTTTTTGATGCGTGAAGACGATGTCTCCCGTGGACTTGCGCCAGCCACACTGGGTCGATTGGCCTATAATTATGTTTTTTCACATTCTGACTGGGCCCCACGGTTTGCCACTGTAAAGCCCAAAAGGCTAACATTTCACACAAACCTGCGAGCAGGGACCCATATCGAAAGCATGCTGACCGTGGCTGACGGGCGTACAAATATTGCAGCAGGTGACATCATGACAGGGCGAATGTTAGAAGTTTGGGAACCCAGCTCAGCTGAAACATACATGTTAGATCGTACTGCGTGTACCCTCAGAATTGCATTTTTAACAGCCAGCACTGGTGATCCCGAACCGATAAGTGCCGCTTTGGGAAGTGCAATTACAGAACTTGCGCCCGACCACACCAAAAACTTTAAGATTACGAGGCTTAAAAGTGCTGCCAGACAGGACCATAATATCTCCTTATCCTCTTCCCCTAAGAACCCCGTTGCAACCATTCCCTATTTACGCCTTACTCAACCAAATAAATTGGACGAGGAACCATGAGCGGACCCATCATTGAGATTCGTAACCTTCACAAAGCTTACGGCGCGCTAGAGGTACTGAAGGGTGTCAATATATCGGCACCGCAAGGTCATGTGATAAGTCTAATTGGGTCGTCCGGGTCTGGCAAATCAACATTGTTGCGTTGTGCTAATCTATTGGAGGACAGCCAGCTTGGGGACGTGATTTTTTGTGGCGAACCTGTGACGTGGAAAGGCCAAGGCCTTGCACGCCATCCTGGGGATCACGCTCAGATGATCCGCATCCGCACTAACTTGTCCATGGTATTTCAACAGTTTAACCTTTGGGCGCACATGACAATCTTGCAGAACGTAATGGAAGCCCCTGTGACCGTGTTGAAACGGGATCACGCGGAAGTCGCAGCGTCAGCGCGCAAGTACCTTGATAAAGTAGGTATTGGCGACAAGTGTGACGCCTACCCTGGAATGCTGTCAGGAGGCCAACAACAACGCGCCGCAATCGCACGTGCGCTTTGCATGGAACCCAAGGCACTGCTGTTTGACGAACCAACATCGGCACTAGACCCCGAACTGGAACAAGAAGTTGTCAAAGTCATCAAAGACTTGGCATCCGAAGGCCGTACGATGTTGGTCGTGACCCATGACATGCGCATGGCACGTGAAATCTCAGATCACGTTGTGTTCTTGCATCAAGGATTGATCGAGGAACAAGGCCCCCCTGAAGAGCTATTCGTAAATCCAAAATCTGAACGGTTGCGCGGATTCTTGTCAGCAACTGTTTCGACATGAAGAATTGGGCTCATATTAAATGGCTGACTGCCCTACTTGCACTTCTTGCCAGCACTGTGTCGGCAGATACCCTGCGGATCGCCACGGGCGGACATTATCCACCCTATATTTACAATCCTGGAACTGAACGCGCGAGCGGTCTTGATAAAGATTTGATGAATGAAATCTGCACGCGCGGTGGCTATGACTGCGTTTGGATTGATCTACCCATGGGCGATATATTTCCGGCTCTTGCCCGGGGAGAAGTCGACGTGGTTACCGGTGGTTTTGGCTATTCTACAAATCGCGATAAGCTTGTAGATTTCACCTGTCCATATGTACTACGTGCCGACAGCACCGGTCATTTCATCGCTAAAAATCAAAATATTGACCTTATCAATTCGCGGATCGGAGCATTGGACCAGTCACTTTTTGAAGAAGCCATGGAACAGGCCGAACGTAATGTATACGCATATCCAACCGAGGTAGCAGCGCTAAATGCACTAGTTGCAGGTGATGTGGATGTAGTTTTTGGATCAGGTCACATGGCTGAAGTTGCTCAAAGCCGCAAAGGTTTTTACGATTTGGGCGGATATCCAACATTTTCAGGTGGCTCAGTACTCGGTGTATCTGAAGACGCTCCATACTTGCTTGTGGCGCTTGATAAACTATTAGCTGATATATCTAAGGATGGGACCTTGGGAAGTCTTCATTTAAGGTGGTTAGGTAACGACCTCGGTGATGTGATCGCTCGATGCCCAAGCTTAAACGCACTAACCTAAACAACATGAAAATCAAAACTGGGAGATACCTATGAAAAATCTTATTCTGGCAACTGCTGCAGTTGCTTTAACATCCACAATGGCACTTGCAGACGCCCACTCCGTCGTACGCATGGGAACCGAAGGTGCGTATGCTCCTTGGAACTTTATCAACGACGCTGGAGAAGTCGACGGCTTTGAGCGTGAACTTGGCGATGAGCTATGTGCCCGCGCAGAAATGACCTGCGAATGGGTAACAAATGAATGGGACAGCATTATCCCAAACCTTACATCTGGCAACTATGACACAATCATTGCTGGCATGTCGATTACGGCAGAGCGTGCAGAACTCATTGATTTTACACAACCTTACACTCCTGCTGATCCATCGTCCTACCTTGCACTTAACGTAGACATTGACGTTGAAGGAGCAATAGTTGCCGCACAAACTGGCACGATCCAAGCATCGTTTATTGCTGACCAAGGCTGGACAGTTGTAGAATTTGCGACACCAGAAGAAACACTCGCAGCCGTACGCAACGGCGAAGCAGATGCGGTTCTGGCCGATAAATCCTTCCTCATTGGCGCTCTTGAGGGTCAATCAGATTTAGTGATGCTTGCACGCGAAGAAGCAATTGGTGGCGGTGTTGGAATGGGTGTACGTCAAAGTGATACCGAACTGCGTGACGCATTCGACGTAGCGATTCAGTCCATGAAGGATGACGGTTCGCTCAACACTTTGATTGAAAAGTGGGAAGTTGCTTCTAAGTTTTAATACAACCTAAATAGCGCCCTACCAACATTGGTGGGGCAAATTTAATTACCTCATCTAAACAAAAAAATGTAAATCCACCCCTTGAACTGAGGCTCTTACATCTTCCAATTTTGCGCCGACCCAAATTCCCTAGAGGCCACGAAGTGGCTGACCTGCTACCTGACCACAGGCAAGCACATGGGTTTCTACGCGTCATTCGGCACCGTCCTGTTGCTTCTCGCCATCACCGCCCCACTTGCAATGACATTCGGCATGGGCGGTGCGATAGCCGCGCGCTCAAGGATTTTACCAATTTCGTGGCTTGGTAAAAGCTACATCGCAATAGTACGCGGTGTCCCTGATATCGCCTTCTTTCTTTTCTTCGTGATTGCACTGGATCAGGGTATTGAGCTTTTGCGCCACCAGATCATGTGTCCCGATTGGCCTGATACCATTCGACAAGGCAATGATTTCATTGTTTGCGCAGAAGCAAAAATGCCATTAGGCAATTCACCGCAATGGATGCACGAAACATACGGTTTTTTTATAGCTATTTTCACATTTGCCATCGTTTTTGGTGCGTTTGCTGCAAACGTCTTGTTTGGTGCCATGCGCGCTGTACCACGCGCACAGGTCGAAACTGCTGAATCATATGGCATGACTAGTCGCCAAACGTTTTGGCGTATTATTGTGCCGCAGATGTGGGTCTATGCACTGCCAGGTTTGGGTAATTTGTGGATGGTGCTAATTAAGGCAACCCCACTATTGTTCTTGCTTGGCGTGGAAGACATCGTTTATTGGGCCCGCGAACTTGGTGCTACAAAAACACCCCAGTTTACTGCCTACCCACACGGTGATTGGCGCATGTGGTATTTTTTAGTATTACTTGTATTTTACCTTGTTTTTACCAAATTTTCCGAAGTCGTCCTTCAAAGCACTATGCGCCGCCTCACCCACGGGCAGGCCACATCAGGCGGCGAAGCACAGCGCAGGACCGACAGATGATAGAATGCCTTGATACAATTTCCGACTATGCGTTCCGCTCCATTGGGTTCGGCGAACGCCTGCTGCCACGCAAAGATTTTACCCTGTGTCAACAATTCACACTGATCGGATCAGGTATGATTTGGAACGTATATTTTGGGGTTGTAGCGCTTTTGTCCGGCTTTGTTCTTGCAACAGCTGTGGCCCTCGGCAAAGCTGCACGAAACCCAGTGATCCGAAAAGCTTCAGAATGGTTCATCTTCTTATTTCGCGGGTCACCACTGTTTATCCAGTTCTTTTTTGCATACTTTTTCTTTCTATCACTTAAAGGTCAATATGCTTTTTTTGACCCCTTCACCGCTGCGTGGCTTGGCGCGCTAATCGTGCTGTTTCTCAACACTTCCGCTTACACCGGTGAGATTTTTTACGGTGCACTGCAATCAATCCCCAAGGGAGATACCGAAGCCGCTGACGCCTATGGTTTGTCTGGCTGGTCACGGTTTCGTCGTGTGATCTGGCCGACAATGCTTCGTCTTGCATGGCCCGCCTATACTAACGAAGCGATCTTTTTGTTTCACTCAACAACACTGGTTTTTTTCAGTGGTTTTCCTGCTTGGGGTCAAAAAGGGGACGCCCTTTATTATGCGAGTTTCTTTGCTGATAAAACGTTCAACCCCTTTGTGCCTTACCCAATTCTAGCGTTTTATTTCATTCTCTTGACGTTGGTTATAATTGGGATATTTGGCCGCATAGCAAAACGACTATACAGCCATTTGCCTCAAGACGCTAATCGTCCATCATTCCGTTTTCGCCCTCAAATTATCCGGTGATCTCCTATGTCATGGCTTCATGAAAACCCGCATATAAAAACTATCCGCCTGGCCGCCTCTGACCTCAATGGTGTTGCCCGCGGCAAACGTATGCCAACGCGGTTTGCACAGAGCATCGAAGAAGATGGAACGCGCTTTCCATTGTCTGTGCTAAACCTCGATATTTGGGGTGAAGACATCGACAATTCACCGCTAGTATTTGAAGCAGGCGATCCAGATGGCGTTTGCCTTCCAACTGAACGTGGGTTTCTACCAATGCCATGGCTGGATAATCCGTCCGCACTTTTACCGATGTGGATGTATCGCGAAGATGGACGCGCATTTGAGGGTGATCCGCGCCACGCATTAGCGACAGTGTTAAAACGCTACACAGATCGTGGCTTAACACCGATCTGCGGCACCGAACTGGAATTCTACCTCGTAGATGACAGCGGCAAAGACCTACAGGTCGTGGCTAGTCCGCGCTCCGGCAAACGCCGCCCTGGTGCAGAAATCCTGTCACTGCGGGCGCTTGATGCCTTCGATAACTATTTCACCGCGCTTTATGATGGTGCAGAAGCAATGGACATTCCCGCTGAAACCGCGATCTCAGAGGCAGGCCTTGGACAGTTTGAAATCAACCTGTCCCACAGCCACGCTATGAAAGCCGCCGACGACACTTGGCTCTTTAAACTGTTGGTGCGCGGTGTAGCACGACAGCACGGTTTCGCCGCGTCATTTATGGCAAAACCATATCCCGAATATTCAGGCAACGGCATGCATGTTCATTTCTCAGTACTGGACAGAGATGGCAATAACATTTTTGACAATGGTGGGCCTGAAGGCACAGACATGATGCACCACGCCATTGCAGGCTGTATGAACGGACTGTCCGCATCCGCACTGATCCTCGCACCGCATGGCAACTCCTATGATCGACTTGTACCAAATGCTCACGCACCAACATCAATCTGTTGGGCATATGAGAACCGTACGGCCGCCATTCGCGTTCCCGGTGGCGACCACAATGCACGGCGAATAGAACACCGCGTTGCGGGCGGTGATGTAAACCCATACCTGATGCTGGCTGCTGTTCTTGGGGCGGCCCTGACCGGCATTGAAGATGCACAAATGCCACCTCCACCAATCACTGGAAACGCCTATGATCAGGGCCTACCGCAGCTTCCAGGAAACTGGGCTGATGCAATTGATTTGTTCGAAACTGACAAACAAATTTCGCGGATTTTTCCTAATGAATTGATAAGCAACCTTGTCGCTACCAAACGTCAAGAATTGCAGGCTTTTGCGGAACTCAGCCCAGAAGAACAGATCGACCTTTACCTCGATACAGTCTGAATACCCGAAGTTGGATGCGCTTGCGTGCCAGCGCGCCAACGCCTAATATCAAACTAATTCTTAAAACACTGGTGCTTCATGAAAATCGGCATTCTTCAGACTGGACATGCTCCTGATGAGCTACGTTTTACTATTGGCGACGTGAACAATTTGTTCGAACAACTGCTGGATGGTCAGGGTTTCACATTCGAGACGTTTGAGGTTGTTGATGGCGACTTCCCCAACGGGCCCAACACCTGCGATGGTTGGCTAATTACTGGATCTAAACATGGCGCCTACGAAGAACTACCGTGGATCACACCACTCGAGACCCTGATCCGCGATGTCTACCGCATCGGACGGCCGTTGGTTGGCATCTGCTTTGGACACCAAATTATCGCGCAGGCTCTGGGGGGTAAAGTTGAGAAATACGATGGTGGTTGGGCTGTTGGCCGCCAGACCTATGACTGGCAAGGCAAAACAATTTACTTGAACGCATGGCACCAAGATCAGGTTGTGCAACGCCCCATTGACGCGGCGCCTGTTGCCTCAAATGCATTTTGTAAAAACGCGGCGCTAGTATACAGTGATCGTATCTTCACCATGCAAGCCCACCCAGAATTTGATAACGCATTTATTAACGGTTTGATCACTGCTCGCGCGGGTACAGTCCCACCTGAACAGATTGAGGTCGCGAAAAAAAATCTCACAAAAAACGTCGACAACGCGTACCTAGCCACCCAAATAGGCGCGTTTTTTAAAGGGACGAAAGTATGAGCTGGACCACTAAAATTCCACAAGCAGCACGCAATTATCTTGATGCTAACCGTTTGGACGAAGTTGAGTGCATGATTTCAGACCTGCCTGGAATCGCGCGTGGTAAAGCCGTTCCTGCGGCCAAGTGGGAAAAGATGATGCAATTTCATCTTCCAGAATCTATTTTTTTTCAGACACTTACAGGTGGCTGGGGCGAAGCGGCAGGCGACGCTGGATTTACAGAACCCGATATGATTCTTAAGCCGGATTATTCCACAGCCACCGCCGCCCCTTGGGCAGCAGATGGCACACTGCAAGTGATCCATGACGCGTATGACCAACAAGGTGATCCAGTACAATTCAGCCCGCGCAATGTGCTCAAACGTGTTGTTGCCTTATACGAAGCCGAAGGCTGGACACCAGTTGTGGCACCCGAAATGGAATTCTTCCTTGTTGCGCCCAACACTGATCCCGCCAAACCTATTGAACCAATGATTGGACGGTCCGGTCGCCCTGCAGCTGCACGTCAAGCCTATTCCATGACCGCTGTGGACGACTACGGCCCAGTGATCGACGATATCTATGAATTTGCTGAAATCCAAGGGTTCGAGATTGACGGTATTACGCAAGAAGGTGGCGCAGGTCAGCTTGAAATCAACTTAAACCACGGCGATCCAGTCAAGCTCGCAGATGAAGTGTTTTTCTTTAAACGTCTGCTGAAAGAAGCTGCATTAAAGCACAATTGCTATGCCACGTTCATGGCTAAACCAATCGAAAATGAACCTGGATCGGCGATGCACATCCATCATTCGATACTCGACAAAGACGGCAATAACATCTTCACTGGACCAAACGACGAAGAAACCGAAGCTTTTTTTTATTTTATTGGTGGTTTGCAAAAACATTTGCCAAGCGTAATCGCGGTAATGGCACCGTACGTAAACAGCTATCGGCGATACGTAAAAGACCATGCCGCCCCTATCAACCTCAGCTGGGCACGTGACAACCGCACCACAGGGTTGAGAGTTCCCCTGTCTTCCCCAAATGCGAGACGGATTGAAAATCGCATCGCAGGAATGGATTGTAACCCATACTTATGCATCGCGGCGTCATTAGCCTGTGGATACCTAGGTATGAAAAATAAGTCTAATCCAGCCGAGATTTTCAATGGTGACGCCTATGAAGGAGACGGCGAACTACCAACCGGTCTAGATGCAGCACTGGCGCTGTTTGACGAAAATACCGAAATGCACGACGTTCTTGGACCAGATTTCGCTCGTGTCTATTCTATAGTCAAGCGCACCGAATACGAAGAGTTCTTGCAAGTTATAAGTCCTTGGGAACGTGAAAACTTATTGTTAAACGTATGATACGGTTAGCATTTATTGGCGTCTTGTTTTTTGGTGGATTAATTGCGTTCGGGGGATTTCACCTAGTCCGTGGATCAGACGAAACATTAATAGTTGTCCCACAACAGGAACCTCATAGCACGCCCCATCCATCGAGCGCCGCAGCAGAGGTTAAGAACCTATATTTTTTACAAAATATCGACTTAAATCAGAGTGATATTGCACTGGTACTTTTTAATCTTGGCCCTGACCCACTTTTTGTTCGAGATATTGATGTTATCAAGGCCGCACAAAACAGTGCCTATGTCTCTATTAACGCACCAGATGGTCAACTCTTGGGGAAGTTTTCATCTCCAGCAGTAACGACAAGCACAGAGGATATCGTCGCTCAGATTTACCGCAATGATGAACTTTTAGGCACCATCAGTTGCGATTCTTCGGCATGCGGTGACTATTCTGACTCAAATTATGTCCAGTATGGAGGACTGCTCACTGCCGCAACCCCAATTCAAAGGATCGAGGACCACTTTGACATTTACTCTAACTATTTGTCCACGATTTACGCCGTGGCAGCGGATCCAGAATTCATGCTGCTTCACGCGCGCCCACCGACCGATTTTCCAGAACTACGCACCGCGGCATCAATGCAAGTCGGCTTTCCTAGAGTGATCGCGCCAACATCCGATCCACTTGACGAAATCGCCCATGAACTCCTTGTATCGTTTGCGCTTTCTGCTGTATTGCCAGACGGTGCAAGTTTACGCGATGTCACGATCACCAACCTTGGAAATGGTATTGTAGGCGACAGTGACAGCCGCACCCCAGTACTCGCGGGCGGCTCTCAGATCAGTTATCCTGATGTCCTTTATTATTCTGTTACTGCTTGGATTGATGGCGCAGCATCCTTTGACCAAAGCATACTTGATTTACTAACAAATCAGACCTTGGATCAATACGATTTTACGACAGACTTTGCCGTTTTCGCCCGCGACCAGCTTCAAAGCAGCTGCGTCGATTGTTTCTGGATTTTGATGGAGGGTGGTTCGAGGAATAATACTCACATGATCCAAAGCCAGGCAGAATTATACAACCTTGAGTATTTTGACTTGCGTGATACGCCATAAAATACTCATCTACCGTTGGGATACACAAACACTTTACGCTCTATT